>NZ_JASODH010000002.1:0-366334 GCF_030212035.1 Pauljensenia sp. UMB10120 | reverse complement strand
AGCTGATCAAGGCGGGTAAGGCGACCTTGACGGTAGCGGCTCGGGTACTGGGGTTTTCCCGCCAAGCATTTTATAAACAGGTCTGCTTGGGCTCTAGCGCTCATATCAGGACGTGATTTAACTGCCGAGGACCCGCAGGCCAGGCAACGCCACCTAGTTCGCCTAGAGCTAGTCTTACCGTTCTTTACAAGCCTTTGTCCGCATACACCACAAACCGGTCGATTACAAGCACTCTTCACACAATATGCTCTCAAAGCATATTCAAACCGTCATAACCCTTGATCAAACCCCAAAAAAATAACGAATTTATACACACAATTCAGGTATTAACCCGGAAATGACTTGGTGGATCTTTTAGCCCCACTTTCGCAAGCCGACATCGATACCGCCAAAATCAACCAATTGTTGAACGAACTTAAACAAGCAGCGGACAAATGCGCCCAGGTGCCCCCGGCGGCACTTCCGTCATTCCCCCAGTGCCAGTTGCTTACTGAACTAGCGAACAAACAGGGCATCACCCTGCAGCAGCTGTCCGAAAATATCACCAAGGGTCAAGGCCTGCTGACGATCGCGGACAAACTTTCCCAGGCTGATCCACAAGAAATGAAGGCGAAGCTGAACGCAGCAGATCAAGGAGTTAAGGAACTTAGCCGGCAAACCGCCCTTACCCCACAGGCTCGACCGGAAAGCAAAAACCGACTCTAAGAGATGGCACTTATGCCTTGGCGAACGGATTAGACCAGGCGCAACGGGGGGTTCAGAAACTCTCTGCCGGAGCCTCTACCCTAGATAAAAATTCCGGACAGTTACGCACGGGGGCTAATGCTCTCAGCGGCGGCCTTGATTCGCTTTCCCAGGGTGCGGGCAAAGCCTCCGAGGGTGGAAAACAGTTAGCGGGAGGAATCGACAAGTTAACCACCGGTGCTTCCAGCCTAGAAGATGGACTACGTGATGGCGCTGAGCAGGTTCCCACTGTAGATAAGGGACAGGCGAAAAAAGTTTCGAAGGCCGCTAGTGGGGTCGCGGACGTGAAATCGGTACGCCAAAATCCGGTTCACGATAACGGTGCCGGATTCGCCCCCTTCTTCATGGCGCTATGTTTGTGGATCGGCGGGATTGCTATCTTCTTGATTTTCCCCGCCCTGGCTTTGCGGCGTCACCCCGAAGAGAGCTTCTGGAGATGTGGTTTCCGGTCTATGGCTATCGGGGCGCTCTTTGGCGCTCTGCAAGCAGTTACTGTAGTAACTGGGCTGCAACTGTTCCTAAAGCTAGATGCCCAAAACTTCGGGGCCTTAATCTTGATAGCGGTACTGGCTTCTATCGGATACGTGGCAGTGAACCAGGCTTGCGTAGCCGCCCTCGGATATCGAGGACGCGCCCTTTCGGTAATCCTGCTCTGCCTGCAAATCACCTCTACCGGAGCTACCTTCCCGGTAGAAACCGCCCCTAGGTTCTTCCAGTTCCTCAGCCCGCTGCTCCCCATGACCCATGTGGCGCGCACTATTCGCGCGGCGATTGCGGGCGGAGAACTGCACTTAGGTAAGGCGCTAGTGGTATTGGCAATCTGGACGCTACTGTCCTGGGTGGCAACTCTTATTTCAGCGGCACGCCGCAAAGGTCAGCGCCCCATGCCCTATGATCCGGCACTGACTTTTAAGAAGGTTCCTTCGGTGTCTTCGCCCTTGGGGGCAAACTCTGCCAATAACGTTGAGGACTTTGACCAAAGCACCCGCCAAGCCAAAGAAAACCTGCCTAGCTGATTGTGCCGGGGAGCGTAGGTATTAAGCGGGACAAAAGATCGGTTCCTGTAAAACTTGCCCACCCCACCATTATGCACGGGAATAAGTTTTATCCGAGTCGGCTAGGCGGGCGTTAAATCCGAAAAAGACGCTGTCTTTTTCGGATTTTGGGCAAGAGGAAAAACTTATTCCCGTGCTGGACGGAGTGGGAGGTGCCCGGTGTGCGCCTGGCTACATGACTTTCGTTTTTTCGACCTCTTTGGCAATATCGTGGATCCGCCCGGCAATCGTATGCCGTAATACCAGACCGAGCACTAAGTTCGGAATCACAAACACCAGGATCATCACCAGGTTATAGGCAAAATCCCCTGCATAAATCCCGGCGATAGCTGAACGCATCAAATTAATCGCATAGGTGGCGGGCAGCCAGGGACTGATGTTTTGGAACCATTGCGGCAATAGTTCCAACGGATAAGCTCCACCAGCGGCAGAAATCTGTAGCACCAGTAACAACACTGCTAAGGCTTTACCCGCATTAGCCAGTGCCATCACCAGCGTATAAACGATAACGGTAAAGACGGTGGAAATAACCCAGCCTGCCAAAATCAGCAGGAAGGGGTGGGCTGGTTCAATCTCCACAAACACAATCAGCCCGACCATCAGCAATGTGGATTGTGCCATCCCAATTACCCAGAACATAAAGTAACGCCCCAGATATTCTTGCGCCCCGGTAAATATAGACTTTTTTTCTGCGGCTTTCGCGGCTGTTTTCGCATCGGGAGTAGGTGCGGTTTCACTTGCCTTCGTTTCCGCCCCTTCCGACCGGGACAATTCCTCTGCATTCGCATCCGCACCGGCGACTGCATCAGGATCTTTCCGGACTCCCCTGCTGGCCAGATAGCGTTTAGCCACATTCTCAGAAACATCAGTGCGCAGGAAAACCCCCGCCAGGAGCGCCCCCACCCATAGAGCGATAACGGTGAAAAGCGGAGTCATCCCCACCCCAAAGGTGGCGACTGGGAACACCGCATTGCGTTTTACCGCTATCGGGGACGAAATTAGTCGGGCAAAATCTTTGGGGTCAGCTCCTAACGTGGTGACGATTTTTTTCAAGTCCCCTTGCGACTGGGCAGACGAAATCTGTTCCCGAGCCTGATCCAAGCGGCGGGCTCCCTCACGCATCTTTGTCGCGGTATTGTCCAGGCTATTTTGAGCCTGACGCATACTCGCTATCATCCCGCCCGCACTTTCCGACAGATCGGTTTGCACCGCCTGCAGATAGGAGCGGAAAATCTTCACATTTTTCCCGGCAGAATCCAGGTTCTTACGCAGGCTCTCAATTCTTGGCTGTAAGTTTTTCTCAAAATTGGATCGAGCGGTGGCAATAGCCTGTTGCGCGTCTGCTATGGCTTGGCGGGCTTTCTCTCTCAGGTCAGAATCGAGGGTTACTCCCCTGCGTAGGTCAGATGCAATACTGCCCAGTCGCTCGGACAAGGTTTGTTGGCGAGCTATCGCCGCGTCCAGCTCGGACAGCAATCGGTCAACGGCTGGATCCTTCCCTTCTAAATCCGCCCCGTCCGGTCCCAGTGCCTGCTCGAGTGCGTCCCGTGTTTGTTGGAAGCCAGCGATTTGTTTATCCAACAAAGTTTTCAGCTGTTCGACTGTGTCCGCACTGCTCTGGCTGGTGCTATTGGCCGAATTCAGCAACTCGTCTAACTGCTTTTGCAGATCGGAGATATTGCCTTCTGCCAGTCTCACAGCATCGTCGAGCCTAGAGGATACGGATGCGAGGGGATTGGTTGTTCCGCCGGCACCTTTTTTCCCGGAATCAAATGTGGAGTCAACAGCCTCCTCAAAGGAATCCTGCACCCCTGCAGCCAGCTGTTTTGCTCCGGTGGCGAGTGGCACCGCCGAACCTATCAAGGTAGACAGAGAACTAACGGTGTTCGCCCCGGAATTCAGTTCTGCAGAGAGGGTTTGGAGGTGGTTGCTCAGCCGATCCAGAGCTGCCTGAGTATCAGCATGCTCTAGATAAGAGGACACGTCCTCAGCGATAGCCACGGTGGCTTCTGCCAAGGTTTGCGAAAATACCGTGTTGATCTGCGCGGTGACTCCCTGGGCGCCTTGCGTGGTGAGATTGGCTGAGAGCGGGTTCTTCTTTTCATTGGTGTACAGCGTGATATTTGCCGGGGCTGCTCCGCCGGCATAGAAGGTAAACATGGACTTTGAAAAATCCGCCGGTAACACAATTGTCGCGTAATATTCCCCCGAGCGCGCACCCTCCAAAGCCTGATCTTTACTGGTTATTACCCAATCAAACTGGTCGTTTACTGCCAGTTCCTTAAGTACCGTGTTTCCCACATTTACTTTGACGTTCAGTATTTTGCTGGTGTAACCGTCGTCGGTGTTAGCCACAGCAATCTTCAGCTGTCCCGAATTTGAGAAGGGATCCCAAGTAGCCAACACGTTGAACCAGGTGAAGAACATGGGCACGACAATCAACAGGACCAGGGAAATCCGAACCATAATGCTGCTGCGAATCTGACGGAAATCGTCTCGGATGATGAAAAGCACTTCGTTCATCGCGTCTCCTCGCTGGTTGCGGAGGCATCGGATTCGCCAGCCGACTGCTCAGAACTATCATCCGCAGCGTCTACCCGCACAGACGCGCTAATGAGGCGACGTTTACTGCGACTGCGGTAATGTTCGCTGCTCAGGTTCTCCGACCGATTTGCGGTTTTGATAGCATTCGCGTCTCGCTGGCGGGCTAGACTCTCGAAAAGTTCATCTTCCGTCAGATGCGACAGTCCCTCGGCTCGTTCGATTGAGCTCTTTAGTACAACTACGCCAACCAGAGTCCCCATGATGGCCACTCCCCAAACCGCTACTAATCCCAGGAGCACGGGTTTACTGGCGGAGGTGAGCCAGGAAGTCATCCCGAGCACAAGCAGTACCAAAATCCCCACGCTACTCAGTCCCTTAATCAAAGCGGGATAGCGGGCATTGAACTCTTCTTGACGTCGCCGGATACGGGTGGAAAATTCTTTTCGGTTCGCCAGCAGCGCAATGATGTTACTCAAGCGGTAACCCCGACTTTGTAGCTGAACGTCTTCATTCACGACCAGTTCAGTGCGAGCCAAATCATCGTAGAACAGCTGGGTGAAGTAACCGAAACGACGCCTCCCCACAAACCCTAGAAGGAACATGGTGACGCTCATGAGCAATAGAACCGCCATAACATGCCAGAACCGCCCGTGATAGAACCCGCCGATAGTTTCTCGGATCGCGTTGATGCCGTAAGAAAACGGGAGCATCGGGGAAAGCTGGCGGAAGAATCTGGGCATGAGCTCGATCGGATAAATGCCCGAGGCACCGGGAATCTGCAACACCACCAGCAAGATTGCCAGGGCTCGTCCCACGTGACTGAACGCGGCTGCTAAAGCATAGATAATTGCCAAATAACACGGGCCGATCAGCATGGAGGTAGCAATGAAAGCGGGAGCGTTGGCGGCTTTCACTCCCAGCAGCAAACTGCCTACGCTGACAATTAACCCCTGCGCTATGGACAGCACCCCGGAGAGCATGAAGCGCCCCAGATAAGCCGAGCGCAAACTCAACCAGTCAAAGCCTTCTTTATCGACTTCTACCCGGAAAATTATGACCAGGATGAGCGCACCAATCCACAGGGACAGATTGAGGAACATAGCCGCCATTCCCGAACCATATGAGTTGATGGGAAAGAGGGGCTTCTGGTCGAATTTTACTGGCGAGGTTAAGTAGCGTCCGATATTGGTCGGATCGAGCCCAATGACTGTTTTCAAAGTTCCCGTCCGGAGCGCGGTAGCCAGAGTCGCCACATCGTTTTGCGCCCCGCTAGCCGTATTGGACAGCAGGTTCAGGTCGTCCTGCACCTGATCAAGCACCTTTTGGGTGTCCCCAATCTGGTCATCGATTCCGCGGGTAAGCGTAGAAATTTCTTTAAGGGAAATCCGCGCGGTACTCACCGCGGAGTTGATGGCTCCCAG
This sequence comes from Pauljensenia sp. UMB10120, assembly GCF_030212035.1. NCBI lineage: Bacteria > Bacillati > Actinomycetota > Actinomycetes > Actinomycetales > Actinomycetaceae > Pauljensenia > Pauljensenia sp. UMB10120. Next base: position 360,570 of record NZ_JASODH010000002.1, on the reverse strand, counting down.
CTGCGCCGACAGCTGCGTCACCTGGGAGTTTAACTGAGATGCGGTTCGAGTGGACTCTTCCCGCAGACCAGTGGCGCCGTGTTGCGCGTCCGTCAGAGCCTGATTAAAGGATTTCATCAGTGCCTGCAAATCCTTGCTAGCCTTGGTGGCATCCGCCCCGGTTTTCCCGACCTTGTCGAGCAAATCCTGCATCTCGTTCAGCTGAGATTTCAACTCTGCAGCGAGCTCTTGTGTCTGCGGGAATCTTTCTAAAATCGCAATCTGCTCACGCATTTTCTCTATCGAGGTATTCGCTCTTTTAATTCCGGATTGCAGCTGCGAGTCTATTTCGGTAAGTTTATTTGTCGCATTGGAGACCGCCGAATCCGCCGCCGCCGAGGATTCATTGAGTGCTTTTTGGGCGTTAATACTGGCTTGTCCCGCCTGAGCAGCAAACTCGGAAGCATCAGAGACGACCGTCCCTAAAATTCCTTGCGCATCACTTAAAGCCGCGGAAACATCAGCCAATGCCGGGTCAGCTGCAGCCAGCGTAGCCCGGACTTTTTTCATAGTCTGTAAGGAACCCGTCACAGACGCACTGGCGGAATCCAAGGTGCCTTGCGCATCGACCAGATCCCGGTTAATACCGCTCAAGGCATCTAAAGCACTGCCCTCAGCACCAGCAATATTTGCGTCGATCTCTAGGGCACCGTCGCGCAAAGCTTGCGCAATGGCCTCGCCTACCTTGCCCCGGAAAGTTGAGGTGATTTGAATATCGAGTTCATTTGCTCCCGCACCGGTAATTTTGGGGGCAATGGCGCCTTTCTTTTCATTCACGTTGTATTCAATGGTCGGCTGATGGAGCTGGCCGCTGAAAATATCAACTAAATCTTTACTAAAGGTCTTAGGGATGACAAAAGTCGCATAAACTTCCCCGGTTCTGATTTTGTGATTGGCTGTGGCTTGATCAGTAAACTGCCAGCCCAGCTGCTTATTCTCTGACAATTTGTCGACTACCAGGTTGCCAACATTTAGCTGACCAGTTAGTGCGGATTCCGTTCCCACATCGTTGTTCACTACCGCTATGGGTAGGTTTTCCGTCGCGTTGTAGGGGTTCCAAAAGGCCAAAATATTCAGCCAAGTGTACAGGGCTGGGGTGACCAAGATACCGATGACCATAATCAGGGATCGCGGAACCGCAAAAATCCGCTTTACGTCACGAGCAAACACCCGGCAGCTATCTTTCACCCTGCCATAATAGCCTTGTGTTCAGATTCTGCAATTTCGCTCTACATCCCATTCAAAATCCCACGCAGAGGAATCCTAGTTTGCGAAAGTTTTACGCGTTCATCGCGGGATTTAAGTCAGGCAGACCCGCTCTAATTACATCCCTAAGAACTCTTTGACCTTTGGGAGTTCCCCTCGCATCTGTTCGTATCCGGCGGCGAAGCTTTCTTCCAGTTTCTCGGGATTATCTTCAAAATTCGCCACCCCCATATGCTGCGGATAAAACACATAAGCCTTTCCCTCGGACTCCAAACGGTCTAGTTCGGCTCGGGTTCGGTTGTAATTTATAGGGCGTTCAATAAGACTCTGAGCTGCCTGCGGGTACCGCGCTAGCAAGCAGCGGTACGCCAAATCAGGTAGGCGATTTTCTTTCACGTATTCCCGCGGTCGGGTCAATAGAACCAGGAACTTTTCGTAACCATCTGCCTGCGCCACGTCCAAAGGAATTCCGCCAGAGCGTCCTATTGCTCCGTCCATGCACGCCTCACCTGCAATATAAGTGACTGGTGTAGCTATAGGCATGGATCCCGAAGCCTTGCATACGTGGGTTAGTTTTTGCTCCGAATCCACCTGAATCTGTGAAAAATATATTTCTTCTCCGCGCTGCGCGTTATATACACCTATCCGCCATTCGGCTGGATTTGCTACGAAACGCGCATAGTCCAGCTCGAGCATCCCCCCAGGCTCGGTCATGTCGTAGTAAATGTGGTAAGTGTCGAAAATCCCCCTACCTTTTAGCGCGCAGGTGGATTATTACGAGCACTACATCAAAAATCACGACGGCTGGCAATACGTCGACATCTACACCGATGAAGGAATCTCTGGCACTTCCACGAAACACCGCGAGGGATTCAACCGCATGATCGACGACGCCTTAGCTGGTCGCATCGACCTGATCGTCACCAAGTCCGTGAGCCGTTTCGCCCGTAATACCGTCGATTCTTTGACAACCGTGAGGAAATTGAAGGATAAGGGTGTGGAGGTGTTTTTCGAGAAAGAAAACATCTGGACACTCGACTCCAAAGGCGAACTACTCATCACCATCATGTCGAGCCTTGCCCAAGAAGAATCCAGATCTATCTCCGAGAACGTCACGTGGGGTCACAGGAAGCGTTTCCAAGACGGTAAAGTTTATATGCCCTACGGTAACTTCCTCGGATACAATCGCGGCCCAGACGGCAAGCCCGTAATCAACCCTGAGCAAGCCCAAATCGTGCGCCGCATCTACCGCCAATACCTCGAAGGCATGAGCATCCCCCAAATAGCGACATCATTGGAAGCGGATGGGATTCCCACACCGATGCGGCGGGCAAAATGGAGCCACACCACCATCCACTCCATCCTCACCAACGAGAAATACAAAGGCGATGCACTCTTGCAAAAGCGTTTCACCGTAGATTTCCTCACCAAGCAGCGCAAAACCAACGAAGGTGAAGTCCCACAATATTACGTGACCGGATCTCACCCAGCCATCATCGATCCTGAAACCTGGGAACTCGTGCGCTACGAGCTAGCAAAAAACACGAACCAAGGCCGGCGCGAGCGTGCCTTCACCGGTATGGTCTACTGCGCTCACTGCGGCGCAGCCTACGGCAGTAAGACCTGGCATTCCACTGATAAATATCGGACTATCGTCTGGCAATGCAACCAGAAATTCGCAGTTCCTCACCCAAAGAAAATGCCCGTACTACGCGATAGTCAGTTGCAGACAATCTTCCAAACAACACTCGCCAAGCTCATCAAAAGCCAGCAACTCATCGACTGGGACTACCTGATTACCACCACATCAGACACCACCGATTTAGAAGAACAAGCCTTACAGCAAGCAAGTGAAATCGAGGTAACTACCAGGCTCATCAACCAAGCCATCACCCGCAACGCTCATCACTCCCAAAATCAAGACGACTACCAAGAGCGCTTCACCCAGCTCAAAGCCCGCCAACGTGAAGCCATTACCGCCTACGAAACAACTCAGGTAGAAATTGAGCGCCGCCACGGCATCAAAGCCAAACTCACCAGGTTTAAGAAAACCATCCAAAACGCCACCCTCAGCCAAGACTTTGATCGAACAACCCTGCGTGCTCTTTGCCAGCACATCCAGATCACACCATCGGGCAAGGCGAGCGTAATCTTTGCTGACGGCACCAAAATAAAAATCCCAGCAGACAGCTATTAGAGCCACGCAAAACAAAAGGGCTGACCACCACTCAGGTAGTCAGCCCTATTTTTATGCCTGCGAGCAGGACTTTTAGATTTTGCGCGCGTTTTCAAATTTTGCGCGCACCTTTGCGCAAAACCCTAATTTTGCGCAATTGTATCAATTCAGTGTGCTCGTGGTGGAGCTAAGGGGATTCGAACCCCTGACCTCTTCCATGCCATGGAAGCGCGCTACCAACTGCGCCATAGCCCCAAATGGGTGTCACCACAGGCGACCTGTTCACTATAGCGAATCAGGACGCCATCGCACAATTCACACGATGTGCAGGTGATCACGCCCCGATTGCCTGCTCGCTCCACCCCACATTGTACGCAGCCAGCTGCCAGCCACCGTGCTTGCGATCGGGAACAAGCTCCGACCAGTGGCAATTATCCAAGCCCCGCAAACCGCGGAAAGAACCCGCATCCAGACCGAGCAGCGTTGTCAAGCCTCGGGAGATCGCCGACCCGTGCGCCACGACAATCAGCACGTCCCCCTCGTCCATGCCCTGCGACACGTCGGCAACGCCTGCAGCAAAACGCTCCCCCACCTCGCCGGACGGCTCGATACCCGCACCCGCAGACTCACCGGTAGCGGACCACTGGTCGAAAAACACCGGCATTAAAGAACGGATCTGCTCAATCGTCGCACCCTCAAAACGTCCATACGAGCGCTCGATGAAGCGCTTATCAGCATGAACACCGTCAACCGTCGTCCCACGCTGACGCAGCGCCGCCGCGACGATCTGGGCAGTTTCAGCCGCCCGCCTCAACGGTGAGCTGGCCACCACCACACGTGCGACGGAATAGGTGGCGGCAGCCGAAATTCCCACACCGGCAGGCGCACTGGTCACGCGCTGAGCAAGCACACCGGCTGCACGCCTGGCCTGCTCGCGACCATACTCATTCAACGGCACATCGGACATGCCCTGGAAACGCCGAGCCACATTGTGGTCGGTCTGTCCGTGACGCATACACACGATACGGGCAGGTGACATGGCACAGTTCCTTGAAGCCGACGCCCTTACGCGCCGAGCGCTTCCAGGTCCCGGTCCGCGTCAAGCTCAGTAATCGGCTGGTCAGCCCACAAGGACTCCAATGCGTAATACTCGCGGTCCTCATCGGTCAGGACGTGGATCACAACATCCGCGTAGTCAATCAGAACCCAGCGCCCCTCGGTACGCCCCTCAATGCGTTCAGGGCGAAGATCCAGCTGAGCTGCCAGCTCATCCATGATGTTCTCTGCAATGGCACTGACCTGGCGCGCAGATGAAGCCGAACAGATCATAAAGGCTTCGGACAGCGGCATACGTGCGCGCACGTCAATCATTTTCATGTCGGAGGCAAGCTTGTCAGACGCGGCCTGAGCCGCAACGGCGATAAGTTGGCTTGTGTGACTGCTGACTGTCACAAACACTCCCTACTGTTGGTGAACTCCCCTGACACCTCCAGTGTGCCACGACTACTGCTCGTATGGGTCATCAATCCCAGTTTGTGGCGCAGATGTATCCCGATACAGCCCATACTTCGCGATGTACTGCACCACGCCGTCAGGCACCAGGTACCACACAGGCTTGCCCTGGTTCACGCGATTACGGCAGTCAGTCGACGAGATCGCCATAGCGGGCACCTCAAGCAGGCGAATATTCGAATGCGGCGTCAACGGCTTCTTCAGCTCATGTCCAGGTCGCGTCACGCCGACGAACTGAGCCATCTCAAAGAGCTTGTCGGAATCCCGCCACTCAGCAATACGTTCGAGGGCGTCCGCACCGGTGATGAAGTAATAATCCGCATCCGGATCCTGGTTCTTCAGATCAGTGAGGGTATCGATTGTGTACGTGATCTTTCCACGATCAATGTCCACGCGGGACACTCCGAAACGCGGGTTCGAAGCTGTAGCGATCACCGTCATCAGATAGCGATGCTCAGCCGGAGTGACGCGCCGCCCCTTCTTGAAGGGCTGAACGGCGGTCGGCACGAAGATCACCTCATCGAGGTCGAATTCGCTCATCACTTCAGAAGCTGCCACGAGGTGGCCGTGGTGAATTGGGTCGAATGTTCCGCCCATGATACCTACGCGTCGTCGCTGTGTCACAAAGATCCCCTTTAAGTAAATCCCAGACCGGTGAGTTCACACTAGCCCAAGCCTCGGTTGCGCAGACGCATTCCGGTCACATGTCATGAACGGATATGCCCATCACCCTCGATAATCCACATCGTGCTGGTCAGCTCCTCCAGGCCCATCGGGCCGCGGGCGTGAAGTTTCTGCGTGGAGATCCCGATCTCAGCGCCCAGTCCCAGCTGGCCGCCATCAGTGAAACGAGTCGACGCGTTCACGGCGATCGCCGCAGCATCCACCTCGCGGCTAAAACGGTTCGCCGCAGCCAGCGAACGCGTGCAGATGGCCTCAGTATGTCCGGTCGAATACGTTCTGATGTGCTCGATCGCCTGATCCAGATCATCCACCACGCGCACGGCCAGATCCATCGACAAGTACTCGCGCGCCCAGTCCTCCTCTGTTGCTTCCTCCAGCATCGCCGAGTCAATCGACGGGTCGGATGCGTACTGCAGCGTCTGTGCATCGCCGTGGATGCGCACGCCCGCAGTCGTCAGGCGCAACAAGGCACTGGCCAGGAACTTTTCAGCGACCGCGCGGTGCACCAGCAATGTTTCGGCCGCATTGCACACACCCACGCGCTGAGCCTTCGAGTTGAGGATGATTTTCTCCGCCTGAGCCAGATCGGCATCTTCATGGACGTAGACATGGCAATTGCCCGTGCCCGTCTCAATGACGGGGACGCGTGCCTCTTCCACCACGGTGCGAATCAGTCCGGCACCACCACGCGGGATCAGTACATCAATTCCTCCGCGCGCATGCATCAAGGCGCGTGCACCGGCTCTGCCCCACTGGTCAACGCTCTGGACCGTATCTGGCGACAGATCCACCGACGTCAACGCATCACGCATGACCTCGATAATGACCTTGTTCGACGCCTCAGCCGCGCTGCCACCGCGCAGCACAATCGCGTTGCCCGATTTGAGCGCCAGGCTGGCGGCGTCGATCGTGACATTTGGGCGAGCTTCATAGATCATGCCGACCACGCCCATCGGGACTCGTACCTGGCGGATCCGCAACCCTGTCTCCGTCATTGCGCCGCGCACAATCGTTCCCACCGGGTCAGCCAGTGATGCCACCTCGCGCACCGCGTCCGCAATGCCGGCCAGACGCTGCGCATTCAATGCAAGACGGTCGACCAACCCCTCATCCATGCCTTCGGCCTGAGCTCTGGCGACGTCCTCAGCGTTAGCCTGGAGGATCTCATCACTGCGATCCTCGATTGCTGCAGCCACCGCTCCCAGGGCGCGATTCTTCTGCTGCGTCGTCACGGTGGACAAGATGCGCGAGGCGCTCCTGGCTGCTTCCAGTACCTGCGAAATGTCAGCTAAACGTTCAGTCATACTCTTATCGTGACATACTTGCCGCTGATGCAAGCGACAGGATCGCCAAATCGTCGCGGTGAATCACTGGGCGAGGGTTATCCCACCCCTGACGACGCAGGTCATCCGCATTCTCGCCACTCATCTGCGCAATTGTGTCAGCATCGTAGGCTGCGATGCCGCGCGCAATCAGCCCGGTCGGTCCCGCCACATCGACAACGTCGCCGCTGCGGAAATTGCCCATCACCGCTGTGATACCTGCAGCCAGCAGCGACTTCTTGCGATCAGTCAGTGCGCGGACGGCACCCTCGTCAATGACGAGTTCTCCACACGAGGGGGCGGCGTGCGCAATCCACAGGCGCCTCGAGGCGGGGCGTGACGTCGTCGGCTCGAACCATGTGCCGACCTTACGCCCGGCGAACACCTGATCGAGCTTATCCGCGTTTGTCAGCAACACACCGATACCGGATGCAGCAGCCATCGTTGCGGCCTGCACTTTGGTGACCATGCCGCCCGTGCCCACCGACGATCCCGAACCGCCCACCAGCACCGCCCGCAAATCATCCGTGCGCGTCACGGTCTCTACCAGTTCGGCAGCAGGGTCCGAGGGCGGCGCTGTGTACAGGCCATCCACATCCGTCAGGAGGACCAGCGCATCAGCGGCCACGATCTGGGCCACGTAGGAGGCCAGCCGGTCATTGTCACCGAAACGCACCTCGCGTGTGGCGACGGTGTCATTCTCGTTGATGATCGGGACAACTCCCAGGGACAGGAGGCGCTCCATCGCGTCGCGCGCATTCGTGTAGTGCTCACGGTGCATGACATCGTCGGTCGTGAGCAGGATCTGTGCGACGTGACGATGGTGGGACTGAAAAGCGGCCGACCACTGTGCAACCAGGAGACCCTGCCCCATTGCCGCGCACGCCTGGACAGTGGCTAAGTCATGGAGACGCCCGGTAATCCCCAGCGGCGTGCGCCCTGCGGCCACGGCACCGGAGGAAACGATGAGGATTTCATGGTTGTCCCGGCACCACTGCGCGGCCATACCCGCAACCTGGTCAATCCGGTTCAGGTCAAGCCCCCCATCGGGGCGCGTCAACGATGAGGAACCGATCTTCACGACGATGCGTCGCGCACGCGTAACTCCGTTCACGCCCGATCGTCCTCGGTGCTCGGATCCGTCCACACACCCGATTCGCGTTCGGTCCACAGCTCGTCACGGGCCGCAGCTTTCGCGTCCATCGCGGCGCGATACTCCTCACGGCGTTCCCGGTTCGTGCGCCGCTTCAACGCATCGACACGGTTGTCCGTGCCGCGCGATCCAAGCAGTTCTGGCCCAGTCGTCAAGGAGGGCTCCCAGTCGAAGATCACACCACCTTCGAGCGGGCCGATCACAACCGTGTCACCGGCGTTGGCACCGGCCTGTGCGAGCTGATCTTCCACACCGATGGTGGCAAGGCGGTCGGCCAGGTAGCCGATCGCTTCATCGTTGGTGAAGTCGGTTTGCTTGACCCAGCGTTCTGGCTTGTCGCCGCGCACCTGGTAAACGGTGCGTCCTTCAAACTGACACGGCTCAACACTCACCTGGTTTACCTCACCCACAGGGCGTGGACGAATGACCGGTCGGGGTGCCTCGTCGGCTGCGTCCCGAGCTGCCCGGCGCTGTTCTTCAACCAGGGGTGCCAGTGCGAAAGCAAGTTCGCGCAGACCGCGGTGGGTCACGGCAGACACTTCCAGCACCGGCCAGCCAAACTCATCAAGGTCAGGACGGGCAAATTCGGCCAGATCCCGCCCATCGGGAATGTCAACCTTGTTGAGCACGATGACGCGCGGGCGTTCCATCAGCGGCACGTACCCGTGAGGCGTCCCCAGGTCGCTCTGGTATTGCGCCAGTTCATTTTCGATCGTCTTGAGGTCACTGACCGGGTCGCGGTCGTATTCGAATGCGGCTGTGTCGAGGACGTGGACAATCACTGCGCAGCGTTCAATGTGGCGCAGAAACTCCAGGCCCAGGCCCTTGCCCTGCGAAGCGCCGGGGATCAGGCCTGGAACGTCCGCCATTGTGAAACGCATACCGCCGGCTTCAACCACCCCCAGGTTCGGGATCAGCGTGGTGAACGGGTAGTCAGCGATCTTCGGACGTGCCGCCGACATGGCGGCAATGATCGAGGATTTACCGGCCGACGGGTAGCCCACCAGGGCGACATCGGCAACGGATTTGAGTTCAAGGATGATGTCGCGCGCCTCGCCGGGCTCTCCCAGCAAGGCGAATCCGGGCGCTTTACGGGCTTTCGATGCCAGTGCGGCATTGCCCAGGCCGCCGCGGCCTCCCTCGGCAGCGATGAACTGAGAGCCTTCGCCTGTCAGGTCAGCCAGCAGTTCGCCGTCCGCGCTCTTAACGGTCGTGCCGTCTGGGACAGGCAGGATGATGTCGGCTCCGTTTTTCCCCTGCCGGAAGTCTCCCATGCCGGGTGTGCCGTTTTCGGCGCACTGGTGTGGGCTGCGGTGGTAGGCCAGCAGCGTGGTGGTTTGCGGGTCGACCTGCAGAATCACCGAGCCGCCGTTGCCTCCGTCTCCCCCGTCGGGACCTCCAAGCGGCTTGAATTTTTCGCGTTTGACTGACGCGACGCCGTTGCCTCCGTTGCCTCCGGCACAATGAATCAGAACGTGGTCAACAAAATCCGCCATGGTGGTCCTTTAGGTGTAACTGACTGACACAAACAATGATACGCAACAGGAAAAGGGCGTCCGGCTCACGGCCGAACGCCCTTGACGCTGAATGAATCAGGCAGACACGGACTCCACGACGTCGACGACGCGGCGGTCGCGACGCTTTCCGAAGGAAACCGAACCGGGCTTGAGGGCGAAGATGGTGTCATCTTTGCCAATGCCGGTGTTACGTCCGGGATGGAAGTGTGTGCCGCGCTGACGGACAATGATCTCGCCAGCATTGACGAATTCGCCACCGAAACGCTTCACGCCCAGGCGCTGAGCGTTCGAATCGCGACCGTTGCGGGAAGAACCGAGGCCCTTTTTATGTGCCATGTTAGTGGTGCTTTCTCTCTTCGAACGACTAGAAACTCAATCAGATCAGTGGGATCGTTCAGGCGATCTCGGTGATCTTGATGACCGACTGCTTCTGCCGGTGACCTTGACGCTTACGGTAGCCAGTCTTGTTCTTGAATTTGACGATGGAGATCTTCGGGCCTTTGGTAGCGTCGATGACCTCAGCCTTAACGGAGACCTTTGATAGTCCATCTTTATCAGTGGTGACGGCGTCGCCGTCGACCAGCATCAGTGGCTGGAGTTCAATGCTGGATCCGATTTCATCGGCCAGCTTATCGACGACTACGACGTCTCCGACGGACACTTTTTCTTGTCGGCCGCCGGCCTTGACGATCGCGTAGACCACGTTGAAGCTCATCTCTTTACTCGTACGGAACGAATCAATTGCCTGTGATACTGAGGCGTATCGTCTGGCAATCACTCGCTGGCGCCTTGGTGCGCCGAGGATCAAATTTACCCGAAAACAGGACCCGTGGGCAAGCCGTCAGAGCCGAAATCCAGCACTCACGGCTGTGCAATTCCACACGGTTATGACGCTGAAGGCTCAATGACGCCACGCGATGCCACCCGGCGGCGACGTCGCGTAGGGGTGGAGCGCTTCGTGGCATCAGGCAGCTGAATATCGTCCAGCGAAGTCACCGCGTGATGACGTTCGGGCTGTTCATCGGCCGGTTCGGGCTCCAAAGTAGGCTCCGGTGTCGGTTCCGGGGTGGGAGTCACCGGTTCCGGCTCGACCGTCTTTCCGGTCGAGGCGCAGCGACGTCTCCTCGGCTGAGCGGGCTTGTCCTGTTCACTGGCAGCCTTGGTCTGTCCGGTTTCGGTGGACGCCGCAGGCTGACCGTTTGGACCGCCCTGACCATCCTGACCGCCCTGACTGCCCTGGCTATCGTCCTGATCTTTTTCGTGTGCGTGGCTCGCTGCCGCCGCGATGGCATTCAGCGCTTCACGCGCACGCTTGGAGCCGGGGCCATCCTCGTTATTCTTCGTCTCTCGCCTGGAGCGGCCCTTCTGCTTGTTGTTGCTGTGCGAGGCAGGATCCGCGCCAGGCGTTTCCACGGGGTGAGTGTGCACGATGAAGCCCTTGCCTTCGCAGGCCTCACACGGTGTGGAGAATGCTTCAACAAGGCCCTCCCCCACGCGCTTTCGCGTCATCTGCACCAGACCCAGCGAGGTGATCTCAGTGACCTGGTGGCGAGTGCGGTCACGTCCCAGGCACTCAACCAGGCGGCGCAGGACGAGGTCACGGTTGGATTCAAGCACCATATCGACAAAGTCGATGATGATGATGCCGCCGATGTCACGCAGACGCAGCTGACGCACGATCTCTTCAGCGGCCTCCAGGTTGTTGCGCGTGACGGTTTCTTCCAGCGTGCCACCGGCTCCAATGTACTTGCCGGTGTTGACGTCGATCACCGTCATCGCCTCGGTGCGGTCAATAATCAGTGTGCCGCCGCTGGGCAGCCACACCTTGCGGTCCATGCCCTTGGCCAGCTGTTCATCGACGCGGAACTCAGCGAAGACGTCATTCGTGCCGACCCACTGTTCGACGCGGTCAGACAGTTCAGGCGACAGCTCTTCGACGTATGTGCTGACTGTTTGATACGTGTCCTTGCCCTGAATAATCAGCTGAGCGAAATCTTCGTTGAAGATGTCACGCACGACGCGGACAGCCAGTTCGGGCTCGCCGCGCACCAGCGTCGGGGCCGACTTCGTGTTCTTCTCACGCTTGGTGATGTCGTCCCACTGCTTCGACAGGCGCTCAACATCGGCAACGAGCTGTTCTTCGGACGCACCTTCGGCCGCGGTGCGAACAATAACACCGGCCCCGGCCGGCATGACCTTCTTGAGGACTTTCTTCAGGCGTCCTCGTTCAGATTCTGGCAGCTTGCGGGAAATACCCATCATGGAGCCGTGCGGAATGAAGACGAGGTAGCGTCCGGCCAGCGTGATCTGGCTGGTCAGGCGGGCACCCTTGTGGCCGATCGGGTCTTTGGTGACCTGCACCAGCACCGCGTCACCGGACTTGAGTGCCGATTCAATTCGACGAGGGCGACCTTCCAGGCCCACGGCATCCCAGTTGACCTCACCGGCATACAGTACGGCATTTCGGCCTCGGCCAATATCGATGAACGCAGCTTCCATCGACGGCAACACGTTCTGGACGCGACCCAGGTAGATGTTGCCGACCATTGTCTGGTGGGTGCGTCGAGCCACGTAATGCTCGACCAGCAGGTCATCTTCGATCACTGCGATCTGATCAAGGCCGTTATGCTGGCGAATGATCATCTTGCGGGTGACTGACTCGCGCCGCGCCAGGAACTCCGATTCGGTGATCGTGTGACGTCGGCGGCCATCGCGGCGTCCCTCACGGCGACGCTGTTTCTTCGCCTCCAGGCGAGTTGATCCCTTCAGCGCGGTGACCTGATCGTTGCTGTCAGAGGAATCACCGGACTGCGAGCGTGAACGCCGCCGGCGACGACGGCGTGAAGATCCCTCGGACGATTCTGACTCGGAGGGAGCAGAATCACCGTCCTGCGCGGACGAATCCTGAGAATCTGCGGAATCTGACGTCGAATCTGGCTCTGCCGACTTGCGGGAAGACTTCCTTGAGCGCTGTGATTTCCCGGAGTCCTGCTTGCGGTCCTTCTTACCGGAGTTACTCTCACCCGAATTGTCGGCATTGTCGTCGGAGCTGCCCTGCGCGCCAGACTTTCCAGACGATGACTTGGAAGAGGAGGACTTGCCTTTCCTGTTCTTACCTTTGCCGTCGTCCTGGGACTGCGAGGAGTCCTTGTCCTTGCCCTTATTCTTTTGACGCGAGCGTGAGCGTCGGGGTGATTCCTCGGACGAGTCCTGCGATGATGTCGAATCGTCCGAGCGGGATGGTGCGGGAGCCGGCTCGGTAAAAGTCGGCGCTTGAAATAGCAGGGAGGCGGCAGGCACGTGTGCTGCCGATCCCTCGTGTTCGGTCGTTGTCACTTTTCTCCAATTTTGGAGGGGATCCACACGCACCATGGATCCACCCGTCATCGCCCACGTGGGCGGAAGCGTTCAGGCTCGCGCAAAGCACGATAGCGTACACAGCGGAGCAACCGACTTAAGCAGTCGCGGTCGACGCAGTACGCCCGTTACGAGGGTGCTCTCGCAACGGCCTTGGTTACCCCTATTGTGACACAGGCGAAGTGCCAACGGAATAAGAAGCGCTGAGGCGGGTGGCACATCAGCCGGTTCAATGCCTGAGCGACGCGGCACATGTGAGTGCCGACTCCACGTCACACGAAATAGGCAACACTCTTGTTTCCTATTCCGTTGCCACCTGGAAGTTTCACCGCTCCTTGAAAGTGAAGATGAAACAGCGAATCAGCGCAATTTCGGCGATTCTGCCATTAACCACCTGGTCAATGAGTTATCTTCTTGACATGACGTCATGTCAATCGCGTGGCGCCGTATATCCGTATTTCTATCGACAACAACGATTCCGTCACCGGAAAGGCGAGCATCATGACCCTGCTTCCGGCAGCGTTTGACACGCTGACGCTGGGACGATGGCAGTTCGGTATCACCACGGTGTACCACTTCCTTCAGGTCCCCCTCACAATCGGGCTGTCGCTCCTCGTCGCAATCATGCAGACGAAGTGGCACAGGTCCGGAAACGAAACATGGCTCAAAGCCACACGTTTCTTTGGCAAACTCTTCCTAATCAACTTCGCGCTCGGTGTCGCGACAGGTATCGTCCAGGAATTCCAATTCGGAATGAACTGGTCGGAATATTCCCGCTACGTGGGCGACATCTTCGGTGCACCTCTGGCAGTTGAAGCACTCCTCGCATTCTTCATGGAGTCCACCTTCCTGGGCCTATGGATCTTCGGTTGGGGTCGACTGTCCAAGGGCATGCACCTGGCCAGCATCTGGCTCGTCGCAGCAGGCACCACGATTTCAGCACTGTGGATTCTGGGTGCGAACTCGTGGATGCAGCACCCCACCGGCGCAGTGTTCAACCCTGAAGTGGGCCGCGCTGAACTCGATGGTGCAGGCGGCTTCCTCAAGGTTGTGACCAACCCGGTCCTCCTGTGGGAATTCACCCACGTCCTCACCTCCTCCTGGCTGATTGCCGGCACCCTCGTTGCAGGACTTGGCCTATGGTGGATGACACGCGCAGCCCGCGAAGGCGGTGCTGAAGGCGAAAAGCAGGCTCGCGATATCTGGCGTCCGATTGCACGCTTTGGTCTGGTCGTCGTCATCGTCGGCGGTCTGGGCACCGTCGTGACCGGTCACTTCCAGGGCCAGGAAATGGTCAAGCTGCAGCCCATGAAGATGGCAGTTGCCGAAGGCGTCTGTGTTGACACAGAATCTGCCGCTTTCACTGTGGCACAGTTCGGTTCCTGCCCTCTCAACGGCGAATCACAGCCCACCAAATTTATCCAGGTTCCCGGTGTCACATCCTTCATGTCGCACAACTCCTTCAGCGCTGAGGTTGAAGGTGTGGCCGACATCCAGGCTCGCCTCGTGGAAACCCTCAATGCCAACGAGCACTTCGTTGCACAATACGGTGACGCCTCACAGTACGATTTCCGCCCGCCTCAAATGGTGACCTTCTGGACCTTCAGGCTGATGATTGGCTTCGGTGTCTTCGCCGCAATCATGGCCGTATGGGGCCTGTTGGCAACGCGCAAGGATCAAATCTCCACCAGCGCCGCACTGGGCAAGTTCGCCCTGTGGACCATCCCGACGCCGTTCATTGCGGCATCCCTGGGCTGGATCTTCACTGAAATGGGCCGCCAGCCGTGGATCGTGCATCCGAACCTACCAGGCCTGGCCAACGCCGATCCGGTCGGCAACGTCATGCAAATGACATCAGTTGCCGTTTCCACAACGATCCCCCCGATCCAGGTGTTCCTCACCATGGTGATCTTCACGCTGCTGTACGGGGTTCTCGGCGTGGTGTGGTTCCTTCTGCTCAAGCGCTACGCACTTGAAGGCATCTCATCGGCTTCTGAAAAGACAGCTCACGATGACGATGCTGACAACGAAGCAGTCGGCGCACTGTCGTTCGGATACTGAGGAGGTAGACACTGATGCTAAGTATTCTCTGGTTCATCCTCATCGCCGTTCTATGGATCGGCTACCTGGTTCTCGAGGGATTCGACCTCGGTGTTGCAATGCTCCTTCCGTTCGTCTCCAAGAACGACAAGGAACGCACCACAGCACTGAAGACCATCGGACCCCACTGGGATGGCAACGAAGTGTGGCTGCTCACCGCTGGTGGCGCCATGTTCGCCGCATTCCCCGAGTGGTACGCCACAATGTTCTCCGGCATGTACCTCGCACTGTTCGTTGTGCTCGTCCTGCTGATCCTGCGTATCGCCGCTCTTGAGTGGCGCTCGAAGATCGCAACCGAAAAGTGGCGTGCAATGTGGGATCGCTTCCACGTTGTCGCCGGCTACGGTGTTCCGATCCTCATGGGCTGCGCATTCGCCAACCTGGTGCACGGCATGAAGATCGAGGTCGTCACCCGCGCCGGCGAAGTTGTGCCCCCCGAGCAGGTCACGCCTGAAGTTCTGGCGAACGCATCGCACCAGCTGACCGGCGGCTTCTTCTCACTGCTCATGCCGTTCAACCTGCTGGGCGGCATCGCAGTGGCAGCAATCTGCTTCTCGCACGCAGCACAGTTCCTGTCCCTCAAGACAGACGGCATCCTGCGTGAGCGTGCCAACGCAATCTCAGGACCCGCCTCCATTGCCGCGACGGCTCTGGCAGCTGTGTGGGTCCTGTGGGGTCAGTTCGCCTACGCAACATCGGCAACATCCGTGTTCGCGTGGATTCCGCTGGTCATCGCCGCCCTGGCGTTGATAGCGGCCGCAGCCTTCTCACAAAAGCAACTGCGTCGCGAAGGCTGGGCATTCATTTGTTCCACCGTCGCCATTGCCGCCGCTGTGGCGTGGATCTTCACGATCATGGCACCGAACGTCATGAAGTCCTCGATTGCACCGGAATACTCCCTGACAATCGAGCAGGCATCATCGACGACCGGCACACTGACGGTGATGACAATCGTCGCGGTTTGCCTGGTTCCCGTTGTCCTGGCCTACACGGCATGGAGCTACCACACGTTCCGTCGTCGTATCTCGACAAAGGACGTTCACGAAAATGCGGGACTGCTGCCTCAGAAGATTCGCCTGGGCGAAAACTTCCTGGCTGGATAGTTTCGCGCTCGAACGCTGACAAGGGTCACGGTCCCCGGCTCCAACGGAGCCGGGGACCTTCCCTATTGCGCGCCCTTTTGGGACTTCGTACCCACAACTGGCACAATAGAACGTGTGAAACCTCTTGATCCGCGACTACTGAAATACGCACGTTCAGCACGGGTCCACATCGTCTTCACCGCATTTCTGGGTCTGCTCACAGCAGCTCTCGTCATCGTGCAGGCCCTCCTGATCTCCCGGGCCGCCTCCCCCGTCATCGAGGGAACAGCGGATTTGCGTGACGTCATGCCGACGATTGGCCTGTTGATCGGTGTGCTGGCTGTGCGGGCGGCGACGATCGGCCTGCGTGAAACGCTGAGTCAGCGCGCCGCAGAAAAAGCAGTGCGAGAGATGCGCGGCGCAGTCCTCGACCATGTTGAAAAACTTGGACCACGTTGGCGTGCTCGTCACGGAGCGGACGTAGCCACCCTGGCCACACGCGGTCTGGCGGATCTGGAGCCCTACTTCATCAAATACCTCCCTCAGCTCATCCTCGCAATGACGGTCACCCCCCTCGCGCTGCTGACGATGCTCCTGCTTGATTTCTGGTCAGCCCTGATCGCAGCGATCGTCATCCCGCTGATTCCGGTTTTCATGATCCTCATCGGTCGATTCACGCAGGAATCATCACGGCGCAAACTTGCCTCCATGGAACGGCTCGGCTCACAATTGCTTGACCTGATGGCGGGCCTGCCCACGCTCCGAGGCCTGGGGCGCGAAAAAGGCCCGATGGCGCATATGAAGCGCCTGGGGGCGGAAAATACGCGCACCACGATGGCGACGCTGTCGGTCGCCTTCCTGTCTGGAGGCGTCCTCGAATTTCTCACTACTCTGTCCGTGGCGCTGGTTGCGGTTGAGGTAGGCATGCGACTGGTGGGCGGAACCGTATCGCTCACCGTCGGCCTGACCGTCATCATGCTGGCCCCTGAAGTATTCGAACCGCTGCGCCAAGTCGGCGCACAGTTCCACGCATCAGCAAACGGAATTGCCGCCGCGGAAGCCGCCTTCGACATTCTGGAAACGCCCGTAACCGAACACGGCGCACACCAGTCACCCGACATGAGTTCGCGCGACATCATCATCGAGGACCTGTCTGTTGCCGCCCGGCAAGTGTGGGCACCTCATAGTCTGAACGCCACGATCCAATCGGGCACGATCAACACCCTCGTCGGCCCATCCGGAGTCGGAAAAACAACGACGGTTATGGCTCTTCTGGCACTGGAACCACCTACCCGAGGGCGGATCCTCATCGCACAGCCGGATACCGGCACAGATGAACCTGTAGACCTGGCCGACATCGATCCACACTCATGGTGGACCCAGGTCACGTGGGTTCCACAATCCCCCACGTTCGTTCCCGGCACCATCCGAGACGTCATATCGCACGATGTCACTGATCAGCAGCGTGATGCCGCCAGCAAGGCAACCGGGTTCGACGCGGTGCTCGACAAACTACCCGACGGATGGGACACGCAGATCGGATACCGCGGTGTCGGCCTGTCAGTGGGTCAGCGTCAACGCCTTGCCCTCACGAATGCGCTGCTCGATCCGGCCCCTATCGTCATCCTTGATGAACCGACGGCGCACCTGGATGCAGTCAGTGAACATGTCGTGGTACGCACCCTAGAGCAGATGAAAGCGCAGGGGCGAACGGTCATCGTCATTGCGCACCGCCAGGCTGTCGTTGCGGCAGCAGACCATGTCATTACCGTCTCGGCGCAGGCAGCAACTGCTCAGGATGCCGAGGAGTACCCCATCCTCACGCAGATTGAGCAACTGGAAGACCTGAGCGTGACGCTGCCCGGATTCCTCGACGAATCGGAGGCGGTGAAATGATCCTGTTTCTGACGCAAAAAGAACGGCGCGCTGTGCGCCGCGTCATCGACCTTCTGGATGTCGATAAGAAGAACTTTATTCTGTCGGTTCTGTTAGGAGTACTCGGTTTGGGCGCTGCAATCGCCCTGTCCGCCACCTCTGCCTGGCTGATCGCGCGCGCCTCCCAACACCCGCCGGTCCTGTACTTGACGGTCGCGGCCGTCGCGGTGCGCCTGTTCGGCATTTCTCGCGCGCTGATGCGCTATCTGCAGCGCCTGGCCAGCCATCAAGTCGCCTTAACGGGAATGGACGCGCTACGGCAGAACGTCTACCGCATCCTGTCCACTACCCGCGTCGACACCGTTGCCAAGCTTCAGCGCGGCGACCTGCTGGCACGCACCGGTTCAGACGTAGATGAAGTAGGCAACCTGGTCGTCAAGTCACTGCTCCCCTCGATTGTCACCACCATCGTGGGAGTCGGGACCGTCATTGGAATCAGCCTGCTCAGCCCTGCCGCCGGGCTGATCCTGCTCCTGTGCCTGCTGGTCTCCGGCGTTATCGCGCCCGCATTGAACATGTATGCAGCCAGAGAAGCCGAGATGTCGTCGCGTCACGCGCGCACGCAGCTGTCTGAATCTGTTGTCACCGTCATGGATGGTGCCAGTGAACTGCAGATCCAGGGCCGCCTGGCTCATGTGCGCGAACGGATCGAACGCATTGAGGATTCCCTCGTCGCATCCACACGACAGGCAGCGTGGCCGGCCGGTTGGGCTGCTGCGCTGGATCGACTGGCCATGGGTGCTGCCGTCGTGGGAGCACTGCTGGTCGGCATCCCACAGACACGCTCGGGCGCGCTTGCCGCGGTGGCACTGGCGGTGATCGTACTCACACCACTGGCCGCATTTGAAGGCACCGCGGAACTTCCAGGCGCAGCCGTTCAACTTCTGCGTTCTGCCGACGCTGCAACGCGCATTGTGGATCTGCTGGGCGAGGGGGACGCGCCTCAAACTCATCCCATTGCGCACACCGGCGCCACTCCTCGAGTGGTTGCGGAAAACCTTGCGATTGGGTGGCCTGACGGACCGACCATTGCGCGTGGAATCTCGCTGGACATCACCGTGGGGTCCCATATCGCCATTGTGGGACCGTCCGGCATCGGCAAGTCGACGCTCCTGTTTACGCTCGCCGGTATGCTTCCGCCCAAGGAAGGGCGTGTCACGATTGACGGCGTGGACGCGTGGCAGGCTGATCGCGACGACGTGACCCGCCGCATCACGATGACCGCCGAAGATGCACACATTTTTGCCACGACCGTCTATGAGAACATCCGTGTTGCCAGGTCGGACGTGACCCGTGAAGAAGCCTGGCAGCTGCTGGAGACGGCTGGATTGGGACAGTGGTGTGATGCCTTGCCGGCAGGGTTGGACACGCTGATCGGCTCTGGAGGCACCACAGTTTCCGGTGGTGAGCGCCGCCGACTGCTGCTGGCCCGCGCGCTGGCTGCTCCTGCCCCGCTTGTTCTGCTGGACGAGCCTGCCGAGCATCTGGACGCGACAACCGCTGACGCCTTGATGGATACACTGCTCAGCCCGACTGACCAGGGACGCGGCATCGTGGTCGTCACGCACCGCCTGTCGGGCCTTGCCAAGGCTGACCAGGTAATCGTTCTGGAACAGGATGAGGACGGCATCGCACATGTCATGGAATCGGGCACTCACGACCAGCTCATCGCTCACGCTGGAAACTATCGGTGGGCACTGCAGCAGGAGGAACAGTGACACCACCAACACACACGAATGACACCTATGCGGACCCGTCGATCCTGCAGGCTGTACTGGACCTGACGGCTTCACTGGAACTGGATCCGATTCTGACAACTTTCGTCGATCAGTCGTGCCTGCTCACTGGCGCCAGGTGGGGCGGCGTGGCCGTGCTGGACACGTGGGGACGTACCGCGCGGCTGGTCGGTCACGGAGCCAGAGCCCAGGAACTTCACACGCAGCCCCTGATCGAAACGCTCACGGCGCATATCCCGCCCCATGAGCCGTTGGTCATACCTGACCTGCTCAACCCGAACGTCGATTTCGAACTTCCCGCCCAACCAGCCGACGCTGGGTCCTCCTCACCGATTGACAACTTCCTGGGAATCTCCCTCAACGTGCACGAACAGGTGTTCGGGCGCCTGTTCCTGACAGGGCGCGTCGGCGGTTTTACCGACGAGGACGTCGCAACGGTGAGCGCGCTGGCACGCGCAGCCGGACTGGCAATCGAAAACGCTGAACGATTCGCACACTCACGTAACCGCGAACGCTGGATCTCAGCCTCACAACGCCTGACAACAGCAATGCTGGAAGGAACCGACGAGGAAGAAGCCCTCGAACTCATTGCGCACACCGTGCGCGACGTGTCCCACGCGGATACCGCAATCATTGTGCTGCCCTCCGTGGGCGACACGTATGCGGCGGAGATCACCGACGGCTACGACGCGGATCGATTGCTGGGACTGACCTTCCCGAAAGAAGGCCGCACCATGTCCGTGCTGAGGGAAGGCACCGGCATGATGGTTGATTCAATGGAGCACGCACAGATCATGCGCGTCCCGGAATTCACGAAATTCGGCCCCGCGCTGTACGCGCCCCTGAAGGCTCGTGGCGAAACGTCTGGTGTCTTGATCCTGCTGCGCAAACCCGGACGCCAGGAATTCGCCCAGTCAGACCTGCCGCTGGCTGAATCCCTCGCATCCCAGGCCACCCTGGCATTGGAGCTGGCATCGGCGCGCCACATTCAAGACGTGGAAACCCTGCTCGATGAACGCTCACGTATCAGCCGGGACCTGCACGACTTCGCGATCCAGCAGCTGTTCGCGGCGGGGATGAGCCTGGACGCGGCCCGCTCAAAAGTCAGGGAAGAAGAGGCATCGACCGACGAGGTGTCGTCGATTCTGGATCAAGCACTGGCCTCGGTGGATGAAGCCGTGCGCCAGATCCGTGCCATCGTCCACGGCCTGCGCGAGCCCGACCAGAATGTCGGTCTGGTCGAGCGCGTCCGTCAGGAATCTTCCCTGTCACGCTCCTTCCTCGGATTCGCGCCCTCCCTCGTCATTTCACTGGACGGCACGGCGATTAACGAGGACGAAGAAGCAGAAGACGCGATGGTGAGCGCCATCGAAAACATGCTGTCCGATGATGTGGGTGATGATGTGGTGGCTGTCGTGCGTGAAGGACTGTCCAATATTGCGCGGCATGCGCACGCAACGGCGGGGCGCGTCATTTTGGAAGTGACGTCCCCATCCGATGACACTGCTGGAGAAGTGTGCGTGCGTGTGGCTGACGACGGACGCGGAATCGACCCGCACCGCACACGCAATTCCGGCCTGTCCAATATGCGTGAGCGCGCCCGACGTCACGCCGGCAGTTTCGTGTTCGGCGCAGGTATCGACGGCGCAGGTGCAGAAATTATCTGGCGCGCGGAAATCGACCCGGAATAGGTCAGTTACGCCAGGCCGCCGCTCGCTGGCCCGCCACCCAGGCTGCCACCTGCGTGCGACGCTGCAGACCCATCTTCGACAGCAACGACGTAATGTGGTTCTTCACCGTCTTTTCAGCCACACCGAGCTTCTCCCCGATCTCACGGTTCGACAGGCCATCGCCGATCAGCTCGAGCACATTGCGCTCAGAAGGTGTCAGGTCAGCTGTAGGGTCATCGTGATCAGCGCGGCGACGCGTCACAGTGCGCTCATCGAGCAGGACACGCCCTTCTGAAACGGCGCGGATCACGTCAGTGATTTCAGCTCCACGCACTGTCTTCAACACGTAGGCGCGTGCCCCTTTTTCAAGGGACTCAGCCAGTGCCTCGTCATCATCGAACGAGGTCAGTACGATCGGGCGGATTTCAGGATGGTCAGTGCCCAGACGGTCCATAATGTCGATGCCGGTGCCATCCGGCAGCTGCAAGTCCACCAGGATAACATCCGGGCGAACCAGATCGGCGCGGCGCAACGCGTCGGCCACGGTGCCCGCTTCTGCAACCACTTCCAGGCCATCGGCCCGGTCGACGATTTCAGCAATTCCTCGACGCACAATCTCATGATCATCGACGATCATGACGCGAACATCTGGACGTTCAGGATTTTCGTTACTCATCACATGTCCCATCATAGTGTGCCTGGCGGCGCGATCATTCCATGGGGTAATCCGGGTCAAGCCGCGCGATCGCAGCTCGAGCCGCCGCATTTTCAGCGTGCTTCTTCGACGTGCCTTCCGCTGTTGCCAGCGCCGACTTCTCATAGCCCACCTCACCGAAAGCAACGGTGGCGGTGAAGCTGCGCTCATGATCCGGGCCGGTGCTGGTGACCTGGTAGACGGGCTGCTCGTGACCGTGGTCGCGCGCATATTCGCTCAGCGTTGTCTTCCAGTCCTGCATCTGTCCGCGCACAACAGCGCGATCCAGCAGGTCAGCAAGCTGGTGGAGCACGATCTGACGAGTCTTCTCAAACCCGTGTGTCAGAAACGTTGCCCCGATCAGCGCTTCGAGCGCGTCGGAGAGGATAGAGTCCTTGTCACGTCCACCGTGAATATCTTCGCCCCTGCCCAGGTACAGGAAATCACCCAGGTGGATGCGCCGCGCGACGTATGCCAGAGGCTCCTGCGATACGGTGGCCGCACGCATGCGCGACAGGTCTGCTTCGCTGTGGTCAGGGTGATCCTCGAACAGGCGGGCTGCCACCACGATGGACAGGACAGAATCGCCCAGAAATTCCAGGCGTTCATTATGCGCAATCCCGCCGGCCTCATAGGCGAAAGACCGGTGAATCAGCGCGCGGTGCAGCAGCGAGGGGTCAACCTCAATCCCCCAGTTGCGTTCCAGCTCAGCCGTATCCACATTGACAGGTTCAGGAAGTTTCGAATGCTTAGCCACGATCCTGCCCGTCCTGTACGTTCAGATCATCCAGCAGCTGCGCAAGGGAAGCCATCCGAGGGTCAATAACCTCATGGTGATGATCCTCAGGCAGATCATCCAGACGCTCACCGCAATGCGGGCACAGCCCCTGACAGTCCGGACCGCACAGTGGCTGCGGATCAATCAGCGGCACGATTGCGTCACGCAGCATCGGTTCCAGATCCAGCATGTCGTGCGCACTGATGACAAGGGCGTCCTCGTCACCTTCCGGCTGCTGATCGTAATAGACGACGCTTTCGTCCACGTCCGCTTCCTGCACAATGTCATCCAGGCAGCGCACGCATTGACCCTCCAGGTCACACTGGCAGCGTGCGCGCACCAGGACTCCCTCGTCAATGGACGTGATGTCCACGGTGACGGGGACGAGCGCGCCTTCACGAATCGCCATCATCGGGGTGCCGATACCTGCGGGCACGTGCCACTGCAGCTCATAACTGCGGGTCGTTCCAACGCGGCGCGGCACGTCGCGCAGTGACACGGTCAGTGAGGATGCCGCTACCGGTTCGCGTTTACTCATCGTCAAGGGAGATATCCGTCTTTTCCTGGCTGGCGCGCTCCAGAATGGTGCGCTGACCGGCCTGCGCACGTCGATGCAGATCCGACAGCACGTCGGACAGCTCGCCCAGGGACTTCACAACGTAGCGGTCGGCACCTTCGCGCAGTTTGCGCGCATCGTTCTTCGCTTCACCGACCAGTTGGCGTGCACGATCTTCCGCCATCTGGGAGATTCGGTCACTCGCGATGAGGCGTTCAGCCTGAGCATTCGCATCACTGAGCGTGTTTTCAGCGTCGGAGCGGGCCTGATTGGCAACATGTTCAGCCTGTTCCTGCGCGTGGGCCACGGTGCGTTGTGCCTTGTCCTGCGCCTCAGCGATCATGTGCTCGGCCTGCTCACGCGCCTCATCAGTGAGGGTTCGTGCCTGCGTGCGGGCCTCCGTCAGCGTCATTTCAGCGGCCGAGTCAGCCCGGCCCAGCACGGCGTCGGCGTCAGCGACGAGGGCGTCTGCTGCAACCAGGTCTTCAGGCAGCGCGGCTCGGGCCTGTTCAATCAGATCAAGGATCTCAGCGCGATTGACCATCACGGATGCTGAAAGTGGAACCGAACGAGCCTCTTCAACCAGTGCTTCGATCTGTTCGAGCGCCGCGATCACCGTCGATGGGCCATACACTTCCGAGCTGTCACTCGGCTCGTCAGAAGGGACGTTCTCGTCGTAAGCCATTGTGTCCTCCGCCTGTTGCCTCATGAGTGTCTATGAGTCTTATTGTCCGTCAACATCGGCACAATTGCCGGTGGAACATACCGAGAAGCGTCCATTTGCCACGCCAACAGTTCGCGCACGATGCTGGAGGAAACGAGTGCCAGCTCCGGCGCGGTGGGGAGGAACAATGTTTCCACCTCACCGTGAGTGCGGTTCACCCACGCCTGGACCTCTTCCCACTGCATGTCGGCAGCGTTTCGGATTCCCTTGACGATCACGCGTGCCTGGTGGGAGCGGCAAAAATCAATCGCCGTGCCGTCCATTTTCTTCACACTGATGCGGCCGGCGATGGCGGGGTCCAGATCGGCACACGCTGCCTGCGCCATGCGGATACGCGCCGCAGAATCGAACATCGTGGTTTTCGCCAAGTTGATCCCCACCGCCACGATGATGCGGTCCGCGAAGCGTGCAGCGCGTTCGATGATGTCGACATGGCCGCAGGTGATGGGGTCGAAGGATCCCGGGATCACTGCGATGAGTGGCTGGCGTTGCGTCATGACTCCACCCTATCGGCACGGCCAATGAACCACGCGGCAGTCTCACCCCAGTGACGGTGATCTTCGCACACCAGGCCATCCGGCAGGTCTGGCGCCTGTGAGCGGGTTGATCGCTCCACAATGACGAGGGCGTCTGGCGACAGGTGCGCCGCGAGTCCGGCCAGCACGGCCGCGAGCGCATTTTGTGCCAAATCATAGGGAGGGTCCACGAACACCAGGTCAACCGGGCTGCTCACGCGGCCTGACTGCACAAACGCCAGCGCGTCGAGGGTGTGGATGCGCGTGCGATCTTCATAGCCCATCATCGCTGCGTTCGTACTCATGGCGCGGGCAGCCTGACGTGAACTGTCCACCATGTCAGCCCGGGCTGCTCCGCGTGAGAGGGCCTCGAAGGCCAGCGCTCCCGACCCTGCGTACAGGTCCAGCACCGCTACCCCATCGCACATATTCATGGCATCCAGGCGTGAGAACAGTGCTTCGCGCACGCGTTCCGATGTGGGCCGCGTTCCGCGTGCAGGCACCTTCAGTACGCGCCCTTTTGCCTTTCCGGCCACAATCCGTGTCATGGGACCTACTCTACTGGTTCGCAGCGTGGACATACATCGCGGCCACTGGCCCTCGTGCCACCATAATTTCGGTGAGCATCGGACACGACGTGGCATATGCGGGGCGCCTGTGCGTGGCGGCCGCGATTGTTGTGCCCGGATCAATGCTGGTCATCGCCATGTCGGCCTACGTGCTGGTTCTGGTTGTCATGTTCGCCGCGAAGGAGAGGCGATGAATACGATGTATCTGATTGCGATCCTTGCGGTAGCCGGTCTTGTCACCGTGTTGCTGCGCGCCGTGCCGTTCGCGTTGCTCGCCCCGATCCGCGAATCTCGCCTCATCAAATGGCTGGGCAGGCGCATGACTGTGGGCATCATGGCCATCTTGAGCGTCTACACGATGATGGATGTTGCGTGGAGCGACCTGCAGGCAACAATGCCGACACTGGTCGCCCTCGTCGTGACGGTCGGACTGCACCTGTGGAAACACAACCTCATGATTTCGATTCTCAACGGAACAGTCGTGTGTATCGCACTGTCAGCAGTGGTCGGCTAGGAACGCTCCATCCACGCGACCTGTGAGGACAGTCGCGCTCTGATGACTCGTTCAAGTTCGCTGTGATCGGCCAGTGAGGGGTCTGCGCTGATGGTGCGTCGCGCAGCGTCACGCGCCTGCTCGATAATGTCGCCATCTCGTGCGACCGACAGGAAACGCAGTCCCGAGGTGCGCCCTGACTGTTGGGCGCCGACCACGTCGCCTTCTCGACGTAGCGTCAGATCCACGCGCGCCAGTTCGAATCCGTCTGTCGTGCGCGCGAAGGCCTCGAGCCGTTCGCGGGCTGGTGCCGACAGGTCGTGGCGGTGTACCGCCATGCACACGCTGTCTGAATCCGAGCGTCCGACACGGCCGCGCAACTGGTGCAGCTGTGAGAGGCCAAATTGCTGGGCGTCAATGATGACCATCATGGTCGCTTCGGGCACATCCACTCCCACTTCGATCACTGTGGTGGACACGAGGACAGGGGCGCGACCCGCAATGAAGTCATCCATGATGCGGGTCTTGTCAGCACTGCCGATTCGTCCGTGCAGTTCCTCGATCCCGATACCCTGCAACGCTGTCTGGGTGCGCAGTGCGGCCGCCACCGCGTGGACGGATGCGAGCGGTGGACGGTGGTCAGCTGCATCCGTGTCTTCGACGTCGTCTCCCTCGTCAATACGTGGACAGACGACGAAAATGCGGCCGCCCTGGTCAATCTCTTCGCGGGCGCGTTCCCATAGACGCTGCATCCACGCCGCGTTGGCCACATCGACTAAGAATGTGCTGACGGGGCGACGCCCCGGTGGAAGCTCATTGATGCACGTCTGGTCCAGGTCACCAAACACGGTCATCGCGACAGTTCGCGGAATGGGCGTGGCGGTCATGACCAGTTGGTGCGGGATCGTCAGCGTGGCAGCGGTGGCCGCGCCGCGCAGGTGGTCACGCTGGGCAACACCGAAACGATGCTGCTCGTCGATGACAACCAGGCCCAGGTGCGCGAATGTGACGCTATCTTGCAGCAACGTGTGTGTACCGACCACGATCATGGGCTGGCCGTCAGCAAGGTCGCGTTCCAGAGTGCGGCGCTCGGCGCGCGGAGTGGAAGCTGTGAGCAGTTCGATGCGTGGCGCGTGGGTGGTCATCCGCGCGATCAGGGCATGCAGGGACTGGTAGTGCTGCTCAGCGAGGACCTCGGTGGGTACCAGCATCGCCGCCTGGAATCCTGAATCCATAACCTGGCACATGGCCAGTGCCGATACCACCGTCTTACCGGATCCCACGTCGCCTTGCAGGAGGCGCTGCATGGGGCGTTCGCGCATGAGGTCACGTGAAATGGCCTCCACCGCTGCTTCCTGGGAGCCCGTCAAGTCGAAAGGCAGGGAGTCGCGTAAAGCCTGGACGGCACCGTCATCGCCTCGCGGACACACCGGCGCCCTTTCCATGTCACTACCGCGTCTGACGCAGGCCAGCCCAGCCTGCAGTGTGAATGCTTCACGCCACGCCATGTGCGCGCGGGCAGTTTTCCAGTCCTCGCGGCTGTCCGGCTCGTGCAGTGCGCGCAACGTGGTGACCAGATCAGGCAGACCAGCTTCACGGCGAATCGTTTCCGGGACGGGGTCAGCCAGGTCGCCCTCGTGCATGGACTGAAGCAGAAAAGACACAGCGCGCTCAATGGTCCACGAATTGAGCGAGGCAGTGGCCGGGTAAATGGGGATGAGTCGCTGGCTGCGTTCAACGATCTCCGGAATCGTGGCGTCCTGCGCGCCTTCAAACTGCGGATTTGTCAGCTGAACCTTCCCCTTGTAGGAACCGACCTTGCCGGCAAACAGCATGCGCGCACCAGGTTCGAGCAGTCGTTCGTGGGGCGCGAGGCGATAGCGCGTGGAAGCGAAGAACGTGGCGGTGATCGTCTCGGACCCATCGGTCAGTTCAACCACGAAGCGTACCCCTTTGCGCGTGCGGTTGGGCATCATCTGGGCACTGAGCACTTCAGCGAGGATCGTCACCGTGTCCCCTTCGTGCAGCGAACTGATCGGTGTGAGCGAGCCCCACTGGTCGAGCCTGCGTGGCCCGTACGTGAGCAGGTCAGCCACCGAGATCAGATCGTGTGCGGCAAGTTTTCGCGCCGTCGAGGCGGGCAGACGCAGCGCAAGGGGGACGTCGAGGGAGGTGGAAAACCCGTTCATACGGTCAGTCCCTGAATAATGCTGGGGCCTGCCTGCCCGCCGTCAATTACTTCGAGCTCATTGATGTCAGGTGCCAGCATCTGACGAACCGTTGCCGTCAGGTTCGGACCGTCGGCAGCTCCGATCAACAGACGCACGCGTCTGGGGGCGCGCGCCTTGACTTCCCGCACGGCAAGAGGAAGTTGCTCATCCGCATCATAGGTAATGGCCAGGGCGAAGCTGGCTGCAGCTGCGCGCGCTGCTGACTGAGTCAGCATGGTCTGCATGACAGGTGCGACGGTGGGTCCGCCTGGCTGTGGGACGAAGGCGCTGGCGCACGCTCGGGTGCATTCCAGCGCTGTCAGGTCGTCCTCGCACGGGGCGACAATGACTGTGTGGGGCGATACATCACGAATACGTTCGGCACGTGCGCGGCTGGCACTGTCGCAGGCGGCAATGAGCGACACTCCTGTTGACGAATGCGCGAGGGCGCAAGTGATGGCCTCAATGTCCTGGTCACTCGGGTCGAGCAGTGTCAGTGCTCCTGCCTGTGCGAGGTCTTCGACAAGGCCGGGTGCATGAGTCATCGCTATAACTGTGGCGCGTTCGATGCGCTGGTGGGTGCGGCGTTCGAGGAGCTGAGCGCCGCGATGCGTCACACCGTCACTGAGCGTGTCCACGCCGATGAGTTCGTCGGGTCGGCCGTCACGGACCATAAACCGGGTGACGGTGCCGTGGGGTGGTCGAACTGCCAATGGCGCCGATGTGTCGATGCGGAAACGCCAGGTGCCATAGGCAAACAAATCGGTGGCTCCCACTGCCGCCCACCGAGCTTCCAGTGCATCAAGATAGTCGCCTGCATTCGTGGCATCGTCAGTACTGCCTGCCACAATCATGTCCACATTGAAGGCGTCGCGCGGGCGGACAGCGGTCGAAACCAGGCGCGAATGTGAATGAGCCAGGTCGCTCATCATACGTGCCAGTGAGTCCAGGATGGCTGGATCGTTACGCATGGTGCAGTCCAGTGATGCGGCGATGACGATCAGGGCTGCTGCACCTGCGTCGATATAGTCATCAGTGGCGTTGATCAACCCATACTGCAATTGGCTGGAATACAGGGAGACGAGGTCGCTCTGATCAGGAACCGTTGCTCCCAGAACCTCGAGTTCGCTGGTTGCCTCATCAAACATTGCAGCAAGGGCAGGTGCGACATTCACGTGGGCGTCGGGCGCATCCCAGGGGGCGGATGTGAGCATCCGTCGCACGATGATCGGATTGAGATCTGCGCCGGATTCTTGTCGCAGGGCGTGTGCCCAGGCACTCCATAGAGCGGTAATGAGCAATCCGACGTGTCCGTGCCCTGTGCGGATCCCCTCGCTGACCAACGTGTCGAGGTAATCAGCCAGAGGCATGTCCGGGTCAGTTGGGGCGAGGCGGCTCATGGATTCCACTGTCAGAAGCGCGTTGGTGCCCGTGTCGCAGTCGTGGGAGTTCCATCCATCGAGGTCATCCAGGAAGGGACGCAATTTGGCCAGTTCCGTGGCGGCTGTTGTCAGCGTGAGTGCCAGCGTGTGTGCTGAGAGTTCACCGGTCACGGATAGGCCTTTCGCTATGAGTAGTCACGGGTGATCCTATCGTCTCACTTTTGGTCGCCCGCGCGCAGATGTGGTGGAACTGACACAGGCAATGTGGTTCAAAGAGTTGGAGAATAGGCCTGTCATCAGCTACCATTTTGTGGTTGCTCGTGGTGGATTCGCACCACATCGACTGTCTCATTTGGGACGATAACTGACTACTTAGAGGAGATCATCGTGGCTTCCGTATGCGACGTTTGCGGCAAGGGACCGGGCTTCGGTAAGAGTGTCTCGCACTCCCACAAGCGCACGAATCGCCGCTGGAACCCGAATATCCAGCGCGTTCGTACCTTGGTTGACGGCACACCCAAGCGACTGAATGTGTGCACGAAGTGCCTGAAGTCTGAACGAGTGGCGCGTCACACCCGCTGATAC
The DNA here is from genome assembly GCF_030212035.1 of Pauljensenia sp. UMB10120. Lineage (NCBI taxonomy): Bacteria > Bacillati > Actinomycetota > Actinomycetes > Actinomycetales > Actinomycetaceae > Pauljensenia > Pauljensenia sp. UMB10120. Next base: position 330,575 of record NZ_JASODH010000002.1, on the reverse strand, counting down.
GCTGCTTTCTGATTCGCCGTCTACAGTGTAGGCGGCGAATTTTTTGCGCCTGCGGCAGGAACCGGGCGCATCTGAAAAGTGGAGATGGTCTCCGATCTGACCGAAGTCAGTTCGGAGACCATCTTCATTTCAGTGATCGATTCAGCGACTCACTTTCACTGCTGAGGTGAGGAGTCTTGCGGCGGATACGGCGGTTCTGCCTGGTTATCGGCTGATCCTGACGGGTCCTGAGCCGGAGGCTGGTACCCCTGATTCGGGTACTGCGAACCGAATTCCTGCTGGTAAGGTGCGGCCGCCCCTTGCGGGTACTGGTTGTACTGCGCCGAGTTTTGGGGGCCTTGAGGAGCGTTCATGCCCTGTTGCATCCCATTTCCGTACCCGTACTGCTGCTGAGGAGCAGCTTGAACCGGAGCAGGCTGCTGACGCCAGGCTTGCGCCGTCTTCTTTCCAGCGAGCAACGGCAGCAGTGGAGTGTCGACCAATGCTTCGGGAAGAATCTCGGCCAGCAGTGAGGCGAGGAAGAGTCCAAGGATGGCGACCGTGAACGGCGTCCACCATGACATGCCGAGAGAAGCACTCTCACCGAACATATGCATCGTAACGTTGGAAAGCCACAGGCCAACAATGAGCCACGCCAGAAGGCCGATGACTGGCATCTGCCAGATCCTGGCCCACTGAATCGAGCCGGTGCGCGTGCGTCGAGCCCCGATGTGGATCGCCATTGCGATGATGGCGACGATGGCGAGGATGAAACCGATGACCGCGGCGATGGGGTGGAAATTCCAGATCATGGCAGTGCCACTGCCACCGTAGGATCCACCCGAACCGAACATGTCCATCATTGAGCCACCCACCGAGAATCCACCGAAGAAGCACATGCCTGTAATCCAGATGATGATGTTGGCCAACAGCGGCAGAACCAGCGTGACGGACACGCCATCTGTCTTGGCAAAAAACACGATCCCGAGAATCAGAGCGAAGGGAGCGAAGATGGCGAAGAGCACCGCATGTGCCTGAACGAATTCGCGAGCACCAGTAAGCAGCTCAGCAACAAACTTATTGTCTTTCCAGCTGGCAGGAAGAAATTTACGAGTAAAGAAAAGCGTGATCCCAACGAAGAATGTCACGTTCAGGAAGATGTGGAAGAAACCGGGTCCCATTGACAGGCTGCCGAGGTTGTCAAAGGACAGGTCACCGCCGTCGAGCGGTGCGACAAGCCGCAGCCTCCAAAAACCGAACAGGATCGAGGTAACGAGGCCAATAGCCAGAGCTTCCAGTACCGTGCGGACCAGGTGGGCAACAAGGTTAGTGTCATCGCGCTGGACTTTGAAGAATCGTTTGAGCACGACCCAGATCAGCGTGCAGATGACAGCCCAGGCGAGGATGAACAGCACTGAGAGTGTTCCTCCGGCTATTGTGAAGCCCATAGCCTGAGCACCTGCAAAGATGTAGCCTCCCAGCACAACACCGGCGAATACGAGGGGCGAGGGGCCCGACAGTATGGAGTCATCTGAGCCGGCCGCGCCGCCCATCGCCGATCCCAGAGGCATGAGGAACAGGCCAAAGATGAATGAGACGACGACGAGCACCCCCAGCACGGCGCCGAGGGCAGCAAGGCCGCGCCCATTGGCAAATCCTGCCTTGAGCTCGCCCATAAATGCTGGCGGGAGCACTGGTTTTGCTGGTTGCGCAGGCTGCTGCGCGTATGGCTGGCCCGGCTGCTGGTACTGCGGCTGTTGCATGGGCTGTGGAGCATAGGGCTGGCCCGACTGCGGTGCAGGCTGCTGAGCGTATGGCTGGCTCTGTTGCTGAGGAGCGGGCTGAGCATAAGGCTGCTGATACTGCGGTTGCTGCGGCGGAACCGGTTGCTGGTACTGCGGCTGTTGCATGGGCTGTTGAGCATATTGCTGGCCCTGAGGCTGAACGTATGGCTGCTGAGCGTAGGGCTGGCTCTGTTGCTGAGGAGCGGGCTGAGCATAAGGCTGCTGGTACTGCGGTTGCTGCGGCGGAACCGGTTGCTGGTACTGCGGCTGTTGCATGGGCTGTTGAGCATATTGCTGGCCCTGCTGCACCTGCGACTGGTCAGCAACTGGTTGCTGAAACTGCGGCTGCTGCGCAGGTTGCTCCGGCTGACTGAGTGGCTGTTCTTCGGCGGCTTCCGGCTCGGTCACAGGCTCACTTGGTTGCGATCCCTGGACTGGAGCGTCCTGGTTGCTGTCATGAACGTTTTCGTTGCTCATGAAGTCCCCTCACTAGCGTATTGACAGGTTACACGTAGCCCTAGTGTATCGGTTTAACTATTGTCTTGACGGAAATGGTCGAAGCCACCACTCAGCCGCTGCCCATCAAGACGAATCCCAGGTTGATCTCCCGGGCTCACTGCTCCGACCACGCCAATTGCCCTGAACGGTGAGGGCAACACAACCTGAGGCGGGAAAGTAGCCAACATCGGATGATCCTCACCGCCGAAAAGGACCCACTCCATAGCGTGATGTCCGCATGCCTGTGCAGCAGCATCCAGCGCCTCGACGTCATCGGCCAGCAGGGACGAATCAATTTCGAGCATCACCTCCGACGCGCGTGCCATCCTGCCTCCGTCACGCACCAGCCCGTCGGACACATCCATCATGGCGTGGGCATAGTGGCGAGCGGCAATCGGACCGGCTTCCAGCGGAGGCTCGGGCGCACGGTAAATCCTCACCGCTTCAGCGAAATCTCCCAGCAGGATATCGTCATGAAGTGAGGGGTCAACGATGCGGCGTGACAGCAATTCCAGGCCTGCGCCGGAACGCCCTAACGTACCCGCTATCGCTACGATGTCACCGGGTCGTGCACCTGAACGCAGGACGGGAGGCCCATCGACCCACCCGTGTGCGGTGACTGAAATGATCAGTTCCTCTCCCCCGGTCAGGTCGCCGCCGACCACGCCTGCGCCCGCTTCACGGGCACGCTGACCGAAGGCCTGCACCATGTCCACAAGCCAGTCAACGTCGTAGTCACCACGCAGAACAAGGGACACCACAAGCGCGCTAGTGCGCCCACCCATCGCAGCGATGTCTGCCAGATTCTGGGCCGCAGCCCGCGCACCTATTTCAGCGCCGGTGGACCAGGCTTTCAGAAAGTGACTCTCTCCGACCAATGTATCGGTGGTCACCAGGAATGAGGGTTCAGGGCAGGAGATCAGCGCGCAGTCATCACCTGAACCGACGATGGTGCGCTCACCCTGGGGAAGAACATTGACAAAACGGGCGATCAGGTCGCCTTCATCACAGTCTCGGACCTTCATGCTGTCAGTGTACGTGAGCGTGCTGACGCATACAGACACATTGCTGCCGCCGAGGCCACATTCAAAGATTCAGCTTTCCCTGCCATCGGGATGCGCACCAGATGGTCGCACTGACGCATTTCATCGGGTGACAGGCCTCGCGCTTCATTGCCGAAAACCCATGCGTGTGTGCGGGAAAGGAGCGGCGAGTCGCCCTCGTCAATGTCGAGAAGGCTGACAGATCCGTGGCCTCCGGACGTCCCAAGGACGAGTGCACCCCAGGTGCGAGCGCGCTCGATCGCCGCATCGAAAGTCAGGCCTGACATGATCGGCAGGTGGAACACTGATCCCGCTGTTGAGCGGATCACTTTCGGGCTGCGAACGTCAGCGGTGCCCACCGTGGTCAGGACGCACTGCGCACCCATCGCATCGGCCGTGCGGATCAGCGTACCGACGTTGCCGGGGTCTTGGATGCGCGCAAGGATCACTGCCAGTCCGTCAACGCTCGGCATCTGCGTAACAATCGCGTCGCGTCGAGCGACCGCGATGACGCCCTGACAGTCAGGGGACATCGCGTGAGCAACCTCGTCGGTGACGCGGTGAACCCACCGCGTGGCCTGGCGGGCCTGCTCCAAGATTTCTGGCTGGGATTCCTCGACTCGTTCGGTGACGTAGACGTCGGTGACGCACTCGGGGCGCCATGTCACCAGTTCGAGGACTGCTCCTGGGCCTTCAACCAGGAGGAGTCCGGTGCGTGATTGTGCTGAGCGCCCGCCGAGTGAACGGACTGTTCGCACGCGGTCGGCACGCGGGTTGTCCATCACAGGCGGGCGCTCAGGATGAAAATTGTGAGTCAATCAGGATGCCTTGGGGGCGTTGACGTCTTCGGGCAGCGCTTCACGGGCAGTCTTCACAATTGCTGCGAAGGCGTTTGCGTCGTTGACTGCCAGGTCGGCCAGCATGCGGCGATCGATTTCGATGCCGGCAAGGTTCAGACCCTGAATGAGGCGGTTGTACGTCATGCCGTTTGCGCGTGCGGCAGCGTTGATGCGCTGGATCCACAGGCGACGGAAGTCACCCTTGCGGCGCTTACGGTCACGGTAGCTGTATACGAAAGAGTGAGTGACCTGCTCTTTTGCCTTACGGTACAGGCGTGAGCGCTGCCCACGGTATCCGGATGCGCGATCAAGTGTGGTGCGACGCTTCTTGCGGGCGTTGACAGACCTTTTCACACGTGCCATGTTGTTATCTCCTTACCTACAAGTCTTCGCTATCACTTACCCAGCAGGGTACGAACTCGCTTCGCATCTGCAGGTGCCAGCACCTGGTCACGGGAGAGGCGGCGAGTACGGCGTGAAGACTTGTGCTCGAGCAGGTGACGCTTACCAGCACGTTCACGCATGATTTTGCCGGAACCGGTCACGCGGAAGCGCTTCTTGGTTCCTGAGTGCGTCTTGTTCTTTCCTTTTGACATAGTGTCGTTTCCTAACCTTCAACACCTCTTGGCACTGGTGCCAAGAAAGTAGCTACTGTTCCGCGCTTTCAGCGTTCCTGGCGCTGCGAGCTTGCTCCTTGCTGGAACGTTCTGCCTGCTTGTCACGGCGGGCTTCGCGCTCAGCCTTGCGGCGGCGGCGTTGTTCGCTCATTGCTTCTGACTTGCGTCGCGTTGGGGCGAGCACCATCGTCATATTGCGGCCATCCTGACGTGGGACGGATTCGACCGTCGCCATGTCACCGACCTCTTCTGCCAGACGTTCCAGCAAACGAACTCCCGCTTCGGGGCGAGACTGCTCGCGTCCGCGGAACATGATCATGACCTTGACTTTGTCTCCCTGGTTCAGGAAACGCTCCACGTGGTTCTTCTTCACGTTGAAGTCGTGGTCATCAATCTTCAGGCGGAAACGGATCTCTTTGAGCTGGGTGTTTGCCTGGTTGCGTCGCGCGTCGCGCGCTTTCTGTGCGGCTTCGTACTTGTACTTGCCGTAGTCCATCAATTTGGCTACTGGAGGTTTCGCGTTGGGTGCCACTTCAACGAGGTCGAGGCCTGCTTCGTCTGCCAGACGCAATGCGTCTTCGACGCGCACGACTCCGACTTGTTCTCCCGATGGGCCGACAAGACGTACTTCGTTTACTTTGATGCGCTCATTGATCCGAGGCTCGCTGATGGGTGGCTCCTTCCATGGTGGTGCATCACGAAAAAATCTCCGTGCGCAACGCAACGGAGACTGACACCACGTGGCCACAGCGATACTGCATGCAGCATCGGCTCAAGCCAGGAACCCGATCCCCTGAGGCGGGAATCAAGGTGGGAGTATCTCCGCTTACGTCCCGGGTACGGTACCCGGACAATCGACAGCTACTGTATCACTGCCGTCGAAGACAAATCCAGCGAGATTAGGCAGGATCGTCATGGGGTGCCTCACACTGCCAGATGTGGAAGGCCCCGCGTGCAACATCTGGTCACACACAGGGCCTTCGTCACCGAGATGCGGTGGTATGCGAATCACCCGCGGTTTACCACCACGATCCTGACGATCTCAGTTCAGTGATTTCTGGTTCAGTGCTTCCCTCGGGGAATGTCACCTGGCCTGACACACGGAATTCAACGTTGTCCGGTGAGGGGTTCTTGTTGAATTCGGTCGGATTTGTCTGGGTCTTGATCGTGGCCTTATCCGTGACGAACTCAAATGCGGAGACGTCTTCGAGGGTGGTGGGCAGTTTGGTCACTTCCAGAACAGCGAGTTTGGTGCTCTGCACGCCGCTGGGGCATGCTTCATTCAGGTTTCCACCGTCGAGGGAGGCACAGCTTTCCACGAATTCCTTGGCCCGATCAAGCATCAGTGTCTGCAGTTTTTCGGTCGGTTCGGGGGCGTCCCACCAGAGCGTCGAGGATGACTCCGGGCCCCCCACGATCAGGCTCTTGTCGGGATAGTTCACATACTCATTGGATCCGTAGGATGCCTGCGCTGGGTAGATTCCGGGGTACAGGTAAAACGTCTGATACTCCTGGGAGTTCTGATCATCGTTCGTGATCGGAACGCTTTGAGAGCCGATGGTGACCGAGTCAAAAGTGCCTGGCTGGAGGGTGATCTCTGTGGCTAGTGTGTCGTCAATCTTCCAGTTCTTGAGAACGAGGAAGGTGGGCTGGGCAGGGGTGACCTGAAGTGTCGTATTGACGACTTGCCCATCAAGGTAGTATTCGACATCCAGCATTACTCCACGCGGCTTGTCGGAGCTGAGTGAATAGTCATCACTGCCGGAATCAGTTCGCGTCACCGAGAAGTTTTCGATTCGCGCGGTCGCGCCGGCCATTGCTTCGTTTGTCAGAAACGCTCGTTGATTATTAGGTTTGCCGGGGTCCACCATCTGCGATGCAGCATTCGCGTCACCTGCTGCAAGATATCCCAGGTATTCTTCAGCAGCTTTTTCAGGGGTCCGCGTGCTGTTGAGGATGTAGAAAGCGATTGTCCCGATCAACGCGAGTGCCATCAGTACGCCGATGACCACCAACACGATGCGGACAGTCTTGCCGGACGAGGACTTAGTCGTGGTCGCTGCGTAGGAAGACCCGGCGCCAGAAGCCATCGCAGCAAACTGCGGCTGTGGTTGCGGCGAGTACTGTTGCGGGTTGGGCTGCTGATAGTACTGCTGCTGGGCATATTGCTGCGGTTGCTGCGTCGCTTGCGCGTATTGCTGTGCCTGCCCCTGCTGCGGTTCTGGCGAATCAGCGGGCGGTGGTGGCGGAGGCATATACGAGTCAGCACTCCCATGAGTTTCGGAGTGTGAATTCAGGTCGTTGCCATTCGCATTTTCGGACATAGTGCCATACTCCCGGTAAAAAGATTTAGCGCATGAAAGCGCTTCTATCCTAGTCAACTTTCATCGTGAAGTGGCCGATCGCGCCCGCTTTCAGAACTGGAAGGGGAAGTCGAACGAGTATGCAGGGGCTCCACTGTCATCAAAAGTAACGGCTCCGACCATCTCGAGCTCATCCTCGTGAGGGGAATCGCCTCCATCACTGCAGAGTTGAAGCTCTGGGCTGCGTAGGCATCCTTTTAAGGCAACATTTTGACAACAATCTTCCCGCTTCAGTCCTCAGGAGTCACGATCTTCATATGGAAAACAGGATCTGATCTCTTCGACAATTCGACCGTGCCCTGGACGGCGAGTTTTTGCTCCTTGTCCGGTATATTGAGCCCGTCATCCCTGAAATGGAGCGTCGCCCTCGTCACATCTGTTCGCATGTCCGGAATCCCCGTGGAGTGCACCATCGACACAAGCTGGTTGTCAGCGGGGCCGGCAGTGGTCAGTTCTCCATTGAGGGCGGCTGATTCTGATTGCTCATCTATGTAGAAAGCGTAAATGAATCCGCACTGTTCATCAGGATCGTCGCGGTTTTCCCGGCATTCATGCAGGAAAGGGTTCGCGCAGTCAACAAATGCCGCAGTGAATGTGTCTGTCAGTTCCGGCTCCCATTCAACAACCGACTCCGGAGAGTATTGATCACTGTCGTCAGGTGCCACAGTCAGATCCTGATCGGCGAATCCGGAAGGAAATACGACAGTCGTAGCCAGCGGTCTGGTGATCTGCCAGGTATCTTCACCAACGGGCCGGCTCACCTCGATTTCCACTTCATATTCCTGTCCGCCCAGCAGGTAAGTGACGCCGAACAGACACCTCAGGGCTGTCGGATTGTGACGGGCGGATCATCATCACGATCACGACGGCAGCCACGGCTATCACAGTGACCACTGCACATACGATGCCGACAATCAGGCCGGTTTTTCCTGGGTGGCGTGGACTGCACATTGGTCGGCCGGAATGGAGTGGGTTGCGGAGCAGGCTGCGTCATCGGCTGGTCTCCTTACCAGCGTCGTGACAGGTTATGATCATCGTAAGAGACCACGTTCAGGATTAACAGCTATACCGCCTGAACCCACGTTGGCGCGATCATGATCTGGTCAGCCGCAGCTTTGAGGCGATCACTGCCGTGAATGCAGTTGATTGCGCGGGACAATTCGTTTCGGATCGCGCGCTCGTCCCCACCGGCGGCCGCGCACAGCTCGACGATGACGCGACTGCCGCCTCCATGATGGATACGCACATCGACCACGCATCGGACACCCTCGTCCATGATGATGCGCAGCAGACCGGCGGCAAGTTCGCGATCTTTCCACGCGGGCAGCCACCTGTCCCCCACTGACAGCGAATTGCACGCGGGGCGCGGGATCACGATATTCGCACCGCGCGGATCGGCCACTATCAGCCCTCGGGTTTCGACGAGGGCGCTCAACGCGGCAAGGCGCGTTGAGACAGGCAATGGGCGTGCCTGTGGGTCAAACGCTGCAAGCTCATCCGTTGACGTGAACACGGCCAATGCCGGGCCTTCAGGTGTTTCCGCCCTGGTGAACTCCACGTGGTTGTCAGAGTTTCCGCCATTGAGGACAACTGGAATAATGACGCGCTCACTGCTCAGTGCGTGAACAAGCTGTTCGAGGCGCTCGCCCTGCTCGCTGCGGGTACCGGCTGGCAGTCCGAGTGCGTGACGCGTCAACGGCAACGTCTGGCCACAATCCGATGAGTCGGTGTGCAGTGTCAGGCGCTGCGCAATCTTGTCGCGTTGCTCATCGCTCAGTTCCATCATGACTGCTGAGGGCCGGCCGCTTCCAGCGCCTCTTCCAACGTGAACGCCCCGGCGTACAGGGCTTTGCCAATGATTGCACCTTCTAGGCCGATCGACGTCAGTTCACGCAGGGCTCGAATATCGTCAATGCTGGACACACCGCCCGAGGCGACAACCGGCGCATCGGTACGTTCACATACGGCGCGGAGCAGATCAATATTCGGCCCCTGCATCATGCCGTCACGCGCCACATCGGTGACCACGTATCGGGCACAGCCAGCCTCGTTCAGACGCTCCAGGACCTTCCAGACATTTCCACCTGGTTTCGTCCAGCCTCGTGCTGCCAGAGTCTCACCGCGCACATCCAAGCCCACGGCAACCTGATCGCCGTAACGCTGGATAATCGATTCGGTCCATTCGGGGTCTTCCAGCGCTGCCGTGCCGATATTGATGCGGCGTGCACCGGTGGCCAGGGCGCGCTGAAGTGAGGCGTCATCACGGATGCCGCCCGACAGTTCAACGTGCAGTGGGATCTGGCGTACGACATCAGCCAGCAGGTCGATATTGGATCCGCGTCCAAAAGCGGCATCCAGGTCAACCAGGTGCAGCCACGCGGCGCCTGCGTGGGTGAACGCCTGTGCAGCTTCCAGGGGTGCGCCGTACTGTGTTTCCGTTCCTGCCTCACCCTGGCGCAAGCGCACTGCTTGCCCCTCAACCACGTCAACGGCAGGCAGAAGAATCAACGGAGTATCCATCAGTCACCTTTTCAAGTCAGATAGAGCGGTTTTAGTCAGACACGGTGGTCGCCAACCAATTCTGCAGCAGCTTCAAGCCGGCGGCACCAGATTTTTCGGGGTGGAACTGTGTGGCGCTCAGCGCTCCGTCTTCCACGGCTGCGACAAAGCGCTGACCGTAGGTTGCCCAGCTCGTCTGCGGAGCAGCTGCGGTGCGAGGGCGAGATGTCTGAGCCGGATCATCCATCACGGCGTAGGAATGCACGAAGTAGAAGTACTCCTCATCCAGTCCGTCGAACAGTGTCGTGTCGGATGCGGCTTCAACCTGTGTCCACCCCATGTGTGGAATGATGGGCGCGTCCAGACGGTCCACGGTTCCGTCCCACTGCCCCAGGCCCTCGGTCGTGCCCTTTTCAGTGGAGCGGTCGAACATGATCTGCAGCCCGACGCAGATTCCCAGCACGGGCCTTGCACCAGCGATCCGGCGTTCAATCATCCTCAGGCCTTGCACTGCGCGCAGCTGGTCCATCACCGTGATGAATGCTCCCACACCTGGCACCACCAGGCCGTCAGCTTCGCTGACTTCCTGCGGATCAGCGCTCAGTGAGACGTCTGCACCGGCTCGTTCCAGCGCACTGCACGCTGAGCGCACGTTGCCTGACCCGAATTTCAAGACGACGATTCGAGGGCGTCGCTGCATCATGCTCATGGTTTTCTGAACCACCCTAATGGGCCGCGTGGTCGCTTCAGGCATGTGCCATCAGGTGCGACCGACCCGTTGTAGTCATCCGGGGTGGTTCTGCCCAGCAGCAGGTCTTCAAGGGCCACCGGCATTGATCCGATCAGCACGCCAGCTGGAATATCGTCTTCCGGCTCGCCGGACACGTATCGGCGTGCACTGATCTGTCCGGATACACCCGGCTCCACATCTTCCTCGTCACCTTCAACCAGCCACGACATGATTGCCACGGAGCCCAGCTTGGACAAGCGTGAGGTCAGTCGTGCCACCTGATCCACTTCGGGTGGCATGGAGCGGCACTTGCCCATCAGTGAGGCCAGCTCGTCTTCCTCGGTCATCGGCTGATTGGAATCAACTTTCAGCCAAATCGCGGTCCAGGGCTTAATCGGGACGACGTGGACGGAAAGCCCGGCCAGCTGCAGGAGTTTGTGCAGCGCCTCGGCTGACGGAATCGGTGTGAGCACCAATGCGACCGACAGGGATCCACCTTCCAGGTGCAAGGATTCATCAACCGGAGTGTCCAGGTCATGCCGTTCGGCAGGTGCGCTTGAGCGCTCGAAGTCCGCAACGATTCCCGCGAACTTAGCGTCAATGTCCTCATCGTCAGGACGCTGAGGAACATCCTGGACCATTACAGTGCTCCTTTGGTAGACGGAATGCCACTCACCCGTGGATCCGGTTCAACAGCGCCGCGCATCGCGCGGGCAAGTGCCTTGAACTGCGCTTCCACAATGTGGTGCGGGTCGCGACCGGCAAGCAGACGCACATGCAGACAGATTCCGGCGTTATAGGCCAGCGACTCAAACACGTGTCGTGTCATGGAGCCGGTGAAGTGCCCGCCAATGAGGTGGTATTCCTGGCCGGCCGGCTCGCCCTCGTGCACGAGGTACGGCCGCCCTGAAATGTCCACAACAGCATGAGCGAGGGCTTCATCCAGGGGCACCGTAGCATCTGCGAAACGGCGGATTCCTGCCTTGTCACCAAGCGCCAACTTGATGGCCTGGCCCAGGCAGATCGCGGTGTCTTCGACAGTGTGGTGCACGTCCACGTCCACATCCCCGCGCGCCTGAACAGTCAGGTCGATCAGGGAGTGACGCCCAAATGCGGTGAGCATATGGTCGTAGAACGGCACACCAGTCGAAATGTTGGTCACGCCGCTGCCGTCAAGATTCACTTCCAGGTGAATTGTTGACTCTGATGTTTCGCGGTCAATTGTCGCAGTTCGCGCGTTCATGAGAGAACCTCCTCCAGTGCCGTCATGAATTGCTGGTTTTCCTCAGGTGTCCCTACGCTGACCCGCAGCCAGCCGTCAGGGCCGACGACGCGGATCAACACGCCCCGCTCCAGGAGCTTGTCAAAGATGTCCTGCCGGTTATCGAAACGTCCAAAGAAAATGAAGTTCGCGTCAGATTGAGCCACCTGCAGCCCTCGTGATTCCAGCCAGTGCGCGAGGGCGTCCCGACTGTCACGCAGGTCGGCCACCTGCTGCATGAGGCTTTCACGGTGACGCAGCGCCGCCAGTGCCACTGCCTGCGTGATGGCTGACAGATGGTAGGGCAAGCGCACCAGCATGATCGCGTCAATGACGTCCTGGCAGGCCACCATGTATCCCAGACGCAACCCCGCCATTCCAAATGCTTTCGACATGGTGCGGGAGACAACCACGTGCGGATTCTGCTCAAGGAGTTCGAGTGCCGAGGATGTCCCCGCACGCCTGAATTCCGCGTACGCTTCATCGATGACCAGCAGGCTCGCTGTGGGCTGTCCGTCCGGCCCGACAGGCCCGCTGAATCGTGTGTCGTCAGCCAGGGAGCGGATGTCGTCAAGTGACAGTGCTGTTCCGGTGGGATTGTTCGGACTGGCCAGCAGAACGACTGCCGGATGCTCAGTTTCGAGCAGGTCGCGCAGGGCATCCAGGTCGATGGAAAAATCCTCGTGCCGATCACACGTGACCCACCGTGAGCACGTGTCGCGCGCGTACTCGTGATACATCGAGTATGTCGGGGCACATGAAACGACGGTCCGTGACGTGCCGGCGAATGCCTGCAGAATCTGGGTCATGACTTCGTTGGAACCGTTGGCTGCCCATACATGTTCGGGCGGAACACTTACACCGCTTTCGTCAGCCAGATATCGTGCCAGTTCCCCACGCAGTTCCAGAAAATCGCGATCCGGGTAGCGGTTCAGCCCGCTGGCGGCGCGAGCCACTGAGCGCGCGATATCGTCAACCAGCTCGTCAGAAGGCGCCCACGGATTCTCATTGACGTTCAGGCGTACGGGCACATCCAGTTGGGGCGCGCCATACGGGCTCAGCCCCGCAAGTTCAGGGCGCAGCGGCAAACGTAAATCAGTCATTGCGTCCGCCTTCCTCGCGTCGGATCAGCGCGGCTGCTCCGTGTGCCGGCAGGTCTTCGGCACATGCCAGCGTGTTGAGGTCATCGGTGAGCGCTTCGAGCGCATCGCGTGAATACTCAACGACCTGCTGGCTGCGCAGATACTGTCCCACGTTCAGTCCGGCAGCGTAGCGGGCGGTGCCTCCTGTGGGCAGGACGTGGTTGGAGCCTGCAACGTAGTCGCCCAGCGGTACCGGCGTGTACGGGCCGACAAAAATGGCACCTGCGTTGCGCACGCGCAGCGCTACTTCGGCAGCATTCTCAGTCTGTACTTCGAGGTGTTCGGGAGCATACGCATCCACCACGCGCAGCCCAGCATCCACATCATCGACGAGGACGATGCCCGACTGCGGTCCGCTCAGCGCCGTCATAATGCGTTCGGTGTGCGCGGTCAGCGGTGCCAGCCGCTGAATCTCAGCTTCCACTGCATCCGCAAGCGGCTCACTGTCCGTGATCAGAACAGATGCGGCAGCAGGATCATGCTCCGCCTGGCTGATCAAGTCAGCGGCAACGAAAGCGGGGTGAGCATCACCATCGGCAAGGATCGCTATTTCAGTGGTTCCCGCTTCCGCATCGATCCCCACGTGAGCAGACACCACCCGTTTAGCTGCGGCCACATAAATGTTGCCCGGTCCTGCTACGACATCAACCGGTTCACACACGTCACCCTCGTCGTCAAATCCGTAGGCAAGGCCGGCGATTGCCTGCGCACCACCCATTGCCCACACGTCGTCCACTCCCAGCAGTGCGCACGCTGCAAGGATTGTCGGGTGCGGCAGTCCGCCGAACGCGCGTTGCGGAGGTGAAGCCAGGGCGATTGAGCTGACGCCGGCGACCTGCGCGCACACCACGTTCATCACAACTGAGGAGGGGTAGACAGCCAAGCCACCCGGGACGTAGACACCGGCGCGCTGCACTGGTACCCACCGCTGGGTAATCGTGCCGCCGGGAATGATGGTGGCGTGTTGCGTGGTGGGCAGCTGGACAGTGTGGCCGGCGCGGTTATGCTCGATCGACACTTCCAGCGCGCCGCGCACCGCAGGGTCAAGTCCATCGAGGGCGGCACGGATCTGGTCGGCCGGTACCTTCAGGCGATCGGGACGCACATGGTCGAAACGCTCGGCACAGTCCTTGATGGCGCTCGCACCCTCGTGGATGACGCTGTCGATAATCGGCGTGACAGCCTCGACCGCTGCGGTGATGTCGAATGCAGCTCGTGGCAGTTGACGGCGGATTGCATCTGTGGTGGCACTGGTGCCGCGAAGATCCATGCGTTTCATAACTCTTAGCCTAACTCAGGAGGTCATCACTCCGTCTGCTCCGACCACGGCCTTGACCTGGCTGAAAAATGCGCTGGATTTTTCGACGCGGTACTTCGGGTCAACTTCGACGATTGTGACGCGCCCGCCTTGGCGCAAGTGGATGCGCACAGGTGATTCGCCTGGGAAAGCTTCCAGCACGTCTTTGAGTTCGGTCAGCATTGAGCGAGTGCATCGGCCAGGAGTCATCTGCAGGTCCAGCGGGGAGTCCTGATCGTCACGCAGATCCAGCAACGTCATGGCCTGGCCGATCAGTTCGACGTTCTCATCGCGCTGGGTGACGCGCCCCTCGACCTGGACGATCGTGTCGGTAGCCAGGTAGGACTGAATTGTTTCGAACGAGCGAGGGAAGAAAAGCACTTCGATGGAAGCGCTGAGGTCTTCCACCGTTGCGATCGCCCACTGGTTGCCCTGCTTGGTGACCTTCATTTGAACCGACGACACCAGTCCTGCGACGCGCACCTTGCGGTCCGCCATGGCTTCTTCGGAGGAGACGATCGCGGCGATGTCGATGTCCTGGTATCGGCGCAGCGCCGCTTCCACACCGCGCAGTGGATGGTCGGAGACATACAGGCCAAGCATTTCGCGTTCATCGGCCAGTTTGTGCCGCTTATCGAATTCGGGCAGGTCAGGGATTTCGACCGTGAGGGAGGACTGTTCAGGTGCTGCTGCTCCACCCATGGCGGCAAACAGGTCGAACTGGCCGATGGCCTCATTGCGTTTCAGGTCGGTGACCGCGTCGACGGCCTCGTCGCAGCGGGACAGCAGGGAGCGCCGGTTCTTCCCCAGAGAGTCGAAGGCGCCGGCCTTAATGAGTGACTGGATGGTGCGCTTATTGCACACGGTGGCAGGTACCTTGTCCAGGAGGTCCTGGAAGGAGGTATACGCGCCTTTTTCCGAGCGCGCCTGCACGATACCGTCCACCACGTTCGCGCCGACGTTCTGGATCGCAGACAGGCCAAAACGGATGTTCGACCCATCTGGCGCGAACGTGCCCATCGAAGCGTTGACGTCGGGGGGCAAAACGGTGATATCCATGTGACGACATTCAGCCAGGTACAAGGCTCGCCGATCCTTGTTGTCTTTGGTCGAGGTCAGCAATGCGGCCATGTATTCAGTGGGAAAATTCGCCTTGAGGTAGGCAGTCCAGTACGACACCAATCCGTACGCCGCCGAGTGCGCCTTGTTGAACGCGTAGTTCGAGAACGGAACCAGAATGTCCCACAGTGTTTTCACCGCGTCATCGGAATAGCCATGTTCGCGCATCCCCTGCGAGAACGGTCCGAACTCCTGGTCCAGAATCTTTTTCTTCTTCTTACCCATCGCGCGTCGGAGCATATCTGCCTGACCCAGTGAGTATCCGGCCAGTTTCTGCGCGATCTGCATGACCTGTTCCTGGTAGACGATCAGACCGTACGTAGTGCCCAGAATGTCTTTGAGCGGCTCAGCAAGTTCAGGGTGAATGGGAGTGATTTCCTGACGCCCGTTCTTACGCAGAGCGTAGTTCGTGTGCGAGTCTGCGCCCATCGGGCCGGGCCGGTACAACGCGCCCACAGCTGAAATATCTTCAAAGTTGTCGGGGCGCATCAGTTTGAGAAGTTCTCGCATCCCCGAGCCATCCAGCTGGAACACGCCGAGCGTGTCGCCGCGTGCCAACAGGTCGTAGGTTGCCGGGTCGTTGAGCGGCAACTGATCAAGGTCCGGGACATCCTTGTTGTTCAGCCTGATATTTTCGAGGGCGTCTGACAGGACCGTGAGGTTTCGCAGCCCCAGGAAGTCCATCTTCAGCAACCCCAGCGCTTCACACGTGGGATAGTCGAACTGCGTAATGATCGCGCCGTCAGCGAGGCGCTTCATGATCGGAATAATGTCGGTCAGCGTATGCGAGGACATGATCACCGCGCATGCGTGGACACCCCATTGTCGTGTCAGTCCTTCCAGTCCCATCGCCAGGTTGACGATGTCGTGAGTCTGCGGATTTTCCTCGTAGTATTTACGGAACTCCGCTGCCTCGCCGTAGCGCTTGTCTTCCTTGTCGAAAATGCCGTGCACTGAAATGTTCTTGCCCATCACTGCCGGGGGCAGTGCCTTGGTGAGCTGCTCGCCTGTCTTGAAGTCGTAGCCGAGCAGTCGTGCTGAGTCCTTCAGTGCCTGTTTCGTCATGATTCGTCCGAAGGTGACGACCTGACTGATCCGGTCTTCGCCGTATTTACGTTTCACGTATTCGATCACTTCGTCGCGGCGACGTTCGTCGAAGTCCACATCGAAGTCAGGCATGGAGACGCGCTCGGGGTTGAGGAAGCGTTCGAAAATCAGGCCGTGTTCCATTGGGTTCAGCTCGGTGATACGCATCGCGTAGGCCACCATGGAGCCAGCACCGGAGCCTCGGCCAGGCCCCACGCGGATGCCCTGATGCTTGGCCCAGTTGATGTAGTCCGCCACCGTCAGGAAGTAGCCGGGGAACCCCATCGAGATAATGACGTCTTCTTCGTATTCAGCCTGTTTACGCACGTCATCAGGAACGCCGTCCGGGAAACGGTCGGCCAGCCCTCGTTCAACTTCCTTGATGAACCACGATGTTTTGTCTTCGCCCTCGGGCACGGGGAAATCGGGCATGTAGTTGGCGCCCTCTTTGGTGGTGGTGAAGTGCACGTCGCAGCGTTCAGCAATATCCAGGGTGGTGTCGCATGCTTCGGGCAGTTCAGCCCAGGTGCGACGCATGTCTTCGCTGGAGCGGATATAGTAGCCGTCGCCGTCGAATTTGAAGCGGTCTTGGTCAGCCAGCTTGGCACCCGAGTTGATGCACAATAACGCGTCCTGCACATCGCGGTCTTCTTTTTTCACGTAGTGCGCATCGTTGGTCGCTACCAGTGGAGCATTCATGAGCTTGGCCAATTTGAGCAGGTCATTGCGTGTGCGTCGTTCAAATTCGATGCCGTGATCCATGACTTCGACATAGAAGTTCTCCGGCCCGAAAATGTCGCGCAGCTCCCCTGCTTCACGCACTGCTTCATCCCACTGACCCAACCGCATATGGGTTTGGACGGCTCCCGACGGGCACCCTGAGAAAACGATCAACCCTTCGTGGTATTCCTGCAGCAGTTCCTTGTCGGCACGCGGCCACTTACCAAACTGTCCTTCCGTGGAGGCGCGTGAACCAAGGCGAAACAGATTCAGCATGCCTTCGGTCGTGTAGGCCAGCAGTGTCAGGTGATTGTATGCGCCATTGGCCGAAACGTCGTCACTGCGCTGCCACGGTTCTCCCCAGTGGACACGCTTCGTGTCAAATCTGGACGTGCCGGGAGTGACGTATGCTTCAAGGCCAATGATCGGTTTAATTCCGGCATCTTTGCACGCTGAATAGAATTCGAAGGCGCCGAACAGGTATCCGTGATCGGTCAGTCCGATTGCCGGTTGTTCGAGGCGGGCAGCTTCCTGAACCATCGGCGCGATTTTCGCTGCGCCGTCCAGCATGGAGTATTCGGAGTGGTTGTGAAGATGAACGAAACTGTCACGGGTGGCCATACGTGTCATCTTAATGGTTCTGCAGTGCCCTCGATGAGCTGAGCGAGGTGACGATGCTCAATTCCTGCATCCCAGAATGTGTCGTCGCCGTGTGACACATATCCGAGGCGTTCGTAGAATCCCTGTGCCTGCAGTTGCGCGTCGAGGTCGACCCGGGCGTGCCTGCCGGCAGGGGTTCGTCGTGTGACTTCTTCGTGCAGAGCATTGACGAGGGCGGCTCCGCATCCACTGCCGCGTGCCTCCTGTCTGACAGCAAGGCGCCCCAGGTGATAGCAGTCATCACCATCCGGGATGAGGCGCACGGTTCCAACAGGGTGGCCAGCCTCGTCCTCGGCAATGAATTGGGTGACGGCGGGGTTGAAGTCGCGTGCATCAATTTCAAGGACCATAGGAACGTGCTGTTCAACAACGAACACATCCCACCTGATCGAGATAATGGCGAAGCGGTCGGAGTCGGTGGCGCGTCGGACGTGAAGAGTGGTCATCGTGGTTTTCTCAGGAGTGTGAGGGCAGCATCAAGGTCGTCCATGTACGGTGCGTCCACGGTGACGTGTTTGCCGGTGCGTGGGTGTGCGAAGCCGAGCTGGACGGCGTGCAACCATTGACGTTCCAAGCCGAGGCGTTCAGCCTGCGTGGGGTCAGCGCCGTAGAACACGTCGCCGACACACGGATGGTTGACCGCTGCCATGTGGACGCGGATCTGGTGTGTGCGACCAGTTTCCAGGTGGATTGACAGCAGGGCTGCACCAGCCATGAGTTCAAGGGTGTCGTAATGTGTCACGGCACGCTTGCCACCTTCGATAACGGCCATGCGCCATTCGCGCGACGGATGGCGGCCAATGGGCGCGTCGATGGTGCCTGATGGCGGATCCAGGTGTCCGGCGACCACGGCATGGTAAATCTTCGTGACGGTGCGTTCCTTGAAGGCCCGTTTCATCACCGAATATGCCAATTCGGATTTGGCGACCATCATGGCGCCAGATGTACCCACGTCAAGGCGGTGCACGATTCCCTGGCGTTCGGGCGGGCCTGACAGTGCGATGCGGAAGCCTGCGGCTTCCAGGTTGCCGATCACTGTGGGACCGGTCCATCCCGGGCCCGTGTGTGCCGCAACGCCGACAGGTTTGTTGACCACGACGATGTCGTCATCATCGTAGAGGATGTCCATGCCGGTCACGGGTGCGGGCTGCACACGGTGCTGCGGTATGTCGACTTCAATGAGGTCCCGAAGGCTGAGCCGGTCCGACTTCCGACTGACGGCACCGTTGATGCGCACGTGTCCTGCGCTGACAAGGTCACCGGCCTGAGAGCGTGACATGCCGAGCATGCGTGAGAGTGCCACGTCCACGCGGGTATCGACCAGCGCGTCCGGCACTGGCAGGTAGCGGTGCTCGAACTCGTCACTCATCGGTGCGCGCACCGGAATGGGAGTGTTCTGTTCGCAGAAAGACGATCACCATCAACACTGCTGCCACAACGATCCAGATATCGGCAACGTTGCCAACGAAGTAGTCGTTGTAGTTGATGAAGTCAACGACGTGTCCGCGCCCGAACGAGGGAGGCTGCACGAGGCGATCCACCAGGTTACCCGCCGCTCCCCCGGCAAGAAGACCCACCACGGCTGCCACACTCGTGGAGGTGATTTTCGGCAGGACCCAGATGATGACGCCGAGCACGACCACTGAGATGATCGTGAAAATCCACGTTGAGCCTGCCCCCATCGAGAAGGCGGCTCCGGAGTTCCTGACCAGCTGGAGACTCAGGAAGTCACCAATAAGTGGACGGCGCTGCCCCTCGGACAACGAGGACAAAGCCCAGAATTTCGTGACCTGGTCACTGATCAGTGCGACGAGTGCTACAACTATGGCGCTGACCAGTGGGCGCCGTGACACATTCGTTGCAGCTGGACTCGTTGACACATGTTCTCCTAACAGGTGGGGCATAAATGTGGCGGCAGCGTCTGGTACGCCGCCGCCACACAGTCATTGGCTTGAGAAACGTCAGTTTTCCGAGCTGTCCTCGTTCACTTCGGTCAGAAGTTTCTCGAGGTGAGTGCGGATGGACTGACGGTATTCCGTCTCGAATCCGCGCAACTCGTTGATCTTGTTTTCCAACAGTCCGCGCTCCTGGTCGAGCTGAGCCAGGATCGTTTCATGCTTGCTCTCTGCGTCGGCAACGATCTCATCGCCCTTGGTGCGAGCTTCAGCAATGATGCGTTCTGATTCTTCGCGGCCGTCGCGCACGTACTCGTCGTGGACGCGCTGCGCCAAAGCAAGCATCGAGGTTGCGGATTCGGGTTCGCTGGGCGTGGCAGGCTGAACCGGCTGCACAGGCTGAACGGGTTCTGGTTCTGGTTCGGGCTGCGCGACCTGCGGTTCTTCCTCGACAACAGGCTGAGCAGTTTCGGCAGGAGTGGAGAAGCCAGATGCGTCGGCCGAACCTTCCTGGAGTTCGGTGATGCGGCGTTCGGCTGCTTCAAGCTTTTCCTGGAGATTCTGCTTCTCCATGTTCAGGTAGTAGATCGTCGCAACGACTCGGTCGAGAAAATTGTCTACCTCGACGGGGTCGTAGCCTTCACGGAACTTCACTGCCTGGAAGTTCTTGTTCAGAACTTCGTCCGTTGTCAGCAGCTGAATCTGTTCCTGACCTGTGGGCTCGTCCATTTCCTCACCTCTCGGTATCTGCCCTGTCGAACGCCGATTGGTAACCGCCCGACGATCGTGGTGTCACCAGCATTCAACCTGATGACACTGATTGTAAGTGATACTTATTCTATCGGACACATGAATCACTGAGGCAACTTCAGTCACAGCGACATCACATTCCAATATGCGTTTCAATTAATCTACCGTTTGAACGCCTAACTAGCCAAATACCATCATCAATCGTGCAACGCGCTGAAGAAGCAGAATACCGATGAACAGCACCATGAAACCGACATCGAGTGCGATCCCGTTACCCAGTCTGAGCGGCGGAATGTAGCGACGCAGGAAACGCAGAGGTGGGTCAGTCAACGCGTAGAGCACATTACCGATCACAATGACGGCCGTTGCTCGCGGATGCCAGTCGCGGGCAAGAATACGGATCCAGTCAAAGATCATCCGTCCAAACAGCACCAGCAGGTACAAGCTGGCACAGAAGTGTACAGCGGCGCCGAGTATGTACACGGGCATTACTCTGCCTGGCTGAACAGCTCCGCACCGTGGGAGGGGGCCATTCCGGATGACACCTTGACAGATCGCGGCGACAGCAGGTAGACGCGTTGAGTCACGCGTTCAAAGTGTCCGCGCAGGCCGTACACCAGCCCGGCGGAGAAATCGATCACGCGGCGCGCTTCATTGTCAGGCAGGTCGGTCATGTTGACGATGACAGGGATATCGCTGCGGAAGGCGTCGCCGATGCTGCGCGCATCCGCATAGGAGGTGGCGTGAATGGTCTGAATTCGGGCCAGATCATTCGGCTCAGTTTGCTGCACTGTTTCAGTGCGGCGCACTGCAGGTGTGGGTTCGTAGTCGGACAGTTCAGTGACGTCTGCCCACTGTCCGGGCTCTTCCTGTTCCATTTCGGGTTCATCGAACTCGTCATCGGATGTATCCCATCCCATGAATTTCTTCGCGCGCGTAGAAAATGATTCCGCCATCGTTTCTCCTCTGTCAGGCCGCTGATCTCACGCTAATCGAGAAGATAACGCACAGGCCTCAAGTTGCCTCGGCATGTCGCAACGATGGCGAAATGATCAATGCCTGGCGTCCGCAGGTGGGGTCGCGCCTGTAGGAGTGGAGGGCCGGCGTTTCCCGGGTGCACCGCAGGTCGTGTTCAATTGTGTCGACGCCCGCTTCGCGCAGTTCGCTGCATACCCCCTCGCGAAGATCAAGGCCGGGGGTGCCCCAACTGGTGTGGGTACACATATGTGGTCGAACGGCTGCTACGTCGTCCCACAGCGCGCGGTCCACCTCGTAGCATTGGCCACATATGCAGGCACCGACAAAGGCGCTGATCGGCTCCGCGCTCATGCGGCGAATCCGGCGAACTGTCGCGCTGAGTATTCCACCGAGCAGCCCCGTGCGTCCGGCGTGGATCGCCGCCAGGATCGTCCCATGAGCTACACTCAGGCACACAGGCACGCAGTCGGCAACCATCACGGCCAGTCCCGTGCGTGGCCCCTCGGCCAGATTGACGACGAGGGCGTCTGCGTCAATGTGGTCGCTGATCGCATCGACGACGCGGACACGCGTGGAGTGTGTCTGGTCCATCCAGGTCAGCGGGCTTCCGGTCAGCTTGCTCAGGTGATCGCGGCGCTTCGCCACTGCCTGAGCATCATCGCCAACGTGGTATCCCACGTTATTGCGAAGTGGGCAGGTGCCCGACCCCGCTTCAGTGTGCGTGATCAGGGCGCCTGCCCACTCGATCGGTGTGATCATGTTTCAGCGCAGAAAATCAGGAATATCCAGGTCGTCAGCGGAGTCATCCTCGTCGAAGATGCGCGGCACTTCCAGCGAATCGGCATCTCGCGGAGCAGGCTGAGCACTGGGCGCATCCGACGGTGTGGCGGACGGCGCCTGCGTGCGGGTAGGCACGCGAGGTTCTGCACGATGTGCGGGGCGAACCGGCGTCTGGGAAATGGTTCCCGCTGAGCGTTCACGCAAGGGTTCTTCCGCAGACTTCGGGGCCGGCGCGGCGACAGGTGCCGGCTGTTCCGGCTTCTTCGCTGGCGCATCGGTGTTACCTGACGTCACGGGCTGGTCGTCAAATCCGGCCGCAATGATGGTGACGCGGATCTCGTCGCCCAGCGAATCGTCAACGACGTTGCCGAAGATGATGTTGGCTTCAGGGTGAGCGGCTTCGCGCACCAGCAGTGCGGACTGGTAGATCTCCTGCAGGCCAACATCCGAGCCACCCTGGAAGAACATGAGGACGCCGTGAGCGCCGTCAATGCTGGCTTCAAGCAGCGGGGAGGAAATCGCGGTTTCCACGGCGCGCAGCGCGCGGTCATCACCTGTAGCAGCACCGATACCCATCAGCGCGGATCCGGCATCCTGCATCACGGACTTCACGTCGTTGAAGTCGACGTTGATCAGACCCGGGGTGGTGATGAGTTCAGTGATTCCCTGCACTCCCGAGAGCAGGACCTGGTCGGCTGCCTGGAATGCTTCAAGGATCGAGATATTGGGATCCGAGATGGACAGCAGGCGATCATTCGGGATGACGATCAGCGTGTCGACTTCTTTGCGCAGTGCCTCCACGCCCTGTTCGCCCTGGGCGGCGCGACGCATGCCTTCAAAGGAAAAGGGGCGGGTGACGACGCCGACTGTCAGAGCGCCGGAGTCGCGGGCGGCTTTGGCAACGATGGGGGCTGCGCCCGTTCCCGTGCCGCCTCCTTCACCGGCGGTGACGAACACCATGTCGGCGCCTTCAAGGGCGGCCTTGATGTCATCGATGTGGTCTTCAGCTGCCTGACGGCCCACTGACGGGTCAGCTCCCGCTCCCAGGCCGTGGGTCAGGTCGCGACCGATATCAAGTTTGGTTTCAGCATCTGACATCAGCAGAGCCTGGGCGTCTGTGTTCACCGCAATGAATTCGACGCCTTTGAGTTCTGCTTCGATCATTCGGTTAACAGCATTGACGCCGCCGCCGCCGACTCCGACCACCTTGATCACTGCGAGGTGGTTTTGAGGTCCTGCCATTTTGTGCCCCTCCCACTCAACCCTCAACCTCAAGTTGAAGGTTGGTGTTTCTCCTGTATTCTGCCGGAAAGACGGTAGAAAACAACACCTCAAACTGCAAGGAAAGATGTGGGCGTGTCGCTAGGACGTGACCGGCCGGGTCGGAGAACTTACGTCATAGACCTGCGCAGGTCGTTGGTCGATCAGAACCTTCAGGACGCGTGACTTCAGATCCGAATCATCCTGGGTCCCCCACCGCACCACACGGTTATCCGCCAAGGTAATGGTCAGCTGCTGTCCGTCGGCACTGATCTTGCCTGTCATCTGACGCAGCTCAGAACTGAGCGCCGCCCACACCGTCTGGACCTGCTCAATTGCCTGCGCTCTGAGAGGGGCCTCAGATGGAAGCGCGACAACAGGCAGACCCTCGGGCGGATCCCCGGGTATCTCCACGCCGTCCTCGTCAATGACGCGGGCATTTTCACCGACCATTTCCACCATCACTGGCCTGCGAATGGTGATCGTAATGGTCAGCCCATCGGGCCACGAACGCTGCACCTGGCTGTCGCGTACCAGCGTCAGCGAGTTCACAGCCTGCACAACTGATGACATTGACAGTCGCGTAATCGGGGTTCCGCTGAATTCGTCGACGCTGGCAATCACCTGCTCGGCCGGTACGACCTCATTCGCGCCCTCGACGGTGATGCGCGAGGTCGTGAGGGCGAAAAGTGGCGAAAAGAAGATGGCCCAGATCGCCGCTGCAGCAAGGAGGACAGTGACAATAATCGACATCAGAGTGCGAAGAGACAGCCGTCTACGTGCTTTGCGTCGTTCATCAAGACGGGTGACCTTCGAGTTTTTCTGGCCCCTCGCGCGCCGCTCGCCGAATGCGTCGACCGCACTGGACGAGGACAGCGGCGTGCGCATCTGGCGTGGCCCGCGGATACGTTCCACCGACGCGGATCGCGTGGCCGACGCAGATCGCTGAGTCGAGGCGGGCCGCCTGCTCGATTCGGAATGCTGCGTTGATGCGGATCGCCCACCGACTGCATGGCGATCATGCACGGTGGAGCATTCAGGCTGTTCGGCAGGCTCGTGGGGAGGGCGAGGCCGGGGTGGTTGCCTCACTGCACGTCCCCGTTGCGCCATTCATCGAGAACGTCATCTGCGCATTGCGTGATTGAGCCGGCACCCATGGTCATCACTATGCCATGTTCTCCTGTCTGACGCGCTGCCAGGCGGGCAGCTTCATGCATGTCCGGGATCCATTGGGCTCGAGGCAGGTGCGCCACGATCAATCCGGAGTCGATTCCCTCGATCGGATCTTCACGCGCCGGGTAAATATCGGTGACGACCACATGATCCGCGTGCGCCAGAGCGTCAGCGAAACGCTGGGCAAAAGCTCGTGTGCGACTAAATAGATGCGGCTGGAAGACGACGGTTACCTCGCCGCCGTCAGCTACGATCCGGGCCTGCCTGAGAGCTGCTTCCACCTCGGTCGGGTGGTGCGCGTAGTCATCAATAACGCGTCTGGAGCCCACCTGGCCGCGAAGTTCGAATCGGCGACCTGTACTTGAAAAATGCGACAGACCGTTGGCAAGACGGCCGGCATCGACCCCCAGCGCGCATCCTGCCGTCCATGCACCCGCCGCGTTGAGCACGTTATGATCACCCACCACGGCGAGGCGAATCGTCGCCTCCAGCGCGTCGGGTCCGCACAGGTGGGCGCTCGAGCCACGATCAGTTGTCGCAGCATCAGTGATAGTCACATCCGGCACCGCCTCACAGCGTTCAGGGCGGCCATAGGTCAGCGTGGTGATGCCATCGCGACGAGCTGCCTGCGCCAACGCCCGCGCACCTCGATCTTCCGCACAGCACACCAGTGTCCCACCGGTAACGATACGGTGCGCAAAGTCCACAAATGCCTGCTCGAACGCCTCCGTTGAGCCGTAGTGATCCAGGTGGTCCGGCTCAACATTGGTGACGAGGGCGACTGTCGGATGGTAGTTGAGAAATGAGCCATCGGATTCATCTGCCTCGGCCACGAAAATGTCTCCGCCGCCCAGGTGCGCACCAGTGCCAAATTGGGGCACGATGCCGCCGATCGCGCACGAGGGATCTTCCCCTGCTTCAGCTAACGCAATAGTCAACATGGCAGATGTCGTAGTCTTGCCGTGCGCGCCGGCAACAGCGACAAAACGCATGCCGCTGGCGGCATAGGCAAGTGCCTGGGAGCGGTGAATAATACTCTGGCCACGCTCGGTGGCACGGACCAGTTCCGGATTCGTTGGACGCACTGCCGTCGAGACTACAACTGTGGCGTCGGCCGGGACCCGATCAGCGTCATGGCCGACATAGGCGTCAATTCCCGCTGCCTGAAGCCTGTCAATGACAGATGACGGATTCTGATCCGACCCGCTGACGGTACAACCACGAGCATGAAGCAGCTCTGCCACCACGCTCATACCGGCTCCGCCGACGCCAATGAGATGAACTGTGCTGATACCGGTTTGCGCGTTCATCTGCACATCTCCTCCACGAGGTCTGTCAGGCGCTCAGCGGCGTTGGCAGAGGATCCATGAGCTGACGCGCTGCGCATCCGGCTGAGGCGCTCCTGGTCAGTCAGTATGCCCATGACGTCGGTGCGTGCGCGTTCTACGGTGAAGTGCGCGTCGTTGATCAGCTCTGCACCGCCTGCTGCGACGTGGTCATGCGCATTCAGACGCTGCTCACCGTTGCCGATCGGGAGGGGGACATAGACGGCAGGCAGTCCGAGGGCGCTCAGCTCCGCGACGGTGCCGGCACCTGAGCGGCAGACCACCAGATCGGCCACGGCCAGCGCATCATGCATGTCAG
Source organism: Pauljensenia sp. UMB10120 (assembly GCF_030212035.1). Classification (NCBI taxonomy): domain Bacteria; kingdom Bacillati; phylum Actinomycetota; class Actinomycetes; order Actinomycetales; family Actinomycetaceae; genus Pauljensenia; species Pauljensenia sp. UMB10120. The sequence goes on along the minus strand of NZ_JASODH010000002.1, from coordinate 304,458 downwards.
TCGTGTAGTCCACCACGTGCCATCGGTGAGCCACTCCCGCCTCGTCAATACTGGCACGCACGGCATCGTCCTTGCCTTTACCGGTCAGGTGCAGAACCTGACAGCCCTCAGGCAGCTCGGAGGCGACGGATGCCATGACTGTGTTGATGTGAAGCGCCCCCAGGGAGCCGCCCGTGATGACCAGCGTGGTCAGATCCGGGTCAAGTCCGAAGCGCTGCGCGCCTTCGACGCGGGCGGTGCGGGCACCCTCGTCGGTGGTTCGCAGATGCGCCAGGCGCGCGATCTGCGGGCGGAGGGGCAATCCGACGACCTCGGTGCGTCCCTGTCGTGCTGCAAGCGGCGTGGAACCGAACGTGAGTGCGACGAGGGCGGCCCATCTGGCTCCCAGCCGGTTCGCCAGGCCGGGGCGCGCATTTTGTTCATGAATGGCGATCGGGATGTGCTCTGAACGTGCGGCAAAGTAGGCGGGGGTGGAGACGTATCCACCAAAACCCAACAACCCGTCAGCTCCTGTGATCACGTTGCGGGACTGCGCGATTGCGTGGCGCAGTCGCTGCGGAACTGTCAGCAATGCCGGGGTGGGTCGGCGTGGCAGGGGCACACGTTCAATTTCGTGAAACTCAAATCCTGCTGCCGGGACCAGATCTGCTTCCAGGCCTTCGCGCGTGCCGAGGATTCGCACATCCCATCCGCGCTCACGCAGACACGTGGCCGTTGCCAGCAACGGATTGACGTGACCGGCTGTGCCGCCGCCTGCCAGAACTATTGTGTGTGTCATCGCGCCTTCTGTGCCTGTCGTACTGGTCGTGTGCGCGCGGGACGCTTGTGAATGCGTCGGCGTGGATCGCGTCCTGCGGAAGCCTCGTCGGGAGAGCCGAACATTCGCATGCGAGCATTCGCGCGCGCACATGACGCTACCACCCCAACAGCGCTAGCGGTAAATACGAACGCCGAACCGCCCGAGGACACCAGCGGCAACGGCACGCCGATCACCGGGCCGATGCCGGTTACCGACATGACGTTGATGACGGTCTGAACAGCGATCCACGATGCGATGCCGCCGCACATAACAGCGGCAAAAAGCGATGTGGTTTCCCTGCTGACGCGCACCATTCCCCACACCATCAGCATCATGAGAACCAGGACCGAGCATGTGCCCAAAAGGCCGAACTCCTCGCCCACGATGGCAAGGATGAAGTCGGTGTGCGCGGCCTGGAGGTATTCCCACTTTTCACGCGATGCGCCCGGTCCCAGCCCCATCAGTCCTCCAGAGCCGAATGCCCACAGCGCGTGGTCAATCTGTTCGGGAGCTGAGGTGGAGCGCTCCGGCCCCATGCCGGGAATGATGGCGATGATGCGCCTCAGTCGCGTGGGGTTCTGCACGACGAGGAATGCCAGAATCGGGATCGCTGCCAGGATCGCATAGCCGAACCACTTCCTGGGCAGTCCTGCCACCCACAGCGCGCCAAAGGCACACGTGGCAACGACGAGGGCTGTCCCCATGTCGTGTCCGAGCATGACCAGGCCAAGCGCAACGGCGGTCGCACCACCACAGCGGATCGCCATTTGCTTGAAGTCATCACGGCGCGAATCCCTGCGGGCGACGAGCTGGGCCAAAGCGATGATGAGCGCCAGTTTAAGCAGTTCGGATGGCTGGATCAGGAACGGCAGACCGGGGATATGGATCCAGTTCGTGTTGCCGCCCTCGGCACGGCCAAACAGCGGCACCATGACCAGGGCCTGGAGGAGGCAGGCGAGTGCGAACAGCACAAGGGCTCCGGCGTAGTAGACCTTCTCGGGCACCATCTGTGCCACGAACATCATGATGAGCCCGATTGTCGTCAGCGCCAGCGGCTTCAGGAAAGCGATATAGGGGTTTTCACCCTGGGCAATGTTGGTGACGGCGGAGGCAGAAAACCCCATGAGCAGTCCGATCAGTGCCAGCAGCACTGCGGGGATGATGACGAGGTAGTAGGACGTGACAGGCGAGGATTCACGCACGGCAGATGACTGGCCTTCCCGCCCGAAGCGGATCGCCGGTATGCGATGCCACAGGCGCGCCAGCCGTTCGCGCGGACTGCGGGTCACCTGGTCCGCCACAATCTGCCTCCCCTACTTGTTGGTGTTCCACATGTCTTCCAGGCGCTGCACCGCCTGGGCAAAAACATCGCCTCGCTGGCCGTAGTTGTCGAACTGATCCCACGATGCGGTTGCCGGAGCCAGCAGCACGGTGTCGCCCGGTCGCGACAGGCCAACCGCCTCGTTCACCACCGAGAACATCCAGTCATCATGACCATCGACTTCCACGACAGGCACCGACGGAGCGTGCGCCGCCAGTGAGTTCCTCAAAGGCGCCCGGTCGACGCCAATGAGCACCACGCCGCGCAACAACGGGGCGACGCGGGTGACAAGGTCGTCGAAGTTCTGCCCCTTTGCGTCTCCCCCAGCAATCCAGATGGCAGTTCCCGGCGTGACACCAGCCAGGGAAGCAGCGGCGGCATGCGCATTGGTGGCTTTTGAATCATCAATCCACGTCATGTCCGCTGCGTGCGAGATAATGGCTCGCCGGTGGGCGGGTTGCGTGAAAGTGCGCAGACCCTCTGCAACAGCTTCGGGCGTCACTCCATGTGCGCGTGCAAGAGCGGCGGCCGCCAGCGCATCCATCAGGAGCGCGGGCGAGGGCTGTGCACCGGAGACATGAACGAGGTCATCGAATTCAGCCAGATGCAATGCGTGCGTGCGTCGTTCATCCAGAAAGGCCCGATCGACGAGGGTGTCCTCGACAATGCCGACCTGTGAGACAGCAGGGGTGCCCAGTGTAAATCCGATGGCGCGCGCCCCTTCAATGACGTCCGCGTTCTCCACCATTTTTTCGATGCGACGGTCAGCTGACGGATAAACGCATGCGATGCGTGTGTTTTCGTAGATGCGTGCCTTTGCCTGCGCGTAGGCCTCGACACTGCCGTGCCAGTTCAGATGGTCGGCATCGACGTTGAGGACAACGGACGCTTCCGGGGATACGGTGCGGGTCGAATACAGTTGGAATGAGGATGCCTCCACTGCAAACACGTCAGCATCATCGTCAATGAGCTGCGTGATGGGGACGCCGATATTGCCTACTTCGAGGGCATTCTCTCCGCCTGCGCGCAGCATGGCCGCCAGCATCGAGACCGTTGTGGTCTTGCCGTTCGTACCGGTGACCATCAGCCAGGGGCGGCCTGCATGCAGGCCGGATTCCTGCAGGAGCCACGCCAGTTCCATCTCGCCGACGATTGGGATATCCGCAGACAATGCCGATTGCCATACTGGCTCGTGGGGTGCGATTCCCGGAGACATGACGATCAGGTCGGGCGCGGTCTGCACGACGCGTGTGGCCAGTTCATCGGCGTCAGCGATAACCTCGACACGGTCGTTGTTTTCGGCAACGTCGTGCTGGTCGAAGCCCGTGACGTCCCAGCCTCGTGAACTCAGGGCGCGGCCTGCGGCCCGACCGGACATTCCCCATCCGATGATTGCTGCACGACCGGGTTGGGGCAGTTGTTCCATTACAGCCATGACACCCACTCCGCGTAGAACAGGCCGACGCCGATCACTGCCAGGAGTGCGGCGATCAGCCAGAAACGGATCACGATGGTGATTTCTTTCCAGCCCTTGAGTTCGAAGTGATGGTGAAGCGGCGCCATGCGGAAGACACGTTTGCGCGTCAGTTTGAACACACTGATCTGGATGACGTCAGACATCGTGATGATGACGAAGAGTCCGCCGATGATGACGGCCAGGAACTCCGTGTTCGTGAAAATCGACATGCCGGCGACTGCGCCGCCCAGGGCGAGAGATCCGGTGTCCCCCATGAAGATCTGTGCGGGTGAGGCGTTGAACCAGAGGAAACCGGCCAGCGCTCCCACCAGGCCGGCGCAGAAAATTGCCAGTGACAAGGGGTCACGGGTCGTGTAGCAGGCTGCCGTGTTGATCGTCGTTCCCCAGCACGACTGTGTCACCTGAAAAACTGAGATCAGCGCGTACGCTCCGAAGACGAAGATTGATGCGCCGGTCGCCAGACCATCCAGGCCGTCTGTCAGGTTCACGGCGTTGGACCATGCGGCAACCAGAAAGTTGACCCACAGGACGAACAGGATGCCGCCCACGATGATGCCCGCGAACGCCAGATCGATACCGGTGGGACGTGCCACGGATATCGCCGTCGATCCAGGTGTGATGCCGCGTTCGTTGGGTCGCATCAGTGCCAAAATGGCGAAGATGGAGCCGATCGCCACCTGCATGATGATCTTCGCACCTGCGTGCAGGCCAAGGGATCGTTGTTTGCGTATTTTGATGCCGTCGTCGAGCAGGCCGACGATTCCCAAGCCGACAAAGAGGAATGCGAGCAGGAGTGATGAATAGGCGGGCAGCGTGCGGTTTACGGCGTTGCCAGCAAGCCACGCGATGATGGTGGCGCCAATGAAGACAACGCCACCCATTGTCGGTGTGCCACGTTTGGTCAGGTGTTGGGTGGGGCCGTCCTGGCGGATGAACTGTCCGTATTGGTGACGGACAAGGAATCGGATAAACAGGGGTGTCAGGCCCAGTGAGAGCACCAGGCCGACCGCGAATGACGCAATAACCCCGATCATCGACTGCACCCGCTTTCCATCAGTGTTGCGGCAATCTGCCACGCATGAGATCCGTATGAGCCTTTGACTAACACAATGTCGCCGTCACGAACGGCGCTGGTGAGTTCGCCCAGTGTCTCATTCCAGTCTTCACTGTATGTCACTTCGGTGCCTGAATCTGTTTTCGCCTGCGCGTGGGAGGCAAGTGGCTGCGCATCAGCTGACCACGTGAAGATATGGGACACGCCTGCATCAAGTGCCATTTGGGCAACGTCTCGGTGCAGGGCCTCGGACTGCTCCCCCAGCTCCAGCATGGCGCCCAGCACTGCCACGGTTCGCGCATTGCGTTGAGCACCCAGATGCTTCAGAGCGGTCAGTGCTGCGCGCATGGAATCCGGGTTGGCGTTGTAGGCGTCATCGATCAGGATGATGGTGCGTCCCTCGTCCAGCGTGACTGTCTCGATGTCCATCCTGTGTGGTGATGATGGCCCCGAAGCGGTCAGGACTTGCGCAATGGTCTGCGTGTCGACGCCGCACGCGTATGCGCCGGCTGCGGCTGCCAGCGCGTTGTGCACATGATGCGCACCCACCAATGTCAGGTGCACGTGAGCACGTCCTTCGGGTGTGATTAGGTCGAATGCGGCGCGTTCGTCAGCGTCGATCGTAATGTTTTCCGCGCGGATCCACGTGTCGGTGAACTGCGGGTACTGAGTGCGCGTGGTGAATCCGATGATGCGTCCTGGCGCACGCTGAGCCATCGCCGCCACGTAGTCATCATCAGCGTTCAGTACAGCTGTCCCGTCAGGTTTCATGCCCTTAATCAGTTCGGCTTTTGCGGAGGCGGTGGCTTCGCGCGATCCAAAGCCTCCCAGATGCGCTGTGCCCACCATCAGTTCAATCGCCACATCCGGAGCGGCAATGCCGGTGAGCATGCGCAGATGTCCGGGCCCCGATGCACCCATTTCCAGCACCAGGTGACGTGTGTGTTCGTCGGCCTTGAGGACGGTCAGTGGCAGGCCAACCTCGTTATTGAAGGACAGTTTGGGCGCAACGGTCGGCCCGTCGGTCGCCATGAGCGCAGCAAGCAGATCCTTGGTGGTGGTTTTTCCGGCGGACCCTGTCACAGCAATGACATCGAGGGGGCCTGCCTGTCGCAGGTCCTCCAGATGTGCATGGGCGAGGACGCCGAGCGCCTCGGTCGATTCGGGGGTGACGATCTGGGTCAGTCCGGCCTGTGGTATTTCACGTTCGACCAGGGCGGCCACCGCTCCGTTGTCTCGTGCACTGGCGATGAAGTCGTGCCCGTCGGCGTTCTCGCCGCGACGGGCGACGTAGAGCGATCCTGCGGTTGCTTCACGCGAATCGGTGACCACTGATCCCGTGATCGTCACGTCAGGGCCGATCATCTGCCCGCCCACTGCTCGGGCTACCCATTCTGCTTGCCTGTTCATCGTCCTTCTTTCAGCAGGTTGTCCCTGTCCTCTATCATGAGCCCGGTCTGAGCGGGAATAGCTCTGCCTGTTCCTGTGATGCGGGAATTGCGAGATTTCGCACCGCCTGTGAGGCGACCTCCGCGAAGAGGGGCGCCGCCGAATCGGATGAGATCACTCCGACTTTCGGATTGTAGAGCACAACTGACACTGCGATCTGAGGCGCTTCGGCGGGGAGGACACCTGCCACAGTGGATACGGTTGCGGGCACGCCGTCCACGAAGATGTCAGCAGTACCCGTTTTGAGGGCCAGCCGGTATCCGTCCATCTTGGCTGTCTGCCCAGTGCCGACGTCCGTCGCCACGGTCGATTCCATCATCTTCAGCAGGTCGGATGCACTCTGTGCGCTCATCGCCTGGACTGGTTGGACTGGGTCGGGGGTATGGACAGTACCGTCGGCCAATTGCCACGAGTCGATGATGCGTGGCGGCATGCGCACGCCGCCGTTGCCGATTGTGGCCATCATCGTGGCTTCCTGGACGGCTGTCATGGAGTAGGACTGTCCGAACATGGACACCCATTTGTCTCGTCCGATCCACTGGTCGGGTGTGCGAACCACGCCGGATGATTCGCCGGCCAGTTCAATGCCGCTAGGGGCACCGAGACCCAGTTTCAGCATCATGTCATACCGGTCGGCATCGTCAACGGTCTGGCCAATCAGGATCGTGCCTGTGTTGGATGATTCTGCCAGGATTCCTGTTGCCGTCATTCGTTCTGTGGGATGCTCGTGGAAGTCACTAATCGGGCCGTCAGCTCCCGGCAGGTCGTCCAGAGAGTAGGGCACGGTAAATTCACTGGTCGGGGTGATTGTGCCCTTATTCAGGGCTGTGGCCACGGTGACGACCTTGCCGACCGATCCGGGTTCAAATGCATATTGGACGGCGGAAACCGGCTGAGGTGTGGCACTGTTGGGCGCGGTGGAATTGGAATCAGCCAGGGCGAGGATTCGTCCGGTCTTCACGTCGGTGATGACGACGGCACCCCAGTCGGCGCTGTGTGCTTTCACGCGCGCATCGAGGGCTTCCTGGACACCATGCTGAAGGTCGGCGCGAAGTGTTGTGCGCACCGATCCGCCTGAGACCGGTTCAACCACTGTGTGCTTTCCGCCCGGCATAATGGCGCCGTTCGGAGCAATTTCGAAGGCTTCACGTCCGGCGCTGCCCTGCAGAATCTGATCCATCGTGGCTTCAAGACCGGAGGCGCCGACCCCCTCGGCATTGATGGTGCCAATGACGGGACCTGCGGTCGAGCCATTGGGGTAGGTGCGCTCAAAAGCTGATTCCCACTCAATGCCGTAGATGTCCATGGCACGAATCTTGCGATAGGTCACCGCATCCACGTTCTTCTTGACGTAGGCATACGTCGAATCACCGACCATCAGTCCGCCCAGTTCGACCGGATCCATCTTGAGCAGTGGGGCAAGCTGCGAGGCTGCTGCTGCCGGCCCGATCTGACCGTCATGTTCGTAGGTGCGGATATTGATCTGGTTGACGGCAATGTGGTAAGTCTGCACGGATTCAGCTAGAACGATTCCGGTGTCATCAGTAATGGAGCCACGTTGAGCGGTGATATCAGAGGCCGATGTTCGCACTTCGAGGCCTTCGGCAGCCAGAGCTGGCCCCTGGACGATTTGCAGCAGGAAGAGGCGCAGCACGCATGCGCACAGTGCGAAAAGGGTGATGAACAAGATCCAGTGGGCGCGCCGAGCCGACTCCTGCCGCCCCGCACGAGTGTTCATCTAGTGAGCCTTTCTAGCTGCGCGTTATTCACTACGAAAAGCGGCCTGGCCGCCCTCGACGGTGCCGTTCGACAACGTGACGAACCCGGTGGGTCCTGCCGGAACCATACCAAGATCGCGTGCAGATTTTTCGAGGGCCTGAGGTGACGATGCGTTGTGCAGTTGCGTCTGCAGGGTCCACGCTTCAGCATCTAGCGCGTTGACCTCCAGCTGCATCTCCCTGATCTCAAACGCAGTTTCAGCCATCTGCGTGTTGACGACCAGCGGCACGACAATTGCCGCCAGCAGAATCGCGATCGCCAGGAGTGCGAGCGGGATGACTGAGCGCTGCGGAATCTTTCCCTCGATCAGGTGCAGGGTGGGCCGCAGCGTGTCGCGGGTACGGGATGCTGGACGTGTACGCGCCACTGCTTCGTTTGTCATTGTGGCCTCCATGGGGAACGGATTTCGACGGCACGCACGCGCACGGATCGTGATCGAGGGTTGGATTCCTGTTCAGCGCTGTCAGCTTGAAGAGCGCCACGTGTGACCAGTGTCAGTGTCGCCTTCATGGACTCAGGCACCACCGGCAGTCCGGGCGGCGCATTGTCACGGGCGCCCTGAGCGAAGATCTCTTTGACGATGCGGTCTTCGAGGGACTGGTAGGCTTCGACAACCATTCGTCCGCCCACGCGCAGATGGCTCAGTGCCTGCGGAATGGCGGCCCGCAAAATGTCCAGCTCGTTGTTGACGGCAATTCGCAGCGCCTGGAACGTGCGTTTGGAGGGGTTTCCGCCCGTGCGGCGTGCCGGCGCAGGGATGGCGCGTTTGACCAGATCCGCCAGCTGTCCGGTTCTCGTGATGGGCTGCTCGGCGCGCTCTTTGACAATCAACGTGGCGATGCGGTGCGCAAAGCGTTCCTGCCCGAAGGTGCGCAGGATGTCCGTCAGTTCCTGCATGCTCGCATCTGCAATGAGTTCGGCTGCGCTGCGTCCACGGGTCGGGTCCATGCGCATGTCGAGGGGTGCGTCATGCGCGTAGGAAAAGCCTCGCTCTGTCTCATCGAGCTGCAGTGAGGAGACGCCCAGATCCATCAGGACGGCATCTGCCAGTCCGTCTGCCGAGTGGTCGTCAATGACCTGGCCGATTTGATCGTATGTTGTGTTCACGGCTTCGAAGCGCTGTCCATATTCGCGCAGACGTTCGCTTGCCAGCGCAATGGCCTGCGGGTCGCGGTCAATTCCGACCACACGGATGTGGGGAAAGCGTGTCAAGGCTGCGTGCGTGTGACCGCCCATTCCCAGGGTGGCGTCGATCAGAAGAGAGTCGGGCCGAGTGAGGGCAGGGGCGAGCAGATCCATGCACTGGTCGACAAGGACGGGTGTGTGCAGCTGAGCTGCATCGCGTGTAGTTTCTGCGCTCACGTCGCCTCCTTGTCCGTGATCTGCCTGTGTGCGTTCTTCCCACCTGCTTCTCCCCCGCCGATCTGCCATCGGGGAAGTGATGTCAGAGCGTCGGGCGGAGGGCACGGTGGGGTCAGAACATTCCGGGGATGATTTCGTCCGCTGTATTGGCGAAAACATCTTCTTGGACGGTGAGGTACTCGCGCCACGCTGTGGTGTCCCAGATTTCAGCACGTGCGCCAGCTCCAATGACTGTGAGTTCCCGGTCAAGTCCGGCGTATGCTCGCAGGTCAGCTGGAACGACAACGCGTCCTTGTTTGTCTGGAATTTCCTTGTAGGCACCTGAGAGCATGACGCGAACCCAGTCGCGCGCCTGTTTCGATGACAAGGGCGCGCGCATCAGTTCTTGTGCCATGGACTCAAACTCATGGGCAGGGAATGCGTAGATGCAGTGTTCCTGACCACGGGTGAGGACGATTCCACCTTCCATGTCGTCACGGAAACGAGCAGGCAGAATGACACGCCCTTTGTCGTCGAGCTTCGGCTCGTACGTTCCCAGGAACATGCCACACCTCCCTTCCCCTCCGTGACACGCAGCTCCACTTTAACCCACTTTCAACCACTATGGGAACATTTTGTGCCCATGTTTCGGTTTATTTTGAAAATAAACGTTGGAAAATCGCGTAAAAATCAGGGTGGAGGAAGGTGGAGGGAAAATTCTCGACGCCGGGTGTTGACGGGCATGAATATGTGCCACATCGAGGCATATCAGGGTCGGGCTGCAGATTTCGCAGGGGTATTCCCTCATCGATGAGGGGTCAGCACACGCAGTGGTGCACAGTGGTGGACGTCCACGACGCTCGCGGCGCGGTGATATCAGTGGGCAGCCAGCGCCAACTCACGTCAGTCACCCTCGTCGATGAGGGCACAAAAGAATGAGCGGCGGCAAGAATGGAGAACGAAGGAACGGCGAGTGTGCAGTGACTAGTCGCGGCCGCGTTCGTCCCAGCGGCGATTTTGATTCGCAACGAAATCCGTCCAACGTCCACTGGACGGCTTCGTGCCAGACTTCTTCGACGAGGCGGGATCCACCGGGCGCGTATGCAACGCGAAGAGAATACCGGCGACCATGATGCAGAATCCGAGCACTCCCAGAAGGATCGACCATATGCCGTAACCGAGCGTCACACCACCGAGCACCACACACATGCCGATGACAGCGAAGAAAGCGCCGAGGATCATGTTGCGCGGGGAGAGTTTGGAGCGCCGAGGGGAATCAGCGGAAGTGTCGTACGAGGAACGTGCACGTGAGGATCGCGAGGTGCGAGCCGACATGGTCGAGGCGAGTTCCGGATCGTCCTCACGCAGCTGGCTCTCCATTTGTTCGAGTATTTCTTTTTCATAGTCGGACAGGGCCATCGCGCACCTCCTTCGGCTGTGGACGTTACGGATCCAGTGTAACGGTCTAAGGTTCCCTAAGACCATTCGGGCCACGATCTGCAGGCGACACATCGTCTTTTTTGACGCTAGTGCCCAGCAAAGAAGCTGGTCGCAATGCTCCGTCACCGAAACGCTCACTGGCGTGATCCATCGCTTCCTCCACAGCCCGCGAGCGCCCGTCATTGTCCATCAGGACCGCCACGCCGTCCCGGCGCAGCTGCAGATTTTCGGCTCGCACGCCCATGAGTCTGACTCCCCCGCTCGGCATCACTTCGGCTGCAAACAGGTCGTGGGCAGCGCGGGCAATGACGCGGCCTTCATCGGTAGGCGCCACCAGTGTGGCGGATCGTGTGATCGTGCGGAATGAGGCATCGCGCATCTTCATCGTAACCGTCCACGCCACCTGTCCGCCTGCTCGCAGTCGACGAGCGCACTTGTGGGCGGCTCGCACGATGAACTGCTCAAGGTCACGCCGGCTGATCACGTTCGTCTCAAAGGTTGTTTCGGTTCCGACCGATTTTTCTTCGCGTTCCACATGCACGCGCCTGCGGTCGATGCCCCACGCCAGGTCGTGCAAGTGGTGCGCACTGGCCACTCCCAACAGCTTCGTCAACCGTGTCATCGGCATCTGCGCCAACTGGGCGACACGTTCAACGCCTTCCTGCTGCAGCACATCCAGCGTTCGACCTCCCACGCCCCACAACACGCCCACTGGCAAACTGTGCAGAAATGCCACCGTCTGATCCTCAGGTATCAGCAGCAGTCCGTCCGGCTTGGCGTGTGATGACGCGATCTTTGCAACGGATTTCGTGGAGGCGATCCCGACTGAGGCCGGCAGGCCGACCTCCTCCCGGATTCGCCTGCGGATGAGATGTCCGATCGTGGTGGGTGACCCGAGCCGGCGCCTGGCGCCGGCGACATCCAGGAAGGCCTCGTCAATACTGACCTGCTCAACCAGTGGCGTGATCTGAGCGAGGATCGCCATCACGCGCGTCGAGTATGCGCTGTATATTTCCCGGCGCCCGGAGACCACCTGCGCACTGGGGCACAGTGCGCGCGCCCGCGCCATCGGCATACCGGCACGCACTCCGAATTCACGTGCTTCGTAGGTTGCGGATGTGACCACGCCCCGCATTCCTGATCCGCCGACGATCAGCGGTCTGCCACGCAGCTGCGGATTTTCCAGCAGTTCAACCGAAGCAAAGAAGGAGTCCATATCCACGTGGATGATCGGGGTGGCTGAATCGTCATCGCCCCAGTTGCGTTTGGCGCGCTTGTCGCGCGGCGCGTTCGACATGGCTCCTCCCCTCATCACTATCTTAGGGGCGTTACAGTAACGGGTATGTCTTCACGCGACGCTCACGAATTTGCGATCTCCACTGGCTCGGCACGGGTGACGTGGGATGGTTCCCATGCGACAGTGTTCGTCAACGGTGCGGAGTCCTCCAGTGTCGATGTCGACCATCCTGAGGTGCTCGAATTTGAATACATGCAGCATATGGATGCCGCCCTCGAAGCGCTTGCACCATCACCTGAGCCGGTGCGTGTCCTCCATATCGGCGGAGCCGGCTGCGCTCTGGCATGGGCATGGAGCATCAAGCGTCCACAGTCGCGCCATTGCGTCGTTGAAATCGATGAAGATCTGGCGCACACCGTGCGTGACCTGTTTGATCTGCCGCGCTCGCCTCAACTCAAGATACGTGTGGGCGAAGGGCGCCAGGTCCTCGATTCGACACGCCCTGAGCGGTGGGACGTCATCGTACGTGACGCTTTTTCCGATCAGAGCGTGCCCCGCCAGTTGATGACGCTTCAGGCGGCTCGATCAGCATGGGATGCCCTCGTACCGGGTGGACTGTACGTGGCCAACGTGCCGCACGGTGGGAAGGCAAACGGGCGCCCTGACGTTGCTGCAATCAGCGAGGCGTTCGGCGAAGTTGTCGCCGTTGCGGACCCGAAGGTGGCGCGTTCAGGCAGGTGGGGCAATGTCATGGTGGCCGGACGGAAGACGGTCCGCGACCAGTCGCCGCACTTTGCGCCGCTGGATGTTGCCCAGTTGGACCGGCTGCTGCGCAAGCTCGCACTTCCAGCGCGCATCATGGCAGGTAAGTCGTTAAACCAGTGGATTGCGGGGGCTCGGCCTATGGAAGATCCACAGGGCGAATGATGCGTACGTGAGCACGCCGCGCATTCACGATCACACCGATCACCCCGATGAGCAGTGTGATGGCCTGGATGGACATCGCCACGCGGAACTCGCTCCACCCGTATTCGCGTGTTGGGTTCAACAGGTCAAGGACGACGCCGATGACCTGCACTGTCACGATCGTGGCAACGAAACCGCCCATATTGACCGTTCCGGTTGCCGTACCCAGGCGGTGTTCGGGTGAAGAGCGGCGCACAAAGTCGAATGCAATTGTTGAAGCGACGCCGCTGACGGGAAGCACGATTCCCAGCAAGAATGCTGCCCAGGCACCGGCAGGCTGCACGCGAGCCAGCACGATGACCCATGCGAAGGTGGAGGCAGCGGCCGCGGCCAACACGCCCAGAACTCTGCCACCGGGTCGTAACGCGGTCAGCTGACCGACGACTGGACCGATCGCAATATTGACGCAGGTGAATGCTACGAGCACCGCTGAGGCGACAGCGGGGCTCAGTCCCATGCCGAGAGTCATGAACGGAACGCCCCACAAGAGTGTGAACGTCATGCCGGGCATTCCGCCTGTCCAGTGGGCAAAGAACCCGAGCCATGTCGACGGGTCACGCATGACGAACTTAATGGTAGTCAGTGCGTGCTCCCCCTGCTGATCTGAACGCTCACGTTTCGCTCCGGGTTTGTCCGCAACAGCCAATCCGATGAGGAGGGTTGCCGAAAATCCAATACCCGCCAGGATGCAAAAGGCTGGAGTCCAGCCGAAGGCGCGCAGCGCCCACAGGAAGGGAACGGCTGACACCACCTGACCGAGCAGTCCGACAATTGCGGTGAGCTGAGTCATCAGCGGTACGCGAAATGGGGTGAACCAGCTCGGTACCAGGCGCAGCACAGAAATAAAGGCCGTCGCGTCACCCACTCCCAGCAGAATGCGGGCAGCAAATGCCAGCGGCAAGTTCGTCGCGCACGCCATGGCAATGTGGGCGATGGACACGAGGGCTGCGCCGACCATGAGAACGCGTCGCGGCCCCCACCGATCCAGCGCAAGTCCCGATGGGATCTGCATCGCAGCGTAGACGAACAGCTGCACGGAGGAGAACGCAGCCAACACGGATGCGGGCATGGCGAAACGATCCATCGCTTCAATACCGGCAACGCCCAGGGATGTACGTGCAGCAACGGCCAGCACGTAGGCGAACATGGCGCTCGTCCAGACGAGAAGTGCCCGCCTAGTCATCGGATGGCTGCTGAGGGGGTCCCCATGTCGGATCGGCACGGTGGCGCAGGGTCTGGTTACGTTCGGTTGCCTCACTGTCGTTGCCGCGGTCACGCAGGCGTCGCAGAACATCCTCGACAGTTTCGCGCTGGCCCTGTGATGGGCGCGCCGATGATTCGCTTTCGGCGCCACGAGCAGGACGCGCGTGGAAGGAACCTTCTTTGAGGCGGTCGAGGACATCATCAATGGTGACCTGATCCTCCTCGTCACCCTGCGTTGCCTCGTCGGTGTTCGCGCTGGTCGCGTCAGCCTCGGCTGAACGCTGTGAGCGGGTACGCAGGAACTCCTCGATGGTCTCGGTAATGTCCTCCGCCGACATTGCGGAGCTTTCCGAGTCAGGCAGCCGGAAGGTTTCCGTGCTGTTCGACGCGGTCGCCAGCGCGTCATAGTGCTTTTCGAGGGCGGCGATGGTACGCGAGACTTCCTCGTTGGCCTCAATGAGCTGAGTTACCTGGTCAATCTCCTCGCTGGCACCGCGCTCCAGGTCGCCAACCGGAAGAGACAGGTCAGCGTAGTCCGACAGCGAGGTCAACAGCGCTGAAGCGGCACGCGGGTACTGCGTGTCAGACATGTAATACGGCACTGCCGCCAGCATGGTCACACCGTCAATGCCCTGACTGGCCAGGTGGGACTGCAGGAATGACGTCATGGGTGCCGGAAAGCGCATCGTTCCCGACATCTGTGGCTGCTCAGGCAACAAGGAGCCGTCTGTGGCGTGCATATGAACAGGTGTGGGCCGTGTATGCGGCACACCGGAAGGGATGCCGTGCAGCGAGAACGAGATCTCCACGCCTGCCTGCTCGGCAAGGTGGGACACGGCTCGGACGAACGTTTCCCACTTCGCGTCGGGTTCAGGCCCGTGGAGAACCAGCAGCGGCACTCCCGCATCGTCGTAGACCAGGTCAAGTGCAATTTCAGGCACTTCAAGAGAGGTTGTCACCCAGTCGTCAATATTCATCACAGGGCGGTGTGAGCGGTAGTCGATGAACATGTCCGACTCAAACGTGGCCACGCGTTGGGTGTCCAGCGTGTGCAACAGTTGCTCGATTGCGAGGTGGCCGGCGGTTCCCGCATCCATCGCACCGTCAAAGTGTGTCAGCAAAATGGGGGCACGCGCGCCTTTGGCGGGGCCGTCGTCGTACGCTTCTCGGTCGTCCAGGAACTGATCAAGCGTATTGTCAGCCATCGCTGCCTCCTTTCAGCTGTGTCGCTACTACCACGGTACCCAAATCCGTGCCCTCAGGCGAGCTTTGAGCTACAAGGTGAAATTTCTATCTCGCTGTATATGCCGAAGTCCTCCAGATAGGGCACAATAGTATGCCGTCAGTTAGCCAGGAGGATGCATGTTCGAACCCGTCGACGCAGGCTCACAGGACCCCGAGATTGCTCATGAGCAGGCTGTCGTTGATGCGACGTACCACCGACTTGACCAGTTGAAGGATGAGTACCGTCTGGCGCAGGAACGCGCCCACCGCCAGCATGGTGTCGGCAACGCTCAGGGATTCACAGAACGTGACGTGCTCTCAGCACACTTCTCTGACCTGCGTGAGCGCCTCGATCAGGTGGAGGACCGCCTGGTGTTCGGCCGGATCGACATGGAAGATGACCTCACTCACTATGTGGGTCGCATCGGCATCTCAACTGCCGAGGGCGAACCCATGCTGATTGACTGGCGCGCCCCCGCTTCGCGACCCTTTTACCAGGCGACGGCCATTGATCCACAGGGTGTAATCCGGCGGCGCCACCTGACCACCCGAGCCCGCCGCGTCACCGCAATCGAAGATGAAGCACTGGATCAGGAGGCCGCAAACAAGCGGAATATGACGCTCCAGGGCGAAGGCGCACTCATGTCCGCACTGAGCGAAGCCCGTCAGGGCCACATGACCGACATTGTGTCGACCATTCAGGCCGAGCAGGACAGCGTGATCCGCTCAGAAGATTCCGGCCTGGTCATCGTTCAGGGTGGTCCGGGAACCGGGAAGACCGCTGTTGCGCTGCATCGCGCCGCCTACCTGCTGTACACACAGCGTGACAGGCTCCAGCATTCCGGTGTCCTCCTGATCGGCCCCTCCCACGTTTTCCTGCGCTACATCGAGCAGGTATTGCCGTCTCTAGGTGAAACAGGCGTCGTGTCCGTGACGATGGGTGACCTGCTGCCCGGATTCCATGCACAGGCCCACGACAGCGAGCGCGTGGCACGCATCAAAGGCAAGGCGGTGTGGCAGTCGATTATTCGCCGCGCAGTCAAGGGGCTGCAGCGCGTACCTGACGCTGATCAGGAGCTGCGCGTGTGGTCACGCACCGTCACGCTGACCGTAGAGGACATCCGCGCCGCACATGCTCACGCCCGCCGCACGGGCAAGCCCCACAATGAGGCGCGTGACGGTTTTGCGCTGGAGCTCATGGATGTTCTGGCGCGCCGACTGGCTGCCGATGAACGTGATCGCCGTTCGCGCGAAGGGGTGCATGACGTGGACGGCAACGACGTGGAGATGTGGCGTCAGGAGATCCGTGATTCGGTGGATGCTCGTCGCGCCATCAACCTGGCGTGGATGCCGACTTCTCCGCTCACGTTGCTGGAGAGGATTTTTGCTCGCCCGGGCTATCTGGAACAGCTCAACGCTTCGGTTCCCAATCGCCTCACTTTCGATGAGATTGCTGGGCTTCGGCGCCCGAAAGGTTCCCCGCTGACAGTCAGTGATATTCCTCTGCTTGATGAGTGTGCGGAGCTGCTGGGGACATCCTCGGCCTTGCGTGAGCGTGAGGATAATGAGCGCGCCGAGCGTCTGGCATATGCGCGCGAAGCCATTGAGCGCCAAAACCTGGGCGACGGTATCGTCACGGCTCAGATGCTGGCTGATGCGACACGTGAAGGGGAATCTCATTCGTCACTGGCTGAGCGTGCGCGACGCGACCGGTCGTGGACATATGGGCATATCGTCGTGGATGAGGCTCAGGAGCTCTCCCCTATGGCGTGGCGCGCTCTGTTGCGCCGCTGCCCGTCCCGCTCGTTTACTGTCGTCGGTGATCTCGATCAGCGTCGCGGACATGATCGCCCGTCCACGTGGCACGAGGCTCTTGGGCCAGCTGCGCGCGCCTTGAGCGAGGAGTATGTGCTGACGATCTCGTATCGCACGCCTCGCCAGCTCATTGACCGTGCTCAGCGCGTTATGGCGGCGGTAGGCGAACCCATGTCCGGTGAGCTTCAGGCTGTGCGTGATGTGACCGATGCCTATGAGCTCACGCATCTCGCGCAGGAGCACCAGCCACCCTCGTCACCTGAAACAGACGACATGTGGGAGCCGACGCGTGAGGCGATTCGGCGAGAATTGTCCGTACTTGACCACACGGTTGGGATTGGACGAGGGCGCCTGGCCATCATCATGGGATCGGAGCGCGCCGACCAGTGGAACGCTGACACAGATGGGCACACCACTCTCAGTGAGCGGGTCGCAGTGCTGAGTGCGACGGCCGCGAAGGGGCTGGAGTTTGACTCAGTTATCGTGGTGGAGCCTTCTGAGATTCTGGGCGACGGGCCGGGTGATCTTTTTGTGGCGCTGACGCGATCCACTCAGCGCCTGCATATCGTCTCCAGCGGACAGGTTCTGTCCGGACTTGAACAGAACTGACTTTCAGGTCACCTTTGTGAGAATATGAGCTTATGACTCGTGTTCTCTTGCTTGAAAATCCTCACGCTGACGCTGATCAAATCTTCGCAGATCACAATGTCGAGGTTGAACGCGTCAGCGGTGCCCTGGACGAAAATGAGTTGATTGAGGCGCTTCACGGTTTTGACATGGTGGGTGTGCGGTCCAAGACCCGTGTCACACAGCGTGCCATTGAAGCGAACCCTCAGCTTCAAGCAATTGGTGCTTTCTGTATTGGGACGAACCAGATTGATCTTTCCACGGCCACCAAGCACGGTATCGCCGTGTTCAACGCTCCGTATTCCAACACCCGTTCGGTTGTGGAACTGGCGATCGGTTTGATCATTGACTTGACGCGTCGTGTCACGGTCAAGAACTCGCGTCTGCACCGCGGCGTGTGGGAGAAGAGTTCGGACGGATCGCACGAGGTACGCGGACGCACCCTCGGCATTATCGGCTACGGCAACATCGGCACGCAGTTGTCAGTGCTGGCCGAGGCGATGGGGCTGAACGTTATTTTTTACGACATTGCGGAGCGACTCGCCCTGGGCAACGCCACGCAGATGCCGACGATGGAATCGGTGTTGCGTGAGGCGGATATTGTGTCGATCCATGTTGACGGCGCACCGCAGAACCGGAATCTATTTGGCGAAAAAGAATTCGACATGATGAAGAGCGGGGCGGTTTTCATCAACCTGTCGCGCGGGTTCGTGGTGGATATTGACGCGCTGCGCTCACACTTGTTGTCTCGTCATCTGGCGGGCGCCGCTATCGACGTGTTCCCGCAGGAGCCGAAGAAGAATGGCCAGCCGTTCTCCTCGCCGCTGGTGGGGATGGATAACGTGATTTTGACGCCGCACGTGGGCGGCTCCACCGAAGAGGCTCAGCTGGACATCGGACACTTTGTGTCAACAAAGCTGTGCGATTATCTGGCGACAGGGTCGACGGATATGAGTGTGAATCTGCCGAATCTGCAGCTTGCGGCTTCGGCACAGTCGCGTTACCGGATTGCGCTCATTCACCGCAATACGCCCGGCGTTTTGGCTTTGATCAACCAGACATTTGCTGAGTCCGGGGCCAACATTGACGGCCAGATTCTGTCGACGCAGGGGTTTGTGGGCTACGCCCTGACCGACATTTCTTCGGAATTGCCGCGTGAGGCTCTTCATGCCATTGAGTCGATGGACGATACGATTCGTCTGACCGTGACCAGTTTGTAGTGTGATACGCGTTTCTCCTGGCCTGCCAACCTACGCTACCGTAGGGTAGGTAAATTCTAGTGGCACGATCCAGGAGGAACAATGACACTGATGCACCAGCTTCAGGCTGGGTACGCCCCTGGCATTCCTTACTCTGTTGACATCAAGGACCACCGCATAACCGACGTTCTTGAGGATGTCGCTTCGCGTTATCCGAACCGCGTGGCGCTAGATTTCTTCTCACGCCCGACTACTTATCAGGAGTTGGTGAAGCAGGCTCGGCAGGGTGCGACGGTGCTGAAGAGAGCCGGTGTGCGGCCAGGCGATCGCGTGGCAATTCTGATGCCGAACTGCCCACAGCACATTGTGGCGGTGTACGCAGCGCTGTACGTGGGTGCTGTTGTGGTGGAGCACAATCCGCTGGCACCTGAGCGCGAAATTCACGAATCTTTTGACCGTCATGGTGCGCGCGTCGCTATCGCGTGGGAAAAAGTGGTGGACAAGCTGGCTTTTCTGCGCGGAACCGGCAGGGTTTTCGCAATGGATTTGACGCACGCCATGCCGAAGGTGACGCGTTTCCTGCTGAGCTTGCCGGTTAAGGCTGCGCGGGAAAAACGTCAGGAGATCTCCGCTCCAGTTCCCGCCTATGTACCCTCGTGGGACAAGTTGGTTGAGCATGCCGAGCCGATGTCCGGTGACAGTCCTGCTCGCCCCGACGATGCTGCGCTGTTGCTGCATACAGGCGGCACGACAGGCACTCCGAAAGCTGCGACGATTACGCACCGCAACATCATGGCGAATGTGGCGCAGGATATTGCCTGGGTTCCAGATCTGCACGAGGGCTCTGAGGTTGTGTACTGCGTGCTCCCCCTCTTCCACGCCTTTGGCTTCGGTGTTTCGTTTATGGCAGGTATCCGCCTGGGCGCAACGTTGGCGCTTTTCCCAAAGTTCGACACCGCGATGTTGCTGACTGCACAAAAGCGTTTGCCGTGTACCTTCTTCGTCGGCGTTCCGCCGATGTATGAGCGCATCCTGGATGCGGCAGAAGAACTTGATTCCGATCTCACGTCAGTCCGATTTGCGATCTCGGGCGCGATGCCGCTGGATGGTGAGCTTGCGGCCCGCTGGGAAGAAACCAGCAGGGGCCTGATCGTGGAGGGCTACGGCATGACGGAAGCAAGCCCGATTATCTTGGGTTCGCCGCTTTCCCCCGCGCGCCGCCCCGGCACGCTGGGTCTGCCCTTCCCGTCCACCGAGGTGCGAATTGTCAATCCTGACAACATTGACGAGGATGTTCCCGACGGTCAGGTCGGTGAATTGATCGTCAAAGGTCCCCAGGTGTTTGCCGGGTATTGGAACCGTGAGGATGAAACCGAACAGACACTGATTGACGGGTGGCTGCGCACGGGCGATCTGGTGGTCCTTGATGACGGTTTCATCACGATGGCCGACCGCCGCAAGGAGATGATCAATTCGTCGGGCTTCAAGGTGTTCCCGAGCCAGGTTGAAGATGCGGTGCGCTCAATGCCAGGTGTTCGCGATGTTGCCGTGGTGGGATTGCCTGACAAGAAGTCGGGCGAGTCGGTTGCTGCAGCGATTGTGCTGGAGGCGGGCGCCTCTGTCACGTTGGATGACATTCGCACGTGGGCTGAAAAGTCACTGTCGCACTATGCGCTGCCACGCCAGCTCGTTGTCCTCAATGAGTTGCCGCGCTCTCAGATCGGCAAGGTGATGCGCCGCAGGGTGCGTGAGGATATTTTGTCGATGCAGTCGCGTGCCGCTGACCTTGCGCAGCAGGCCCAGGAGGTTGTCGACCAGGCTCAGTCTGCCGTGTCTGCTGCAGTGGAGCGTCTGCGTGATAAACGGCAGGGAGATTCGCACCGCGATCAGGATTCGAGCCGCAGCGACAAGTAGGCCGCTCGGTTGTAGGAGTCGGTTGTAGGAGCCCACGCTGGCGATTAGGAGTCGAGCAGTGTGGGCTCTTCTTCTCTGATCTGCTTCTTGCGAGCCTTTCGGGCGTGCTGCTTGTGCACTCCAGTGTGCTGCGGTACCCCAGCCGCACTGTCGCGGGTGTTGCCGGGGATAGACACCGTTGCTTCCTTGTCATCGGCCGTCTTGTCAGCATCGTCATTTTCCTGGCGCTGCAGGCGCAGCTGCGCAATCGCATCTTCGAAGTCTTCGAGCGAGTTATACGAGCGGTAGACAGATGCGAACCGCAGGAATGCGATCTCATCGAGTTGAGACAGGAACGGCAGAATTGCTTTGCCCACTTCTTCTGACGAGACGTTCGAGACGCCACTGGATCGCAGATGCTCTTCTACTTGTTGAGCGAGCAATGCGAGGTCGTGATCTGTAACTGGCCTTCCCTGGCATGCTTTACGCACGCCGGCGATAACCTTGTTTCGGGAGAAAGGCTCAACTGCTCCTGAGTTTTTGACGACCTGGAATGAGGAGGTTTCAATCGTGGTGAAGCGCTTCTTGCACACAGTGCATTCGCGGCGGCGTCGAATTGACGCTCCGTCATCAGCGATCCTGGTGTCTACGACACGTGAGTCAGGATTATGGCAAAAGGGGCAGTGCACGCGAGCCTCCATCTAGTGTTAGCTCAACGCTACGAGTTTTCACACCTCATTTGCAACACGAGACACAGTGACAACAGGCTCGCAATCCTACTCTGCTGGGATTTGCAGACGCTGCCCCACCTGAAGGGGACCGTCAATGTCATTGAGGCGCTCAATGTCGACAACAACCTGCTCGAGCGGGCGGGAAGTATCCACGGCTTGAGCAAGGCTCCACACTGACTCTCCATTCGTCACCGAATGCGCCACGGTCGGCCCCGAGTAGTCGTCTGGCTGGAAATACAGACCGGCACCCACGCTCAGTGTCGTGGCGGCAGCCAATGTGCTCAGTGTGCACACCACAGAGCGAAGAGTGAGCCGCGGCGTGGCTGCCTCGCGATGTCGCGCGAAAACAGGATGACGACGAATGGCGGGGTCTTCTTCCAGCAGGCGAGCACGCTTGCGTTGAAGAGACGGTGCAGTGGAGATGTCACGAACTGTCGCGAGTTCGCCGGTGTCCACCACATGCAGATTCGCAGCATGACGCGTTGTGGAGTGTTCGGTTCGAGCTGCTCCAAGAATCGCAGCGCTCATGAGAATCCCTCACTTTCAATCGTCGTACAAATGTTCGTCGAACACTTGTACGATATCATCATTTTATGAGGGCAACAAGACTTGCTCGAACAAATGTTTCACATTTGCCTAAGTCTTCGGTACCCTGTAAACACAGTGAAGCAACGACCATGTGCATTTGCGTTCCAAATACTGATTGACCTGCATAAACGGGAGGATCGATGGCGAAGAAGACGGATGAGGCGACGTTAAGCCGTCGCAGGCGTGAGATTCTCGACACGATTCGTGAGAGTATCCGCGAACGCGGTTACCCTCCCTCGGTGCGTGAGATTGCACAGAACGTGGGGCTGGCCTCCCCCTCGACAGTGAAGCATCATATTGACGCACTGGAGGAGGCTGGTTTTATCCGTCGTCTTCCTGGCCAGGCGCGGTGCATTGAACTCACGGAGCAGGGTCTTGGAGATTCCCGCGATCCCCGCGATGCTCAGGATCAGGCACCTGCCACTGTCCATGAAATCGAGATCCCGGTCAGCCATGCTGACCAGGACACAGTTCCTGTCCCCCTCGTCGGGCAGATCGCTGCCGGCGCGCCTATCACGGCAGAACAGCATGTTGAGGACACGTTCGAGCTTCCCACCTCACTGACGGGGCAAGGCAACGTGTTCATGCTGCGTGTCAACGGCGAGTCAATGATTGATGCGGGGATCCTTGATGGTGACTATGTCGTGGTACGCTCTCAGCCCACCGCTGTTGACGGGCAGACGGTTGCCGCGATGATCGATGGTGAAGCAACTGTCAAGATTCTGTCTCACGCCGACGGTCATGTGTGGCTGCTGCCGAAAAACGAGTCCTACAGTCCGATCCCTGGTGACGAGGCAACGATCCTCGGCCTCGTCGTCACCGTGATCCGCTGCCTGTAGGTCAGAACCCGAGCTCTTGCGCAACAGCACGCAAGCGTCGGGCTGATTCGGTCAGACCGTCGCGCTCAGCGAGCGTCAGCGGCGGGTTCAGCACCCGTCCTGCACCCATTCGCCCAACGATGGTGGGTGCGGCCATGCAGACATCTGAGATGCCTTCCCAGTCTTCAAGCAGCGAGGAGATCGTCAGAACTCGGTTTTCGTCTCGCAGCACCGCGCGGGCAATGTTAGCTGCCGACAGGCCAATCGCGTAATTCGTGGCGCCTTTACCTTCGATGATCTTGTAGGCCGATTGAGTGACTTCTTCCGCAATTTCCTTGCGCAGATCACTGTCGAAGAGCCTGCCGCTCAGGGTGGGCCCCCAGTGCCGGATCGGCACGTTTCCAATTTCAGCGGATGACCACAGTGCCACCTCTGAATCACCATGTTCGCCTGTCACGTAGGCGTGGATGTTCTGTGTGGCCACTCCGGTTTCGCGCGAAACCAAGTAGCGCAGGCGCGATGTGTCCAGCACGGTGCCCGAGCCGAAGACCTGGTTGCGTGGAACACCCATGATTTTCAGCGCCGCATAGGTCACGATGTCAACGGGGTTGGTGATGAACATGAAGCGGGCGTGTGGTGCGACGTTCTGCAGGTTTGGCACGATGGTTTTCATGAGATTGACGGTGGAGCCGGCCAGTTCAAGGCGAGATTGTCCCGGTTTCTGCTTCGCGCCGGCGGTGACAATCACCAGGTCGGATCCTCGCACGATTTCCACATCGTCGGATCCTTCAACGGCGCCGCATGGGGTGAACTGGATGCCGTGAGCGATATCGAGCGCTTCAGCCTCGACCTTCTTCTTGTTGATGTCCTGGAGGACGATGGTGCGGGCGTCGCCCCTCATGGCGCACGCGTAGGCGACTGCGGTGCCAACCGCTCCAGCCCCGATCACCGCGATTTTCGACGGGTGTCCTTCCGTCCCTGAGGGGTACAAGGTTTGAGCAGTCATGTGGTGCACCTGATGCCTCCTTCATTCCGATCCGGCACCATCATCCCAAATCAGATGAATTTTGAGAAGTGGTCTATGGTCTCATTCACGAGGGCGACTGGACGAATCGGGTGTGTCAAGACTGGCTGCAAGACGTTCAAGCGCCTGTACCACGATGCGCGAATCTGTCGTCGGCCACATCTGCGGCATGGTGGCGCGGATAAAGCTGCCATACGACTTTGTGACCAGTCGCGGATCCAGCACTGCCACAACTCCCTGATCCTGCGAGGAACGCAACAGTCGGCCAGCGCCCTGGGCCATCAACAGTGCTGCGTGAGGCAGTGCCACCGCGCCGAAACCGCTCACTCCCCGTTTCGCTGCATCGTTTTGCAGCGCCTGGAACACCGCGTTATCAGGATGAGGAAACGGAATCCGGTCGATGACAACAAGCCGACAGGACGGGCCCACAACGTCGACCCCCTGCCACAGTGACAGTGTGCCAACCAGACACGAATCGCGTTCGTTTCGAAAACGCGACACCAACGCCGACGTGGTTTCCTCTCCCTGCACGTACACGTCCAGAGATGTCCCCTCGCGAAGTGCTCGCGCACCGGCCTTCAGACCACGCCATGCTGAAAACAGGGCGAGTACACCTCCACCTGCCGCTTGAGTCAGGGCGACAAGCTCATCAAGCGCTTCCCCGCTCGGGCCCTCGCGACCCGGAACTGGCAGATGCCGCGCCACGTAGATGATGCCCTGACGAGCCACGTCGAAGGGCGAACCAACGTCAATGCCATGCCAGGGCACGTGGGAGACCATCAGCCCGCATTCCCGAGCCGCCGAATCAAAAGACCCGCCCAGTGCCAGCGTGGCAGACGTCAAGATCGCCGCACGCTCCCCCAGCCCGACCGCGCCGAGCGGTCCGGCGACATCCAGAGGCGCAATCTTCAACGACACAGCGCTGCTATCCGTGTCCCTCTCGATGTACGTAATCGTCTGAGCTGGATCGACATTCCACGCGTCGATTGCCTCGATGAACTCGTCACACGCCGCCTGCGCCATGAGTTTCTGACTCTGCTCCACCGAGGACTGCTCAACTTCACTGGCCACGGTACGCACTGTTGAATCACATACGCTGATCGCCTCAACTACCGCATCTGGCCTGCACACCATCAGCCCGTCAGGCTGCGCGTCGAGGGCATCCATCAATGCGCTCGCTGCCTGCTCGAACGGTTGAATATCAACGGATTTGACCAGCGTGCGCACTACTCGCGCCACGCGCGTACACAGTGCCTTGGATATTTCACAACAGGCTTGAGAGCGAACGCGGGAAGCAAGTTCGTGGCATTCATCAACCACCACATGATCCAACTCTCCAAACAGGTTGAGCGCACTCATCGTGTCAATACCGAAGAGGGAATGGTTTGAGACCACCACGTCAGCTTCAAGCGCTTCATCGCGCGCGAGGCCAGCAAAGCATTCCTCCACAAATGGGCAGTCGCGCCCCATGCATTCACGCTTCGAGATACTCACCTGTCTCCACGCCCGGTCGGAGACGCCGGGGATCAGATCATCACGATCACCTGTATCCGTGATGCGCGCCCATTCTCGCACCCGCGTCACTTCTTTGCCGAGGTCACTGATTGGTCCCTGATGCGCGTCGGCAGCGTCGAAAAGAGTATCCAGCTGGGAGCGCCCACCGTCAGCTCGATACTTGCAGACGTAATTCGACCATCCTTTGAGCAGTGCGATATGCGGACGCACACCCGTTTCATCCGCCACGGCGTCAATGACCAAAGGAGCGTCCTTCGTCAGAATCTGGCGTTGCAGTGCCAGCGTGGCCGTTGTGATCAGGGTTCGTGCGCCTGATTCAGCTGCCCGAGCCAGCACCGGAATCAGGTAACCAATCGACTTGCCCGTGCCGGTTCCCGCCTGAATCATCACATGGTGACCTGATTTCAGCGCGGCGGCGCCCTCGTCAATCATGCGAACCTGGCCGTCGCGCCGACTGCCTCCCATCGCGGTGAGCACTCGGGTCAGAATACGATGTTCAAGGGCAGTCTCCTGCTCGTCAGCCTCACTCATGGGGCGCGGCATTCACATGATGAAGTCGGTCTGCAAGCGCACTGTCGACGTGAGCAGTGATATGCGTGCCTGCTGCCTCGTAGTCTTCACTGAGGACCTCGCCCTGTTCGTGGGCGGCATGGACGAGGTCGCCGTGGTCGTACGGGATGACCACGTCAACATAGACGCGCGGACGCGGCAACGTGTCTTCGATGAGCTGGCGCAGCTCCTCGATTCCCTGCCCAGTGCGAGCACTGATCGCAACAGCTTTGGGAAACAACGTACGGTTCAGCGCCCGGCGTTCAGGCGAGGCCAGGTCACTCTTGTTGAGCACAAGAATTTCGGGAATCGTCTCCGTGCCGTCAATCGTGTCCAGCACGCCGCGCACGGTTTCAACCTGGCCGACCGGATCAGGGTGAGCCGCATCAACGACGTGGACGATCACGTCCGCTTCACCGACCTCTTCGAGCGTGGATCGGAAGGCCTCCACCAGTTGCGTCGGCAGATTACGGACGAATCCCACCGTGTCAGACAGTGTGAAGACCCGGCCATCAGAAGTTTGCGTCCGGCGGACAGTTGGGTCGAGGGTCGCGAACAGCGCGTCCTCCACAAGCACGCCGGCATCAGTGAGCTGGTTGAGCAGGGTAGATTTCCCAGCGTTCGTGTACCCGACAATCGCCACAGAGGGCACACCCATGCGACGGCGTGCAGCTCGTTGAGTGCGTCGGGCGGGTTCCATGTCACGGATCTGTGCGCGCAGGCGCGCCATGCGTGATCGAATGCGGCGCCGATCCAGTTCGATTTTCGTTTCACCGGGTCCTCGTGAGCCGATACCTTCACCGCCGGCCACACGGCCACCGGCCTGACGCGACATGGACTCACCCCAACCTCGCAGTCGCGGCAACAGATATTCGAGCTGAGCGAGCTCCACCTGTGCCTTGCCTTCACGAGACTTGGCATGTTGGGCGAAAATATCAAGGATCAACGTCGTACGATCAACAACTTTCACTTTGACGACGTCTTCCAGGCCGCGGCGCTGAGAAGCGGTCAGTTCACCGTCCACAATGACCGTGTCTGCCCTGCTATCCGCCACGATTTCAGCGAGTTCACGCGCTTTACCGGAGCCGAGGTAGGTGCCAGGATCTGGGGTGGGGCGCCGCTGAATGATGCCATCGAGGACGTGGGATCCGGCTGTATCAGCCAGTGCTGCCAGTTCACGCAACGAATTTTCCGATTCCTCCAGACTCTGCGTTGTGCGCAGGCCCACCAGGACCACACGTTCGAGACGCACCTGGCGGTATTCAACTTCACTGACTTCGTCAAGCTCGGTCTGGCTCGCAATGTCATTGACGCGGCGCATACCGGCGCGCGCCTCCCGTTCCAGGTCGCCAGCATCGTGCGTCGTGTCCTGAAAGCGCGTGGATGCCAGTGCTGTGCCCTGGCGGGCGAGGATACGCGCCACGACGTCTTCTGCTGCTTTGAACGATTCGTCGTCATGCGCTGAGGTTGAATCACGTGAGTCGGCCACTGATCTCCTTCGTTGCGGGTTCATCCTAGTGTGCCACGAGCAGACCCACCCGCGCAGATGAGACAGCGATGGGTGTGGACACCTGAGTGATCCACTAGGCTGGACATCATGACTGACCAGTACTTCACCAACGCTGCTCCTGCCGAAGAATCTGAACTGCGCCGCATTGACGTGGCGCTGCGCGGACACGATTTTCGCGCCTGGGTCAGTGATCATGTTTTTTCTGCCAACCGTCTGGACCTGGGGACACGCCAGCTTTTGGCAGAAGCTCCCACGCCGCCTTCGTCAGGAACGTTTGTGGATGTCGGGTGCGGATGGGGGCCGATCGCGCTGGCGATGGCGCTGGAGTCGCCCGAGGCTCAGGTGTGGGCAGTCGATGTGACAGACAGGGCGCTCGATTTGACGCGCCGCAACGCCACAGCCGCGGGAGTGTCCAATATCACGGCGTACCGTGCGCCCGCTGCCCTGGCCAAAGCTCACTCCGAGAACGTGCGTTTCGACCTGATCTGGTCAAACCCTCCGGTGCGTATCGGGAAAAAAGCATTGCGTGAATTGCTGACTCAATGGCTCAACCTGCTGGCCGATGAGGGTGAGGCGTACCTGGTGGTACAGCGCAACCTTGGCGCAGATTCCCTGATCTCCTGGCTGTGCGAGCAAGGCTGGGATGCCGGCAAGATTGCATCCAAGAAGGGCTACCGCATTATTCGGGTCGCGCGCCGCTAGATCGCGATTCAGGCTGCGCAGCGCTAGAACGATTCGGGCTGTGCATCACTGAGTGCGCGCTCGATCAACTTCAACGCGTTCGCGCGCAGTGCCGCCTCATCGCACCCGTCTGCATCGATCCACATGATGCGTGGGTCCCGTCTGAACCATTTGATCTGTCGCCGTGCAAGCTGACGGGTGGCCAGTGCAACCGACTCAATCGCCTCATCACGACTCATATGACCGTCAAGCACGGACAGAGCCTGCGCATATCCCGTTGCCCGGGATGCCGTCTTGCCCTCGCGCAATCCGAGAGGAATCAGGTGGGCAACCTCGTCAAGCAGGCCCTCGTCAAACATGGCGTGCGTTCTGACCGCGATGCGCTCATCGAGGCGGGCAGGCTCACGCCTCATTCCGAGCATGACCGCCGGCTGGGCGAACTCGTAGCGCGGCAGGCGCGCTGAGAACGGCTCTCCCGTCAGTTCAATCACTTCAAGTGCGCGCACAATTCGGCGCGCGTTATGCGGGTCGATTCGGGACGCAGCAATCGGGTCACGCTCACAGAGCTTGTCCCACAGCCCTTGGACGCCCAGTGGCCCGTCGCCCTCAGCTTCAATGCGGGCGCGTATGTCCGGATCTGTGCCAGGAAAGTCGATGACGTCAAGGAGCGCGCGAACGTACAGTCCCGATCCGCCGGCAACCACGGCGATGCCCGCGCGACGATGAATATCCGCGATGTCACGTCGTCCTTCGCGCTGATAGGCGGCAACACTGGCCTCGTCTGTCACATCCAGGACGTCGATCTGGTGGTGTGTGATCCCTCGGCGTTCCTCCAGTGGTGTTTTGGCCGTGCCGATATCCATTCCTCGGTACAGCTGCATCGCGTCCGCGCTGACCAATTCGGCCTCACCGGATGTTCCCAGCAATGCCGGCAGATCCTGCGCAATGGTAAGGGCGAGGTCGGACTTTCCTGAGGCTGTGGGGCCGACGACGGCGATAATCGGAGTGTGGTCAGAGGTCACAGGTTCTGATCACCCAGCGGTTTGTACCAGTCCACGTCAATGGCAACGGCGCGAGCGTCAAAGTTGCGGTTGAGCGCCAATACTGCGCGGTTGGTCACGGCATTCGATGTCACGATGTGACAGATGTCGGGGCGTTCACGTTCCAGTGCCTGAGCATTGACAAGCTTGATCCACGCTGACAGTTTCCTGCCCCGGTATTGCGGGTCGATCAGCGTTGTTTCCTGGTAAGCGTAGCCGGATGTGTCGTCACGATACGTCAGCGTTGTCCAACCAACCAGTGGTCCTCCGGCTGGTCGAATTGCGGTCGTCATCCACTTGGTGCCGGCGCGGTAGAGTCCGTCCTCCATCAGTCGGATACGCTGTTCGTCCCAGATTGCGCTTTGATCAGTGGGTAGCGCGCCTGAAGGGATGTCACGCGCGCACATTTCGTAGAGGCGCACCATCTGCCTGGCGAGCGCGGGCCGAGTGAAGGGTCCTGTCCACGTCACTGTTTCAAAACCGTCAGGCGCGACCGGTGCGGCTTCACGGATACGTTGGGCAGGAAGAACATTCACCCATTCACCGCACACAGGCTCATAGCCCCCGGCTCGCAGTGCCCGAGTGTCGGCATCCTCATCAAAATTGACGAGGGTGTCCGGCCGATCCGGGTGATATCCACTGACGTCAGCGATAGCTTCGGAATCCTCGATCTTGTGCCACGAGGTCGACACAACCCATGTGTCGATACCGGTGCGCCCATAGCGCCGCGCTTTTTCTTCACATCGGGCGCGAAGTGCCTGAGCAATCGCCTCATTGTGGGAATCTGCCAGATAGATGTCATACGTTGCCAGATGGGTGTTCTCCAGCAGCGGTAGCTCCAGATAGGCAAAGCCGATCACGCTGGCTCGATCGACGTCGACGGGCTGGGAACCTGCGCAGGCAACGATAAAGAGCTGAGCGCACGAATGACGAGCCGTGGAGAGCTGTTGGGCGGTCAGCGCCCACACAGATGTGCCAAAGATTCGCTGCGAATGTTGCTCCGTGAGAGCCGCCAACCGGCAGTAGAGATCAGCGTGCGGGTGTTCATTGTTGAACGGACGGCTGATTTGGGGGCGCACCTCAATAAGCGTGACGTCCTGGACGGCGTCAACGTCGCTTTGCTTCATGCATTCATGATCTCACGCGCAGCGTCGGCATTCCAAGAGTTACGCGTGGATCGGATGCCTCGTTGTGTGCACGCTGAACCTCCTGCCATGCGTCCCCTGCACGGGTACGGCGAACGTCGAAAAGTCCCCCGGTCAGGGCCGAGTCAGCGAGCAGATGGTGAGGCGCACCGTGCGTGACCGTTGCGCGCACCATATCGCCGGGTCGTGGCCTGTCCGCTTCTACAAGAGTGTCGGGCAGGGCGACATGTACCAGTCGGTTATCACGCGCACGCCCCGTGATGCGTTGAGTGGCACCGTCTTTGCGGCCTTGTCCTTCGCTGACGAGGACTTCGACGGCAGTGTCTTCGAGCTTCTCATTGTCCTGCGCGCAGATCTTATCTTGCAGGGCGATAAGACGGCTGTAGCGTTCGGAGGCGACCGCGGGGTCAACCTGGTCGTCGCGATCGGCTGCGGGCGTGCCGGGGCGCGGTGAGTACAGGAAGGTGAAAGCAGATGCGAAGCGTGCTTCTTCGACGACTTCGAGGGTCTGCTCGAAATCTTTTTCCGTTTCGCCGGGGAAGCCGACGATGATGTCGGTCGTAATAGCCGCGTCGGGCATTGCTGCGCGAACGCGTTCCAAAATGCCCATGAATTTCTTGCGACGGTACGAGCGGCGCATCTGGCGCAGCACCGTGTCTGAGCCTGACTGCAATGGCATGTGCAGGGATGGCATGACGGTGGGTGTCTGAGCCATCGCCTCGATGACGTCATCAGTGAAAGCTGCCGGGTGAGGGGAGGTGAAGCGTACGCGCTCAATTCCATCGACTGCGCCGACTGTGCGCAGCAGATCAGCGAAGGCTCCTCTGTGACCGAATCCCACACCGTAGGAGTTGACGTTTTGCCCCAGCAGCGTCACTTCGATAGCGCCTTGTGCGACAACTGCTTCGACTTCCTGGAGGATCTCACCTGGCCTGCGGTCGCGTTCCTTTCCGCGCAGATGCGGCACGATGCAGAATGTGCAGGTGTTATTGCATCCGACAGAGATCGACACCCATGCCGCATACACGGATTCGCGGTGTGTGGGCAGCGTCGATGGAAAAACCTTCAGCGATTCTTCGATCTCAACTGCTGCTTCCTGGTTGTGTTCAGCGCGCCGCAACAGTGCGGGCAGAACATCGATGTTGTGTGTGCCGAAAACGGCGTCGACCCAAGGTGCGCGTTCCACAATACCGCCGCGCATTTGCTGAGCCAGGCACCCGCCCACTGCGATCTGCATGCCGGGGCGTTCACGTTTGACCTGGGCGAGCTGGCCAAGATTTCCGAACAGACGAGTCGCAGCGTTTTCTCTGACCGAGCAGGTATTGATGACCACCACGTCAGCGCCCATGTCGCCGGCATCAGTGGCGCGTGCTGCAGCTTCGGGTACTTGTGAGACGGGAACCAGTCCATACTCTTCCAGTAGTCCCGCCATGCGTTCTGAATCATGCTCGTTCATCTGGCATCCGAGTGTGCGCACCGCGTAGGTACGTGGCAGTGCAGACGGTGCGGCTGGCGCGGAAAGATCGGTCAAAGAAGTCATCGTCTGAAGATTCTACTCAACAATGCCTTACTCCACCCTGTTGGGTTCGTCATGCCCGCGTGTGACCACGTCACTCACCAGCGTGATTGCAGCGTCCACAGCCGCGGTGCGCACCTGTGTGCGTGAGCGGTCAGTGAAGTGATATTCACGCTGCGTGAAGCCTTCTGGAGTGACACAGGCGATGTGGACGGTTCCTGCTTCGTGCCCGTCTGCCGGACCTGGGCCGGCCACGCCTGTGGTGGAGATACCGATATCGGCACCCATCAGGGTGCGTACCCCCTGAGCCATCTGAATGGCCACGTCCGCATCTACCGGACCGGTTCGTGCCAGGTGTGCCCGATCGACACCCAGAATGTCAGCCTTCAGCTCAGTGGCATAGGTACACACGCCTCCGCGCACCGCATCGGATGCGCCTGCAATGTTGACCAGTGTCGAGCACAGGAGCCCACCTGTCAGGGATTCAGCTGTCGCAATCGTCAGGTGTGAGTCGATAAGGTCGTGCACCAGGCGAAAAGTCGCATCATCAGATGTCATCGTCCGATTCTCTACTCCACTCATTCAACGCGGCGCCGACAACGCTGACGCACACGTGAGCCGCATATCCTTTGCGCGCCAGCATACCCGTCAGCCTGCGAAAGGCTTTATCGCGTTCAGCGCCGTCGAGCCCTCGTGACAGCACCGACCGTTTCTTCGCGTCGACAAGTTGTCGAGCCCGCGCCTGTTCATCCTCGTGAGAAATCTCGCTCAGGGCCTCGTTAATCAGCTCCAGCGCAACTCCGCGTTTCGCCAGATCTGCTGCCAGTGCGCGTCCTGCTTTGCCGCCCAGCGAGAAGCGGTCCTTGACGAACATGGCGGCAAACGCGCGATCATCAACCAGTCCAACGCGTTCGAGCCGTTCCAGTACGTCATCGGCAACATCACTGGAAAAGCCGCGCGACGTGATGGCCGTGTGCAGTTCGGCGCGTGATCGCGCCCTGGCGTCCAGCTGGCGCAGTGCCACCTCACGTGCCGCTTCAATCGCGACTGTCCCCGTTAAAGAAGCGTTGCGTTCGCGAATTCGCGCCATGCGTTGCGCAGCCGAATCCGCGGTTGCACGCCGACGCTGGTCACCCAGCTCAGGATGGTCTTCGGGATCCGAGTAGTTGACCACGTGCACACACCTTAGAATCCTGCATCTTCGGAGGGGTCAACGGCCGGCTCTGCTGTCTCCGAAGCCTCCTCGGACTGTGTTGATTCTTCTTCGGGAGATGCTTCGATGCCAACGGCCTGCAGGATCTTGTGTTCGATCTCGTCGGCAAGTTCAGCATTGTCAACAAGGAACTGGCGGGCGTTCTCCTTGCCCTGGCCCAGCTGATCATCTCCGTAGGTAAACCAGGAACCTGACTTGCGCACGATGCCGCTTTCCACGCCCATGTCAATCAGGGAGCCTTCACGTGAGATTCCCTTACCGTAGACAATGTCGAACTCCGCCTGCTTGAACGGCGGCGCCATCTTGTTCTTGACGACTTTGGCGCGGGTGCGGTTGCCGACGGGTTGATCGCCATTTTTGAGAGTCTGGATGCGGCGCACGTCGATGCGAACTGAAGCGTAGAACTTCAGTGCCTTGCCACCCGTTGTTGTCTCGGGAGATCCGAAGAACACACCGATCTTTTCACGCAGCTGGTTAATGAAGATCGCAGTTGTCCCTGTGGCCGACAGGACGCCTGCGATTTTGCGCAGCGCCTGGCTCATCAGACGGGCCTGCAGGCCGACGTGCGAGTCACCCATTTCGCCTTCGATTTCCGCCTTGGGAACGAGCGCGGCCACCGAGTCAATGACGATGATGTCAATGCCGCCCGAGCGGATCAGCATGTCGGCAATTTCCAGTGCCTGTTCACCGGTGTCGGGCTGTGAAACCAGCAGGGAGTCAGTGTCCACGCCCAAAGCACGCGCATACTCCGGGTCAAGTGCGTGCTCAGCGTCGATGAACGCAGCGTTTCCACCCGCTTTTTGTGCGTTGGCAACGGCGTGCAGAGCAACGGTGGTTTTACCGGAAGATTCTGGTCCATAGATTTCAACGACTCGACCGCGCGGCAAACCGCCGATGCCCAGTGCGATGTCGAGGGCCAGCGAACCTGTGGGAATGACGCGTACGGGCGGGCGCGCATCGTCGCCCAGTCGCATCACAGATCCTTTTCCGAACTGCTTATCGATCTGCGCGAGTGCCACTTCCAGTGCTTTGTCGCGATCTGTGGTCGCTTGCTGCGCACGCGGGGCTGTTTTCCTGGCCATCGTGTTTCTCCTCGTCGTTGCGGGCTCTCCGCCCAATGGATCAGTCCTGGTCTCGGAATGCGGTCCCCTCGCCGGGGTGCATGAGTGACGATATGCCCGACCATAGGCATTTGGGATTCGTCGCGAGCAATCTGTGGAAAGCTGGAGCGAATCGGGCCACCTGTGGATACAGTAGTGGAACACGTGTTCGATTGTGAAACGACACGCTGATGTCACAAACATGAGCCGCCTCGCCCGTCAATTCTCGCGCAGGCAACCGTTCGGCTCGCCTTCAGCGCTTCTTCTTCGGGCGCCTGTGCACCCAGCGGGCTTCTTCGCCTTTTCCGGTTTCATCGACGAGGGCGTCCCATATCACCTCAACGTCAACACCGGCATCCATTGCCTCACGACCGCTCATTTTCAGCGGGACGAGGTAGAGGTCCTGAAACAGGGAACGCCCCAACGCAGGTCCATAGACCTGGTCAAGGGCGTTCCAGAATTCTGATTTGAGCACGAAGCTGAACCGTTCTAGCTCAGCAGCGCAACCGACATCAAATCATCGGGTACCGTATCGGGCACCGTTGTGCTTTCAATGATCGCCATGCGATCTGACACGGTGCGCAGGACGACCCACAGCGGGACGCCTAGTGCTCCGGTAATGGCTTGCAGCAGTTCAGAGGAGGCTTCTTTCTGTCCCCTCTCAACTTCGGACAGATATCCCAGCGACACCTGTGCCTGAGATGAAACTTCGCGTAAGGTCCGGCCCTGGTCCTGACGCAGTGAGCGCAGCACGTCGCCGATCTCGGTGCGAAGCAGTGGTGCTGTTGCAGTTGTCGTCATGTTCTGACTGTATCCTCTCATTGAACTCACATGCATCCTATGTTCACCAACTGGGAAGTTACTGAACACCAGCTTGCAATGCGCAGGATCATTTCCTTGTCTGATCATTTCAACGCCCTTGACGATGTCTTTATTCCCGGCAGTTGACAGATCCCTAATGTGGGGTACGTCTCGATTCGGGGAGTTGGTACTCCCCTGGCCGGCAGCGTCAGTGCGTGATTTCAAATTGTTTGAGCAGTGTGCGGCTGGCGTGCGAGTCTGTGGCCTGCAGCGCCAGGAGCTGCGCGTAGATTCCGCCACTGCGCGCCAGTTCAGCAGGCGACCCGACCTCATCGATCGTCCCGTTCTTCAAGGTGACGATTCGATCCACCGTTGCGATCGTGGACAGCCTGTGCGCGATGATGATCGTCGTGCGCCCATGCATGAGTTCGTCGAGGCCGGCCTGAACCTGCCGTTCAGCTTTGGTGTCCAGGGCTGAGGTTGCCTCATCGAGCACGAGGATCGGCGCGTCCTTGAGCATGGCGCGAGCAACGGAGATGCGCTGTTTTTGCCCACCTGACAGTTTGATGCCGCGCTCACCGATCTGCGTGTCGAAGCGTTCGGGAAGGCGCTCAATGAACGACAGGGCGTTCGCTCGACGCGCCACCTCGACAATCTCGTCGTCCGTAGCGTCGGGTTTGCCGTAGGTGATGTTGTCACGAATCGTGCCGGAGAACAGGCTCGCGTCCTGGAAAACAACACCGATCTGATCGCGCAACGTCTGAGTCGGCACCTGCGTCACGTCATGTCCGCGTACCCTCAGCACGCCTGAATCAGGCGTGTACAGCTTCATCAGCAGGTTGATCATCGTGGTCTTGCCACCACCTGACTCACCCACAAACGCGATGCGTTCACCTTTGCGAATAGCGAGGGAAATATCGCGCAGGACTGTCTCGTCGGTGTAACCAAAGTTGACGTGGGAGTACTCGACGTATGGATCCTCGCTGGACCAGTCGATTGTCTCGTGCACGGCGGTCAGCGGCTCGTCGGGTTCTGACATGACTTTGAAGTACTCGTTGGAGCCCGTGATCGCTTTTTGCAGGGTGTCCACGTAGTAGCTCATCGACGTGACGGGCTGCTTGGCCATGTTGATCAGCTGGATCAGCAGCACCATTGATCCAACGGAGAAGGCGCCGCGAGCAGTTTGGATGAAGATAATCAGGTAGACCGCGAAGAACACCAGGTCCAGGCACACGCGACGAAGAATGTCCATGCGGTGCCAGTAAGCAGACTGGGAGCGCGTGATGCTGATTGCGTCGTCGTAGTGCCCGTCGAAGGTATCCAGTTCGGAGCGCTCGCGCGTATAGGACTTCACGACGCGAAGCTGGCCGATAACTTCAGCGAAACGGCCACCCGAGATGTCGTAGTGCTCGTTCTTCTGATGCTCCCACACCTGCCATTTCACCGAGGTCAAAGCTGTAAGCCAGACGAACAGCGGGTAGATGATGAACAGGCACAACGCCAGCCACGGCGAATGCAGGCCAGCCACCACCAGCACCGTGACGACAGTGAGGATCGTGGTGAAAAACGAATTGGCGAATACCTGCAGGAAGTCAGCCACCGAAGTGATTGAACGGTTCAGGCGCGAAATAATCGTGCCGGTCAGCTCGGAATCAAAATAGCGCTGCGGCAGGCGCAGCAGTTTCGAAAAATAGTTGTGCGACAGGATCGCACGGATCCTCGTGCTCATCTGGTCACCCATATAGCCGGTGACGTTCGTGATCAACGAGTTCAGCACCATGAGTGCGAGCAGTCCAACGGCCAGCCACACCAGAGTGGTGATCGTCGCGTTCGACTTGCCGCCGATCATGTCCACGACGATCTGCGTGCCCTGCGCGATGACGAAGGGGCTGAGCAGGGAGGTCACCGTCGTGACGATGGCGCCGATGATAATGCCGACGTAGAGCGGCCACAGTGACCGGGCACTTGACAGGATCCGCCAGATATTCTTCATGTCTGAGATGACACCTAATGTTTGCCGAACAGTTTGACGCTTTCGATCACGTAGCCGGCTCCACTCCACAATGTGGCGATCAGAGTCAGTGCTGCAACGACGACCATGAACCATGATCCCGGCATAACGATGTTCGAAAAAGTGGACCAGGGCAGCAGCAGGATGAAGATCAGGAACATTTGCAACAAGGTCTTGAACTTGCCTGCAAGCGATGCAGCAACGACAACTGAGCGTTTGAGCAGGAGTGCACGCAACACCGTCACGCCTAGTTCTCTTGCCGCAATGACGATGGTGAACCACCACGGGAGGTAACCCGCGATGCTCAGCATGATGAAGGCGCTCAAGGTCAGTGCCTTGTCGGCAATCGGATCCATGATCCGGCCGAAATCGGTAATGAGGTCCTGCGAGCGGGCGATGTGCCCATCGAGCTGGTCGGTGACGCCGGCAATCACGAACACGCTGACCGCCCACCAGTGCAGGTTCCAGTCATGCTGCAGCATCAAGATGATGAGGATGGGCACCATGATGAGGCGAAAAACAGTCAGGATGTTGGGAACATTGACCCAGGAGCGCTTCGGCCCCTCATCCAACATCGAGACGTTTTCCGGTGCTGACTTCATCATGATGAATCCTATCGTGTTCAGCGACCAGTCAGTTGCCAGGCGTCTTCATTTGGACCTGACCCGTCGTCATAGTCCTTCTCATCGACCCAGTCATCAGGTGCGCCGATGCTGGTCAGGTCCCGGTGAGGGTGGGCGAACGGCCCTGCATGTGAGTCATGACCCATTGAGTCGCCGTACGCGTCAGGTGCGTGATCAGCGGACGAGGGCGCGCCGTGGTAGCCGCCCCGACTGGAGGCCGGATCGGCAGGTTGTTCCGGTTCGGAAGCATGTACGGAATCCGTTTCCCCGCGCAGCATTGCCAGCACGTCCGGCAAGGACTCAGGTGGAACCAGCACTTCGCGCGCCTTGGATCCTTCGGACGGGCCGACAATTTCGCGCGATTCCAGCAGATCCATCAATCGTCCTGCGCGCGCGAACCCGATGCGCAGTTTGCGCTGCAGCATGGAGGTGGAGCCCAGCTGAGTGGAAATCACCAGTTCGGCTGCCTGCAGCAGATCCTCAAGATCATCACCAATATCCTCAGCAACCTTCGGCTTCTTCGCAGGTGCCGTGACGTCTTGACGGTACTGCACTTCCATCTGCTCCTTCACATGCGTGACAACAGCATGGATTTCAGATTCAGTGACCCACGAGCTCTGAACGCGCAAAGGTTTCGCCGCACCCGCCGGCAGATACAGGCCGTCACCTTGACCGATCAGCTTTTCAGCACCGGTCTGGTCCAAAATCACGCGCGAGTCAGTTTGCGAGGCTGTTGCGAACGCGAGACGAGAGGGAACATTAGCTTTAATGCCGCCGGTGACCACGTCCACCGACGGGCGCTGGGTGGCCAGCACCAGGTGAATGCCGGCCGCACGTGCCAGCTGTGTAATGCGCTGAATGGACGCTTCCACGTCACGAGGCGCCACCATCATCAGGTCCGCCAGCTCATCGACCACGACCAGCAGGTACGGGTAGG
The DNA here is from genome assembly GCF_030212035.1 of Pauljensenia sp. UMB10120. Taxonomy (NCBI): domain Bacteria; kingdom Bacillati; phylum Actinomycetota; class Actinomycetes; order Actinomycetales; family Actinomycetaceae; genus Pauljensenia; species Pauljensenia sp. UMB10120. The sequence continues at coordinate 265,832 of NZ_JASODH010000002.1, read as the reverse complement.
GCTTGAGCGTGCGATCCAGTCCCGGCAGCGCGTGCACCTGCCCGGACAGCACGGCCTTGTTGAAGTCGTCAATATGACGGAACTTGTATGTGTGCAGGTCGTCGTAACGCCTGGTCATCTCTTCAACAACCCATTCAAGCGCTTCGGCGGCTTTCTTCGGATCCGTGATGATCGGTGCGATCAGGTGCGGTATTCCGTCATAGACCGTCAGTTCCACACGCTTGGGGTCCACCAGAATCATGCGTACCTGCTGCGGAGTGGCGCGCATCATGATGGATGTGATCATCGAGTTGATGAAGCTCGACTTACCCGAACCGGTCTGGCCTGCAACCAGCAGGTGCGGTGTCTTGGCCAGGTTGGTGACAACGTAGCCACCCTCGACGTCCTTACCCACACCGACCATGAGCGGGTGGTGATTGCGCTTGGCGACACCGGAGCGCAGCACGTCACCCAATGCGACCGTCTCGCGGTCAGGGTTCGGGATCTCCACACCGATGGCGGACTTGCCGGGAATCGGTGAAATGATGCGCACGTCTGCTGTTGCCACAGCGTAGGCAATGTTCTTCGACAGGTTCGTGATGCGTTCGACCTTGACGCCCGGACCCAGCTCGACGACGTATCGAGTCACCGTGGGGCCGCGCGAAAAGCCTGTCACTGTGGCGTCGACGTTAAATTCGGTCAATACGCGCTGCAGGGCCTCGATGATCTGATCGTTCGCGGCAGAACGCGTCTTGTGCGGCGCTCCGCGGACCAGAAGGGATTCGTCAGGCAGCGTATAGGAAATCGACTCGTCGAGCTCGGGCTGGAAGGAACTGGCAGGCGGCTCGGTCGTGGGCGGTGCGGCCAGTATGGAGGTCTCCTCCCCTGCTCCCGTATCTGCCTGCGGCAGAACCTGGGTTGCTGCTTCTGGTTCGTGGTCTGACGAGGGGGGCGCCGTTTCCTCGATGTCCTGGTGTTCTGACACATTCGGGACGGCGTGTGCGCTCTCGTGTGCACGGCGGAATGCTTCATCCGCGTCGTAGGAATCCAGCTGAGCGGTGGCCGCAAGCTCGTCCTCGTCACTATCGACATCGTCTGCATCAATGCGTTCACGCTGGTCCTGGCGTGACAGGATGCGCCACCATGAGCGCAGCACTGCGGGAATGTCACTGATCCGCGTGCGGGTGGCGAGCAGAAGTGAGTACAGGGCGAGCAGCACCAAAATGGGGATTGCGCCCCAGGGTGACAGCAGCTGAGCCAGCGGGCGTCCGATGAACCAGCCGGCAAGCCCTCCGGCTGCTTCGATCCGGTCGAAGGAATCGATGTTCGGGTTTCCCGCGGTGATGTGGGTGATGCCCGCGATCGACATGGCCATGCCGATTCCACCTGCAATGTGGTGTGGCAGCGCGTGCTGGCCGGAGCGCGCCTTGATGAGCTCGATCGACAGGGCGACGAACACGATCGGCACCAGAACGGAGAACAGTCCGACCAGGCCGGCTACCGCGTGATGCACGATCATTCCTGCGGTTCCGGAAATGCCGAACCATTCACGCAGGGCGATGATAATGGCCAGCCCACACAAGATGAATGCCAACGCGTCGCGTTTAAGCTGAGGGTCCGTAGCGCGCCACTGCTCGTGTGCGCTGCGAACCGCGTGGCCTGTTGCCGACGCTGCCCGCGCCAGGCCGCCTGGGCGTGCCGGAGCGTTCTCGGCGCGTGCAGAGGAGCGCCCCGAGGTTCGAGAGCTGCGAGTACGCGAAGATGATGCAGATTTTTTGGCCATGATACTTCGACGCTACCGCGAACGCTTTCCGATCCGTTTCAGACGCGCCGACTGACGCGCCAGATCGCCTTACATGGAGTATTTCACGCGTTTTTCCCGCAGGACTTCCTCGATCTGACTGCGCGTGGGCACCGGCAGTGCCGATTCATGTGAAATGGTCACCGCTGCCGCGGCGTTGGCAATGCGGCATGCTTCGATCAGGTCGTGCCCCTCCAGCAGTGCGGCCGACATGATCGCGATATGCGTATCGCCCACACCGACCGTGTCAACGGTAATGGAATCGAATGCGGGAATCTGCACGCGCGGCGAGTTCTCGTCGACCTGTACTTCGCACCCCATCACGCCCAGGCGACGCACGATTGCGGCGTCGGGGCGTATGACATGTCGAATCGCAGTGCCAGGCTCAGTAGTTGCCAGAATCCGGCTCAACGTGGAGGCCTGGCGGATATTCATGGTCAGAACATCCACACGTTTCAGCAGTCGGCGCCACGCCCACACTGGTACCTGCTCCACAGCCGGTGACACGGAGACAACCAGCGTGACATCATCGGGCAGGTCTGCTCCCCATCCGGACAGGACGCGCGCACTGGACTCGTTGACCAGGTCAGCGCCACCGATATGGACAAGGTCCCCCTCGTGCAGCTCAATACGGTCGAGGGCGGCGCGCGATGGCTCAGATTCAACGCCTGACGTAGCGACGGACGTGGTCGAGCCGTCGTTTTCCACCAGCATGATGGCAGCGCCGATGTCGCCCACCAGTTCATCAGTCACGATCTGGACGCCAGCGTGGGCAAGCTGGCGGCGCACGGTGAAGGAGTTCGGTCCGGTTCCCAGTGGTGAGGCCAGCAGCGCGGGGATCCCGTAGGCTGCCACGGCTGACAGCGTGGTGAAACCACCTCCCGGTCGTGACATGGCGCTGTCTGCCCGCACGGATGTTCCCCGCTCGGGGATGTGATCAACGTGCAGCGGGAGCGACAGCACGATGGAATCTGTCGAGATGAAACGACCGGTCATGCCATTACCGTACCTTCTGTTCCTGCGTGAGTCATAGGACGCACATATGGGAACGCCAGAATCTGACGAATCGTGCTGCCGGTCAACAACATGACCAACCGATCCATTCCGATTCCCACACCTCCGGTCGGCACCAATCCCAGGTCGAGGTCATCGAGAAATGCCGTGTCGATGCTCATTGCCTCAGGGTCTCCCGCTGCTGCCGCCAGCGACTGTTCAACGAAACGTTCGCGCTGGTCAATAGGGTCTGTCAGCTCTGTGTAGGCCGTGCCTAACTCCATGCCAAAAGCCACCAGGTCCCACCGTTCGGCAAGACGGGGGTCGTCGCGATGTTTGCGGGTCAGTGGCGAAGAGGATGCTGGGAAGTCGCAGTAGAACGTCGGCTGAACCGTTTGCGCTTCAACTAGGTCATCGTAGAGTACCGCGATCAGTGCTCCGTGGTCGACAACGGGTGGTACGTCAATGCCGTGCGCGTGACAGAGGCCGATCAGCTCATCATCGTCCGAATCCGGTGTCACTGTGGTGTTCGTGGCAGCACTGATCGCCTCATGGACACCAATCACAGGCCACTCACCTGACAGGTCGTATTCGACCATGTCTACACCGTCGTAGCGGCACACCGTCTGCAATCCCTCGGTACCGAATGACCCTGCCGGCCGCAGACATACGCATTGTCCGTTGACTTCCAGGGCGCAGCGTTGGATGAGTTCCTGGGCCAGATGACGCATCGTTGTGTAGTCGCCGCCCGCTCGGTAGGCCTCCAGGGAGGTGAACTCGGGATTATGGGTCATGTCCGCCCCCTCGTTCCTGAAGGAGCGTCCCATTTCGAAAATGGCGTCCATACCCGCCACAGCCAGTCGCTTCAAGTACAGTTCGGGAGCTATCCGCAAGAATACGTTGGAACCATAGGCATTCAGGTGTGTAATAAATGGCCGAGCATTCGCCCCGCCCTTAATCGGATGCAGGATTGGCGTTTCCACTTCGGTAAATCCGTTGTGCGCCAGCACAGCGCGCGTAGTGGCCATCACGCGCGAGCGTTTGCGCAGAAGATCCACCGCAGTGGAGTCTGTCAACAGATGTGTCACACGCTGGCGGGAGCGGGTCTGAGCATCCAGCGTCGTGCCGTGGGCAGGCAGAGGACGCAACGATTTTGCCGCCATCGTCCACGTTGCCACCCGCACCGTCGGCTCGCCAAAGCGTGTACGTCCTGGGTGCCCTGTTACTGCCACCGAGTCTCCGATGTCACACAGGCCCCACAGTTCGAACACTGCCGGTTCCGTCGTGGATTGTTCCAGCATGATCTGAATCGTCTGCCCGCCTCGGTCAAGGTCGGCGAAGATGATGCCGCCATGATCTCGGATGGCACGGATGCGCCCACCGGTAGTGACCTCGTCAGGGGACCAGGTATCATCGGCACACTGCCGCGCTTGAGCGCGCACCTGATCAGGGAGAAGCCCCAGCGACAGTGACGGGGGCCACGGTTCCATGCCGCTTTGGCGCAGACGCTCAGCCTTGGAGCGGCGGACGCGTTCTTGCTCCGTGAGTGCACGCTGCGGCACAACAGCCTGATGGGCTTCCTGCTCGATGGCGTGCACTGCCCGGCGGTGTTCGTCATCAATGCCCCATGACTGTCCATGGTCAATGTCAGCCCATACGGGCAGGAAACCCTCTAGTCCACCGGCTGCAGCCAGAACATGTGTGATTTCTGCGAACGTGCGATAGCACATATAACGAGGAAACCACTCGGGGCGGTAGCGGGAATTGGATTCATACAGGGACTCGAGCTGCCACCATTTGGATGCGGCGCGCATGATGCGCCGGAGCAGCCGGGCACGCCACGTGGCATCAACCGCCTCGCCCTCGCGAAAAATGCGACGGAACATCGCAAAGTTCAATGAGATCGCGTTGATCGGCCCGTCAGCGCAGTCCGTTATCAGGGCGACAATCATGGCTTCAATGATGCCGTTTGTCGCTGTAGCTGATCGACGCATCAGGTTCAGTGACAGCCCCGTATTGCCCCACGGCACGAATGTCAGAATTGCTTCGATAGTGCCGTCACCTGCGCGGGCAACGACTACTCGTGTGCGTGAATCCACCGGGTCGAACATGCGGTCCAGCGCCATGGAAAAGCCGCGTTCGTCGCCTCTGCGATACTCGTTGGCGACCCGTTCCAGGCAGCAGCGTTCCTCGGCGTCGATCTCTCCGAGTTGGCGGATCGAAATATCGATACCGGCGCGTGCCACTCGGCGAACCGCATGGGCAAGGTCTTTCATGTAGGGATCACGCAATTCGAAGTCGCGGACGTGGACGATTGCTTCATCCCCCATGGCTCGCACGGCAAACCCCTGCTGTCGGTAGGCACGCGCTCCTGATTCGGAGGCAGAAAGAACGGCCGGAATCCATCCGAAGCGGGCGCAGCGCAGGCGCCACTGCGCGATCGCGTTCTGCCATGATTGGGGATCACCCAGCGGGTCGCCGGCAGCCATGCAGACACCAAACAGAACCGAATAGGATACGCCGGCACGTTGATCTGTTGACAGCACCAGGGACCGGTCACCACGGGTTGCGAAGTACCCGAGCGAATCTGTTCCCCAACGGGCCAGCAGTTCGCGCGTTTTCAGGTCATCTCCGCAAGTGCGTCCCGGCGTTTTCTGCCCGCGCAGGAAGTAGGCCAGTGCCAACAGATAGATCAGCGCTGACCATAAAGACAACGCCAGTGCAAGGGGGCGCGGCCCTATCGGCTCGCTACCGTCGGTCAGTGTCAGCGACACGAAGCCCAGAGAGCGTGAAATCACCCATCCGGGTCCAGCAGTGGTATGCGACCACGGTCCCCACGTCACCAGCACAATTCCCCACACGATCGAAGTGCCGATCCCTGTGATCAGAATGACCAAGGCACCGACGAGGGACCCGCGCACAATGTGCGAGGGAAACGAGGCCCGATAGTGCAACAGCGCCACCATCACGATGAGCGCCACGAGCGGCGAGATCAGTAAGGACGGCATATCCAGCCACACAGCGCTACCGTCCGCAACGAAAAGGATGATGAACAACACGGACGTGAGGGCGCCAATGATCTGGAAAAAGGCGATGGCCCATAGTACGACGCGTTTTCGTCGCGATGCGGCCAGCGCGATTGACCCACACACTACTGCTTCGAACAGGCCGGCACCCGACGGCAAGTTCAACGCGCTCGTGATCAACATGCCGATTTCAACGACGCGCGGAGCGATCAGGTGGATCAGCACCGACAGGAGGGACCAGATCATCGTAATGGCGTAAATGTCCGAGACGATGGTCGGTATTCTCAGCGCGCGGGCGGTGGCCTGCTCGCTGGCTGGTGGAAGCGGACTGCGTTTCGATGTGGACGGTGTTACGTTCACTGCTCGACCACGACAGGCACAATCATCGGGCGGCGACGCAGCTTGCGCGCCACCCACCTGCCCAGAACGCGCCGCATGGCCTGCTGCAGTTTGTAGGGATCCTGTCCTCCTGGCGCTGCTGCCTGGCGCAGTGCGTCATCCACATCAGGCAGGATCTCGTCGAAAACAGAATCGTCCTCAGCCATGCCGATCGCGCGGATCGTCGGCGGTGCGAGCACCATCCCTGAATCATGTTCCACCACGGCGTACACGCTGATGAACCCTTCGGCTCCCAGCGTGCGACGCGTCTCGAGTTCGTCGTCGGAAATTTCACCGATCGAGCGTCCGTCGACGTAGATGTATTCACATGGAACCGCGCCCACAACGCGCGCTTTCCCATCGATCAGGTCAACGACCACGCCGTCTTCAGCCAGCACGACATTTTCCGGGGAGACACCTGTCTTGACGGCCAGCTGTCCGTTGGCCACCAGGTGGCGGATCTCGCCGTGAATCGGCATGACGTTGGCTGGCTGCACGAGGTTGTAAGCGTAGATGAGTTCACCGGCAGAGGCGTGACCGGACACGTGAACCTTCGCATTGGCCTGGTGCACGACTTTTGCGCCCAGTCGAGTCAGGTCGTTGATGACCCGATAGACCGAGTTTTCATTGCCCGGGATCAGTGAGGAAGCGAACACCACAGTGTCGCCCGGTTCGATCGTGACGAATCGGTGCGATCCTACGCTCATGCGTGACAGCGCGGCCATCGGTTCGCCCTGCGAGCCGGTCGCCATGTAGACGCGCTGCTCTGGAGGCAGCTCCCCTATCATCGAGCGTTCGATCAGGACACCCTCGGGAATTGACAGGTAGCCTTTTTCTTCCGCGATGCGCATATTGCGTTCCATTGACCGTCCCACGAGGGCAACCCTGCGTCCACTGCGCGCCGCCGCATTGATGACCTGTTGGACGCGGTGCACGTGCGAGGCGAAGGAGGCCACGATGATCTGGCCGGTCGCATCTGAGAAAACCTGGTTGAGGACGGGGCCGATTTCGCGTTCAGGAGTGATGAATCCTGGCACCTCGGCGTTTGTGGAGTCCACCATGAACAGGTCGACGCCTTCTTCGCCGAACCGGGCGAATGAACGCAGGTCGGTCAGGCGGTGGTCGAGGGGCAACTGGTCCATCTTGAAGTCGCCGGTCATCAGAACTTTGCCGGCGGGAGTGCGCACGAACACTGCGAGCGCATCCGGAATGGAGTGCGTCACCGCAATAAATTCCAGGCTGAACGGGCCAACCTCGGCAGTGTCATGTTCATCTACGACGTTCAGGGGAGGGTTCTCCAGGCGGTGCTCGCGCAACTTGGGCTCAACGAACGACAATGTCAGGTCCGACCCATAGATCGGGATGTCAGAGCGCAGTTTGAGCAGGTAGGGGACGGCGCCGATGTGATCTTCGTGGCCGTGGGTCAGTACCATCGCCTCCACATCGTCGAGGCGCTCCTCAATCCACGAGAAGTCAGGCAGAATCAGGTCAACACCTGGCTGACTTTCTTCGGGGAAGAGAACGCCGCAGTCGACGATGAGCAGCTTTCCGTCATATTCGAGGACGGTCATGTTGCGGCCGACCTCACCGAGACCACCGAGGGGCACGATCCGCAGGGCGCCCGCGGGTAGGGGTGCCGGTTCGGTTAAGTTTTCGTACAGGGACTTCATGGGGCAAGTGTCTCACGCATTGGACCGCGCTGAAAGCGGCGGCGCGCGTCCAGATGTTTTCCCACGCTATTTCACAGCAGGTTCATGCGTTCCATGACGTGACGCAGGCGCGTGAGCTCCTCATCAGATGCCGGCACGAGCGGCAGGCGGACGGCCGGTGTGTCGATGATTCCCTGCAGTGCCAGTGCGGCCTTCGCCATCACTGTCCCTTGTCCGCCTCCCATGATGACGTCGACCAGTGGGCGCAGTTCGAAGTGGATTTCGCGCGCTTCCCACACCTGGTTGTCATCCAGCAAATCAATCATCCGGCGGTATTGAGCGGCGGCAACGTGGGCAACCACTGAGATCAGTCCTGATGCGCCGGCCACCAGCCAGTTGAAGTTCTCACCGTCATCACCCGAGTAGTATTCCAACCCTGTGCGATGCATACGTGCCGATCCTCGTTCCACCTGACCGGTCGCATCCTTCACGCCTTTGATGCGGTCGTATTGGGCCAGCTCATCGAGCGTCTCGTCACTAAACGCCAGGCCGGTGCGCCCCGGAATGTCGTAGAGCATGATCGGCAGGTCGGTCGCGTCCATGATGGCGCGCACGTGCGCAATCAGTCCAGCCTGGGAAGGTCGGTTGTAGTACGGGGAGACGACCAGCAGACAGTCAGCTCCGCATGCCTGCGCTCCTTCCGCGATGCGCACGGCGTGAGCAGTGTCGTTCGAGCATGCGCCGCACATGATGTGAGCGCGCTGCCCCACAGCTTCCTTGACAGCTCTGGTCAGTTCGTCCTTTTCAGGTTGGTGGGTGGTCGGTGATTCACCCGTCGTACCCGACAGAAGGATCGTGTCGCATCCGTCGTCGACCAGTTTGGTGGCCAGCCTGGCTGCTGCCTCGGCATCAAGTGAGCCATCCTGGTGAAAAGGGGTCACCAGTGCGGGCGCGAGGGATCCGAATGTACGTGACGGAAGATGTTTCATGTTTCACAGTCTAGGAGATGGCGTCACGAGGGGCCGCGTTGTTTCAGTTGGTGGATTCTGCAGGGTGGTCGCACCCTTCAGGGCCGCGAGCACCGGCACTGTCTGCTTGCGCATTCGGCCTGCCACCGCCACCTGATCCCGCGGAGTCGAGTCCTGCCCACCACAGGTGCTGCGTCATCGGCGTTCCTGCCACATCGAGCCGTCTGAGCAGCCCTGCCGGCGCAAAACCTGCTGACTGGAAGAATCTGACACGCGCTTCATCGTTGGGGCTGATCCACACCTGGAGACTGCGGGCAGACAGCCCCGCTTCCCGCGCGGTATCCACAATCGCGGCCAGCATGCGGGAGGCGTGTCCAGAGCGCCTGAATCTCTCGTCCACGTCGAGGGCGGCCAGCTCAAGGCCGTCTGGGATATCAGGTGCCTTCGCATGGTCAATGTGATGGGACGGTGCCGGCTGCGCGACCACGAACCCGACAACGCGGCTGCCGTGCAGCGCCACCATTGTGGAGCATCCCGGCGGTGGTATGCGTGAGAGCGTGTCATTCCAGGCGCGCTGCACCTCCAGAGGCGAAACGTCGACGGACGCTCCCCCTACGGCGCGGGCAACGCTGCGCAGGGATGCCACCTGAATGGCAGCAATGTCGGCTGCATCCGGGGCGGTTGCGGGGCGTACTGAGACGCGGCTATCAGCGTTGCTCATAGTGTCATGAGCTGATCGACACCGACGGTCAAACCGGGCTGTTCGTGCACGTGACGGATAGCGAACAGGACGCCGGGCATGAACGATGCGCGATCGAAGGAATCGGTGCGAATGACGAGCTGCTCGCCCTCGTTTCCCAGCAGGATTTCTTCATGTGCGACCAGTCCACGCAGCCGCACGGCGTGCACGGGGACACCGTCAATGACGCCGCCGCGAGTTCCTTCAGGGTCGGTGCGGGTCGCATCGGGCATCGGATCGCATCCTGCTTCGCGGCGGGCACGGGCAATGCGTTCAGCTGTGGCGCGAGCCGTGCCCGAGGGTGCGTCCAGCTTGTTCGGATGGTGCATCTCGATCACTTCAGCCGATTCGAAGTACGGCGCGGCCATTTCGGCAAATTTCATCGCCAGAATTGCTGACATCGCAAAGTTCGGCGCGATGATGACGGATCTACCTGCGCGTTCGGCGTGCTCCGCGACGCGCCCGCGAGACTCATCGGTCCAGCCCGTTGTCCCCACCACGACGTTTACGCCGCAGTCCAGCAACGCATGCACATTATCTTCTGTCACGGCCGGAGCGGTGAAATCAACAGCGACCGTCGCCTGGTTGAGTGTGTCGGTGGTGATCTGGTCATCGACGTCGATGCGCGCGACAACCTCCATGTCTGGTGCTGCGCTGACGGCCTCAACGACGGTCGCACCCATGCGTCCTCGAGCACCAACGACTGCAACTCGCAGTGTGTTCATCTCTCCTCCTTCGCCGCGGTGGCCTGCGGCTGTCTTAGCTGCGCGCGTTCGGCAGCACGACCGCGCGGCCCTGCTCGGCGTTGACCAGCTCAGCTGCCAGCGCTCGCACGTCTTCCTGGGTGACTGCGTTGATGCGGGCCAAGCCCTGATCGACCGTGAAATACGTGCCGGTCAGCTCGGCGTTACTCAGCCGGCCCATCCGTGACAGGTTATCTTCCAGCCCCAGGGCGATCGCGCCGCGCACGTGTCCACGTACTCGAACGATCTCTTCCTCGGTCGGCCCGTCAGAAGCCAGAGCCTGCAGTTGTTCGTTCATGAGCTGTTCAACCTGCTCCACGTGTGCGGGCGACGTGCCGGCATACATCCCGAATGCGCCTGCATTCGAGTAGCGCATGTTGAAGGCATATGTCGTGTAAGCCAGGCCGCGTTTTTCACGGATCTCCTGGAACAGGCGTGACGACATCGACCCGCCCAGGATAGACAGCAGTACTGACATCGCAGGGATGCGGTCATCACCGACCTGCAGCGCAGGGCATCCGACGATCACATGAGCCTGTTCGACGTCGCGGTGACGTTCCTGGACAGTGGGTTGTGCCAGCTGTGCCGGTGTTGTGTCACGCCTGGGAGCAGGTCCGAGGTCTCCCTCGTCCCCACGCCACCCTGCCCGGTCGAGCGAAGCAGCAACGAGGTCGACGATGTGGTCGTGTTCAACGTTTCCGGCAACGGAGACGATGAGGCGGTCTGGACCGTAATGGGACTGGTAGTGCTCCCACACGTCGTCACGGCTGACGGCTCGGATTGCTTCAGGAGTTCCGCCGACCGGTTTGCCCAGCGTTGTGTCACCGAAAACTGCGGCAGCGAATGCTTCGTGGACTGCATCGAGCGGTGAGTCCTTCGCCATCGCCAGTTCGTCAAGGATCACGCCTTTTTCCACGTCGAAGGCGTCGGGCACCAGCGATGAGGAGGTCACCATGTCGGTGAGGACACTCAGCGCCATATCCACATCCGCGTCACGCACCCGCGCATAGTACTGCGTGTGTTCCTTGTCGGTTTCCGCGTTTGTTTCACCGCCGACCGCGTCGAATGCGACCGCAATATCGAGCGCACTCATCGTTGGTGTGCCTTTGAACAGCAGGTGCTCCAGGAAGTGTGTGGCTCCAGCGTGAACAGGGCTTTCGTCGCGCGAGCCGACCGGCACACACAGCCCGATTGCCGCTGAGCGCGTGGCGGGGACGTGCTGAGTGATGATTCTGACGCCGCGTGGCAGGATCGTGCGCGTCACCGTCGTTTCATCATCGCTGACGGTCATTGACGAGGCCGCTGCCTGCGCGCCGCCGAGTGGAAGATCGATACCAGTTATGGTTGGTGCGGTCACTAACGAGATTCCTTTGGTGCATTCGTTGATGTGCCATTTGACGCGGATGGCGTAATTGACGAGTCGGGCAGGTCAAGCGGGTCGGCACCCTGGCGCGCCTGCTTCGACGTCATCTTGGAGCCTTCAGTTGCGGAGGCGCCGACAGGTGCGATGTCTTGTGGCGGATCGCTTTCCAGGCTCGAGCGGGACTTGAGCGGAGCCGTTGTGCGTGTTTTGGCGCTTGCCGTCTTGTCGTTGCGACTGGCTGAGGTGTCAGCGTTGGACTCCTTGGCGCTGGTGCCCAGGTGCTTTTCCGACGGGATGCCGCCGGTGAGTGCGATGATCAGAGCGATCAGAAGTGCGAGAGCCATGATGGCGAAGAACCACGTCATCCATCCGAATCCCACTTCAATACCCCATGCAGATGTTGCGGCGCTGGCGATTCCGACGATCACGGCGGCGGCAACCGTCATGCACAATGCCCACATATAGAAGCTGCGTGGTGACTGGCGGGTAATAGCGCGCGCAAAGCCGAGAACTGTGGCAACCAACAGAGCTGGGCAGGCGATGACAATGATGCTGCCGACCGTCATCGGTGCGACGTAGCCGGGGTCTGCGGTTTCAATGCCGCCGGTGGACATCAGTATCAGCCATGCCAGCGTATCCAAGACAAAAAGGGCGCCGAATAAGACCGGATCCGTGAAGCGCTTCATGAGCTGTCCTTTCGTTGGTTCGCAGCTGTGTTGCACGCGTCAGACTTAGCTTATGCCATTGAGCCGCGACGCACCCGCCTGTGACCATACCGGCGTTGTTCGACGCAGGCCTTCGGCCAGCCCACGAAGAAGGCGCGGCACCCGCAGTCGGGTGCCGCGCCCTGCCGAGTCAGCGCTACTTAGCGTTCAGACTTATTCAGCGTTCTCACTTACTCAGCATCGTCGGAGGAGTCAGTGGAATCTGACTGATCCTTCGAGTCTGCGTCGTGAGAGCCGCCCTCGTCGTTGTGATGACGACGGGTGCGGGTGCGCTGGCGACGCTCTCCACGGCCGCGTCCGCGACCGCGTCCGGAGCGCTCTGAACGATCATCCTGGTCCTTGTCGGACTGTCCGGACTTGTCCTTACGCGGTTCCGGCTCGAATTCAGCGGCCTCTCCGTCAACGACGGCATGCAGAGACAGCTTGCCACGGTCACCGATTTCAGCGATCTCAACCTCGATCTGCTGGCCCACCTGCAGCACGTCATCGACAGATTCAATGCGCTTGCCACCGACCAGGCGACGAACCTGCGAAATGTGCAGCAAACCGTCCTTACCTGGCGTCAGGGAGACGAATGCGCCGAAGGATGTCGTCTTGACGACGGTGCCGACGAAGCGCTCACCCACCTCAGGCATCTGCGGGTTTGCGATCTGGTTGACCATGGTGCGTGCCGCTTCTGCAGAAGCACCATCGGAGGAAGAGATGAACACTGTGCCGTCATCTTCGATGACAACTTCAGCGCCTGTCTCGTCCTGAATCTGGTTGATCATCTTGCCCTTGGGTCCAATGACCTCACCGATCTTGTCGACCGGAACCTGGACGGTGATGATGCGAGGCGCGTTGGCGGACATCTCATCGGGGCCGTCGATCGCGTCGTGGATCAGCTTGAGGATCGCCAGGCGGGCATCGCGAGCCTGTGCGAGCGCGGAACGCAGGAGCTGTGAATCAATGCCGTCCAGCTTGGTGTCCAGCTGCAGAGCGGTGATGAATTCGCTGGTGCCCGCGACCTTGAAGTCCATGTCGCCGAAGCCGTCTTCTGCGCCGAGGATGTCGGTCAGGGTCACGGCCTTCTGCTCACCGTCAATTTCGCCGGTCATCAGGCCCATTGCGATACCGGCGACGGGTGCGCGCAGCGGCACGCCAGCCTGCAGCAGTGACAACGTTGAGGCACACACCGATCCCATTGAGGTGGAGCCGTTCGAGCCCAATGCCTCGGAGACCTGACGGATGGCGTAGGGGAATTCTTCGCGCGTGGGCAGAACCGGCTTGAGTGCGCGTTCAGCCAGGTCACCGTGACCGATTTCGCGGCGCTTCGGGGATCCGACGCGGCCGGTGTCACCGGTGGAGAATGGCGGGAAGTTGTACTGGTGCATGTAGCGCTTGGAGGTAATCGGGCTCAGGTTGTCGAGCTGCTGCTCCATGCGCAGCATGGCCAGCGTGGTCACACCCAGGATCTGGGTTTCGCCGCGCTGGAAGAGTGCTGAACCGTGGACGCGAGGCAGCAGACCGACCTCAGCGAACAGGGAGCGGATCTCGCGCGGATTACGGCCATCCATGCGGATGCCTTCACGCAGTGTGCGCTCACGAATCGTCTTCTTCTCCAAGGCGCGGAATGCAGCCTTGAGGTCCTTCTCGCCTTCAGGGAACTGTTCCTCAAGTGCTGCCAGAGCCTCGTCGCGCACAGCGTCAACGGCCTCGTCGCGAGCAAGCTTGCCTTCAGTCTTGAGGGCCTCGGCCAGCTTGTCACCCACCTGCTTTTCGAGGGCGTCGTACTCTTCGTCGGTGTAATCAAGGAAGAGCTCAAATTCGCCTGTTTCCTTGGAGGCCTTCTCTGCCACCTTCATCTGTGCTTCGCACAGCGCGCGAATGAATGGCTTAGCGGCTTCCAGGCCGTCGGCAACGACATCTTCAGTCGGCGCGGTGGCACCGTTTTGGATGAGTTCCCATTCGTTCTCGCCGCCGCCGGCTTCCACCATCATGATGGCCACGTCATCCGTGCCGTCCTCGTTGGTGACGATGCGGCCGGCGACCACGATGTTGAACACGGAGCGCTGCAGCTCGGACCAACGCGGGAATGCGACCCACTGGTCATCGATCAGAGCCAGGCGCGTACCACCGATCGGGCCAGTGAAGGGCAGGCCCGCGATCTGGGTGGACATCGACGCCGCGTTAATGGCGAGGACGTCGTATGCGTCATCGGGGTGAACCGCAAGAACGGTCTCAATGATCTGGACTTCGTTGCGCAGGCCCTTGACAAATCCGGGGCGCAGCGGGCGGTCGATGAGACGTGCAGCCAGAATGGCTTCAGTTCCGGCGCGGCCTTCGCGACGGAAGAATGATCCGGGGATGCGGCCAGCAGCGTAGGAACGCTCTTCCACGTCGACGGTCAACGGGAAGAAGTCGAACTGATCTTTGGGATTTTTCCCTGCGGTCGTGGTGGACAGGACGACTGTTTCGTCGTCGAGGTATGCCAGCGTTGAGCCGGCAGCTTGTTGCGCAAGCAGTCCGGTTTCAAAACGGACGGTGCGCTTACCGAATTTGCCATTGTCGATAATGGCTTCGGCAGCGGTGATTTCTTCGCCTTCCATCATGGGCGTAATACTCCATTTCTTGTTCTGGTCATGCGCCCGACGTCGGCCTTCGATCGAAGCCCACGGACCGGCATTTTCTGTTCATGCGTTCCGTAAGCCACTGTCGAAAACCGCTCGTTCAAGGCGCGCATTGTCGAGTCGGGATAGCAAAAGCGGCCCGGTTCCAGGTGGAGCCGGGCCGAGCTTTACTCAGCGACGCAAGCCAAGGCGGTCGATCAGTGAACGGTAGCGTTCAATATCGATGTCCGACAGGTATCCGAGGAGCCTGCGGCGACGACCAACCAGCAGCATCAATCCACGACGTGAGTGGTGATCGTGCGGGTGCGACTTGAAGTGCTCCGTCAGATCCTTGATTCGCTGGCTCAGCAGAGCAATCTGCACCTCGGGAGAGCCTGTGTCGCCCTCATGAGTTGCGTACTCAGCAATGATCTGGTCTTTAACATCTTTACTCAGCGGCACGTGTTCTCCTCAAATGTCTCGCTGCGCGGAGCATCGAAGCTTGTCTTCGTGCAATCCATCCCGCGGCCGATCTAACGGCGAATACAGGCTAACACGCCCCGCCCTCACTTCAGCCTGATCAGGGCGAAAATCACGCTGCGAGCGCGGTGAGATGGCGCACGTTCAGCTTTAATGTCTCATCATAAGAAATTCAGGTGGCGCCTGTTGATCAGGCAGGCTGAAATAACCATATGAGTATTGAATTGGATGGAACAGCGACATGGCTCCCTGCCCTCGAGCATCTCGATCTTCTCGCGGATCCTACCGCGAAGGCACTTCAGGAACTGGCCAAGCGCGAGCCGGAGCTGACTGCGCAGGCCCTTGTAGCCGATATTGATCCGGATTACGCCGATACCGAGGCGATGACTGAGCACTACCAGATGAATCTGGCTTTGTCGTGTAACTGCGTCCTCATTGCTGGCAAGCGCAACGGTGATGAACGCGTGGCTGCCGCTGTCGTGCGCGCAACGACGCGAGCCGACGTCAACCATGTCATCAAGAAGACACTGGACGTGCGCAAGTGCTCGTTTTGGCCGCAGGACAAAGCAGTGGAAGCCTCCGGCATGGAATACGGCGGCATCACACCTGTGGGCGTGCCGCCACAGTGGCGCCTGCTGTTGGATCCGCGCGTGACAGTCGACATGTGTGTCATCGGGTCAGGTCTGCGTCGCTCCAAGTTGGCGGTGCCCGGCGAGTTGCTGGCGGCCCTGCCCGGTGCCGAGGTGATCGAGGGACTCGCACAGCCGGTCAGCGAACAGGCCTGACGAGGCTCACATCCCATGCTGCTGTGAGCGACCACTCACATACGTGCTGTCGCCCTGCTAGCATCACGGTATGGATCCCGACGACGTGACCTTACCGACCAGCCTGCATCTGGGCGTCGCCACGTCCTCCCTTCAGATCGAGGGCGGCGACACCCACAACGACTGGCATGACTGGGCTCAAAAGCCCGGCACTATCCGCGACAACTCCGACCCCGCTACTGCGGTGGACCACTGGCAGCATTGGCGCGAGGACATCGAACTGATGCGCAACCTTGGCATTCGCGACTACCGAATGTCCTTGGAGTGGGCGCGCATCGAACCCGAAGAAGGTGTTTTCGACACTGACGCCATTGCCCATTACCGATACGAGCTCGAAGCACTCGTCGAAGCAGGGATCCGACCCCTCGTGACGCTGCACCACTTCTCTAATCCGCGCTGGTTTGCCCAGCGAGGTGAATTCACCCGCCACGAGAACATCACCTGCTTCATGCGTTTCGTCTATCGGGTAGTACGCGAATTTCGCAACCTCGTCACCGACTGGGTGACGATCAACGAACCCAATGTCTATGTCACGCAGGCGCACCTGTTCCAGGAAGGTCCCCCGGCAGATGTATCGTGGCGCAGCGTGCGCGCCTGCCTGCGCCACCTCGCTCAGGCTCACTGCCGCGCCTACATGCTGATCCACCGGCTGCAACCAGAAGCGAAGGTCGGTTTCGCGCACCACATGCGTGTTTTTGTGCCGCGCGTCGCCTCGAACCCGTCGCACAGGGTACTCACCCGCGTTGCCCGCTATGCGTTCCAGGACGCCATCGCACAGGCAATGCTGGTCGGTGAGTTTCCGGTCGCCCTCGGCACAAGTGGCGGAGTAAAACCGGGGCGCTACTACGACTTCCTGGGCATCAACTACTATTCGCGCAGCGCGATCGACAAGCTCGAAGATGGCACCATACCCGGTACCCCTGTCAACGACCTGGGCTGGGAGGTCTACTCTGACGGCATCGTCGAGGTGACACGCGAACTGGCTGAGCGCTACAACGCACCCGTATGGATCACTGAAAACGGCACGTGCGACAACGGCGATGCAAACGCCGATGAATCATTCCGCTGCCGCTTCATCTGGGATCACCTGAATGCACTGGCGCACAGTGGCCTGCCCGTCGAGCGCTACTACCACTGGTGCTTTACCGACAACTGGGAGTGGAGCGAGGGAATGACAGCGCGCTTCGGCCTGGTCAGTGTGGATCCTGCCACCGGTCAGCGCACGTGCAAACCCTCCGCCCTCATGTACCGCGACATCATTCGCGAAGGCGCACTGACACCGGATCTTTACGACACCTACGTTGCCGGCCAGCGTTACCGGGAGGATCCGCAATGAGCACCGCACCTGACCAGACCCACCACCACGATCACTTCGTTGATCCTCACGCGCGACCACCCGTCACCAAAGGCTGGATCGGTCGCTACGGATTGGCTTACCTGGGCATCAACCTGGCGTGGGCGGGTCCCAGCCAGCTCCTCATCGCCAAGCAGGTCCTTGACTTCTTCGGAGACAACGGCAAAGAGCAGTACCTTGCGCTGATCATGGCGGTCGGCGGTGCGGCCTCCATTATCGCCACCGCATTGTGGGGATTTGCCACCGACTGGACGCGTTCGCGTTTTGGACGTCGATCCCCGTGGGTGCTGATTGGCGCGGTAACAGCAGCTGCCTTGCTGGTGTGGATGGGCGGGGCATCCTCGTTCGTCAGTTTGCTGATCGCGTGGACGCTGTTCCAGATCATGATCGCAAGCGCCGTGGGGGCGAGCCAGGCGATGGCACCCGACCGAGTTCCGATCAACCAGTACGGCACAGTTTCGGGCGTCATGGGTCTGACGTACACACTCGCCCTGGTCCTCGGCACGGCAATCGGCACGGTCTTCGATGTCGCGCCGGCCTACTGGATTTCCGCTGCAGTCGTGGTGGTCCTGGTCGTACAGTTCCTGGTTTTCTACCGCGAGGTCCCCACTGGCGAGGGCGTCTTCGCGATCTCACCGACCACACCTGCCGCGACCGATGACACTGATGAGGATGTGAAGAAACCCGTCGGCGCTCAGGCGAATGCCGACCGTCCATATGCAGACTTTATCTGGGTGTTCATTGCGCGCATGGCGGTGACCCTGGGGAACGTGACGGCACTGTTCTACCTGTTCTACTACCTGAGAGATCGCATCAAGCTGGACGATCCAGATACGGGCGTGCTGATCCTGACCGGAATCTATGCGCTGGCCGTGGTGGTGTGCGCCGTGGTGGCCGGGTCGATTTCTGACAAGATGCACCGGCGCCTGATTTTCGTGGCCGGATCATCCGTTGGGGTTGCGGCCGCCTGCTTGATCATGGCGTGGGCGCACGCGTTCTGGGTGGTCATTATTGCCGCGCTGGTACTCGGCATTTCGTGGGGCGTGTACATGGCGGTCGATCAGGCGCTGATCAACGAGGTACTGCCAATCCCCGCGCAACGCGGACGCGATGTCGGAATCATGAATATCGCGGTTGTCACGCCAAATGCGCTGGCACCGGTCGTGGCAGCGGGAGCCTTGTCATCCCTGGGCGGCTATGCGGGCCTGTATATCCTGTCCGGAGCGCTCGCACTGACCGGCGCACTCGTGATTTATCGGGTGAAGAACGTGGCGTGAGCAGCTTTCCCGGTGCCGAGCAGATGTCTGCTCTCAGTCAGTTGGCCGTCACAGCATCAGGATCCACGCGTCCTGACACGCCGATCCCCAGCACCAATGCTGTTTGCCGCAGATCATCATCCATCTGAGCCGTCAGAGCATCGACCGAGTCGAACGCCTGCATCGCACGGATGCGTTCCACGAAATGCACCGCGATGCGCTCGCCATACAGGTTCAGGTCGGCGCGCCCCAGCACGTGCGCTTCAACGGTGCGCTTATCTCCACCGAACTGCGGGTTGGTGCCCACTGAAATCGCTGCCGGATAGAACTCACGCGCCGTCGTATTCGGCACCGAGCGCACGACCCATCCGGCATACACACCGTCCGCAGGCACCACACCGTCGATCCCCTCGGACAGATTGGCAGTCGGAAAACCGAGTTTGCGTCCGCGTTTAAATCCGTGCTGAACAACGCCACGCACTCGGTGCTGTCGGCCCAAAACATATGCCGCCTGAGCAACGTCACCCTCGTCAAGTAGTTCACGAACCCAGGACGACGACCAGCGCCGACCTTGCGGGCTGATGATGTCAGCGACCATCACCACATCAAAGCCGTATTCTCTGCCCAGTTCACGCAAGGTTTCGACCGTGCCGGCGTTGTCTTTGCCAAAACGAAAGTCCTCACCAACCACAACTTCCACAGCACCCAGTACCTCAACGAGCGTGAGCTGGACGAACTCGCGCGCCGTCAGCGAATAGAAGGAGCGGTCATAGTGGATGACAAGCGTGTGATCAAGGCCGGCAGCATCCATCGCGCTCAGGCGATCTTCCAGTGGGCTGATCAGCTGCATATGCGAGTCGGGCTGGTGGACTTGCCGGGGGTGCGGGTCAAAGGTGCAGGCCACTGCCGCCACCCCGCGTTTGCGCGCACGGTCCACGCAGGCGGAGATCACACGCCGATGACCGCGGTGCATACCATCGAAGTTGCCGATGGTCACCACGGAGGCGAAATCTCGTGGCACTTGGTCAATTGACGTCCACACCTGCATGTCTTACCACACCCTTATCGTGCGCAGAGCACCGTTTTGTACCTTCACCAGGCCTAAAGGCCGGCCTTCACAATACACGCCGATCGGCTGGTCCACATTCATATCAGCCAGCTGCGCGCCGCTGCGTTCAGGCGGATTCCCGTGAGCAAAGCGCGCGGCCTCCTCCTGAGAAATCTCAAGGGTGTCAAAGAGTCTGCTGACGGCCTCACCAATGGGAATGATCGGCACGTCGGCTCCTTCAGCGGTCAGCGCTTCAAGCCGATCCAGTGGCGCAGCATCGTCCAGAGTGAATGCCCCGGCCTGCAGCCGGCGCAAAGCAGTCAGGTGTGCAGCTGTGCCGAGCTGTTCGGCAATGTCGCGGGCAATGGCTCGCACGTAGGTGCCGGCCGAACATTCAACGTGAATATCACAGTCCACCACCGGCACGCCTGCCTCCGCTGCGGTCGGGCGGAGCGGACCAGTCAGGTCAATCGCGCTGATATGAACCTCGCGCGGAGGGATGTGGACGTCTTCTCCTTCGCGCACCAGGGCGTGCGCACGCTTCCCACCGATCTTGATGGCAGAGACGGCAGAGGGCACCTGCCACCCGCGTTCACGCACCACACGGGCAGCGTCGGCCACCTGATCGACTGTTACATCGCTGGCTCCTGGGCACTCCGTGACCTGCCCATCTGCGTCCTCGCTGGTTGTCCCGATTCCCAGACGCATGGTGGCGTCATAGATCTTCGTACTGGCGCTCAGGTAGGTGAGCAGCCGCGTCGCTTTGCCGATACCGATCACCAGCACACCGGTCGCCATCGGGTCGAGCGTACCGGCGTGCCCGACTTTACGGGTGTGCGCCAGTCGTCGCACACGGCTCACCACGTCGTGACTGGTCATCCCTTGGGGCTTGTCAACGATCAGAATTCCCGAGGGTGGCTGTGGCTTCTGCTTCGAATCGGTAGGTGTCATGGATCTGGGCGGGCCTATATTTCGTCGGTGTCGGCGTCGGCCTCGTCGATGTCTGATTGATCGACGTATGTGTCGTCAGCGCCTCCCTCGTCGGCGTATTCCTCGTCGTCTTCTTCGGGATGACGGTAGGGGTCTGCCTCACCGGCATAACTGGCACCTTGAGCACCGCGCGCGATCTCCTCATCACGCGCACGAGCCTTGCCCAATGCATCTTCAATGGAGGCGGCCGTCTCTGGAAGCGCGTCGAGGATGAATTCGAGCGTCGGGGTCAATCGAATGCCCAATGCCTTGCCCACTTCGGAGCGAATCAGCCCCTTGGCGGATTCGAAAGCGCGCGCCGTTGCTGCGCGTTCCTCGTCATCACCCAGGACGGTGTAGAACACGGAGGCGTGCTGCAAGTCTCCTGTGACGCGCACATCTGTAATGGTCACGAACCCCAGGCGCGGATCCTTGATGCGTCGGCCCAGCAAGCGTGCGACCGTCTGATGAATCCGGTCCTCCACCTTATGTACTCGCGATTCATCTGCCATGGTGATGCCTCCTGTGCTGGTAAACAAACGTTGCGACCCTCTATCGTACGTGTCTGCGCCGTCGTGTTCCTAGTGATCGTGTCCATCACCTCATGTTCACCGTCAGCACATCGGTGGCTGCATAATAGGAGCCGTGATCACTGAGCCGCACGCAGATTTTTCCGCCATCCATTTCCTCGCGCTGTCCGCTGCGCGCCATGCCGGGCGCGACAATCTCATCGAGCTGCATCTGGATCCTGCAGCGCACACCTACTCGGAAGCCTCGCGCCGCACCCTGGCTCACAGCCTCGACGACGCGCTGCGCGCTGCTCAGGTCTTACTGGACTGGAATGTCGGACCCACCTGCCGCGTCATTATCATGGCGCCGAACTGCGCCTGGCATATGCTCGTGCACGTGGCCTGCTCCGCAATAGGAGCCATCACTGTGCCGCTCGATCAGCACCTGCAGGCCGGGGAATTAGCCGCCATCCTGGTCAACTGCGAGCCGGATGTCATCATCTGCGGGGATGCTCAGATTGACCGCGTTGAGCGCGCGACCACCTTGAATATCGACACCGACAACGCTTCCCACCCGGCCCGCCAGCCACGCGTCGTGACAGTTGACCAGTGGAGTCGCGCGGTTGCTGAGACCTCTCCCCTGCCGCTTGCTGATGTGGCGGCACTGCCTGCGGACACGGTCGGCGCAATTTTGTACACCTCGGGAACGGCCGCTCATCCCAAGGGCGTCACACTCACCCATGAGAACCTGTGGTGGGGCACGCGCAATTTCCGCGACGTCTTCGAATATGGTCCACGCACCGTCGAAGCCGTCAGCGTTCCCCTGTCCCATATCGGTGGTTTCAACGGCACCACGCTGGACCTAGCGGTCTCGGGCGGAACGGTGATCATCGTGGATGCGTTCCATCCGGCTGCACTGGTCGAAGCCCTGGGCAGCTACCAGGTGGAGATGATGTTCGCCGTTCCCACGATGTACCGCATGATGTGTCAGGTTCCCACTTTCACCTCGGATGGGTTGCCCTCATTCACGCGCCCTTTGATCGGTGGCGCACCCGTACCGGCTGACCTTGCCGCCATGTTGCGCGAACGAGGCCTTGAACCGTTCAGCGTATGGGGGATGACTGAGCAGGCAGCGTCAGGTACGTGCCTAGTTCCCGGTCTTCCAGCCGACCGCTCCACAACCAGCGGTTTTCCTTTCCCGCACACACGTATCGGTATCGAGATGGTGGATGGGCTGGACGCACACGCTGTCCCAGTTGAAGGTACCCGGGCGGGCGAGTCCCCCTCGTCAGTTGCGAGCGTTCTGCCGCCCAGCTCGCGCGAGGGAGACATCCGTGCGAACACTATTGGTGAACTCATCTGCACCGGCCCATCCGTCACCCACGGGTACTGGAATGACGAGGAACTCAACGCGGCATCGTTGAGGGGCCCGTGGCTGCGCACCGGCGACTTGGGTTTCATTGACGAGGACGGCTTCGTTCACATCGTGGGGCGCAAAGTGGCCACGGTGAACACAGGCGGCGAAAAGGTGCTCCCTCACGAGGTTGAACAGGTGCTCACGCGCATGGACGGAGTCCGATCCGCGCATGTGGTGGGTGTGCCCGATGTGAAGTGGGGCGAAGCTGTCAGCGCGGTACTGGTCATGGATGAGGGGTGCGAAGCGCCATCGCTTCACGATGTACGTGAGTTTGCCGGTCGATATCTTGCGCGCTTCAAAGTGCCTCAGCGCCTGGCGGTAGTTGAGTCACTGCCGGTATCGTCCAACGGCAAGGTCACCGTCTGCGCGCTTCGCGCAGTGTTCGCACCAGGTGACTAGCAGGGCGGTGTGTGTACCGGAAGTGTGTGTACCAGACATGTGCGTGTACGGGGCACATTGGCATTGAATCCAATGAACGGGTGAATGTGCGCGCATACGCACGCGTCGCGTTCTGTCGCAGTGTGGACGCGTATCGGTAAAAGAACATTGCATGACGGTGCAGCGGCCGGTGTACAGAGCAAATGTAAATTTGCGGAAATTTGCTGTCAGGTATGGACAAAGGTCCTGTTTTCCGTTTACATTCCTAGGTGTGGACGAAATTGCACAAGCGCAAGAGCGGGTCAAGCGTCAAGTGGCCCAAGCTCAACAGCACGCAGAAACCGCAACAGAATTTCGTCGCCGAGCAGAGCAAGTGACCGGACAGGGCACCAGTCGCGACCGTCTCGTGCGAATCACGGTGAATTTTCAAGGTCATCTCAGAAGTACAGATATCGATAGTCATGCCCAGGGCGTGCCAGCCGATCACATCGCCTACGACGTGATGGAGGCTTACAACGCGGCGCGCACGGACCTTCGCGGTCAGGTGCACACGATCGCGGGCGAACTGTTTGGTGAGGATTCTCCGATTGTCTCAAGATTGATAGGTGAAATGTGAGCGACCTCGAGATCAGAACAGACGAACTGTCCCAGCACAAAGCACACGTAGCACAGGTGGCCAGCGCTGTTGACCTGGCTAAGCAGGCCTCATATGAAGCGGGTATAGGCGGCACCGCTTTTGGGCTTCTCTGCACCCCGATCTTGCTGCCTCCGTTGTTGATCATGGAAAGCGCAGCGCGCCGAACCATGCAAAGCGCAACCGACGCCTTGGAGAGGACGTCCAGGCAGCTCGGACTGACCACTGAAGACTTCAACTCTCAGGAAGCGGACCTGACACGCGGGTTCAAAGCTGAGGTAAACGTATGGGGTAAGCGAGGTCGCCATGAGTAATTCTTTGGTTGCTGAACGCCAGGAATCCACAGGGCAGCTGGCCGGTACGCTGCTGATCGAAGATGGTGAGGCCCTCGTCAAGGCCTTTGAATCGAAGGACTGGGTCAGTGGCGGCGTCGCACTCTTTTCAACCGCGCTGGATATCGGTGCCTCGGTCCTCGACCCGCTGGGCACACTGATTGCGATGGGTCTGGGGTGGCTCATCGAGCATGTTCACCCTCTGGACGAATGGCTCGATGCGTTCACCGGTGATGCCGACCAGGTGGCCGCCTACAGCGCGACGTGGAAAAACATTCACGCTCAGCTCGCTGAAGCCGGTACGCTTCTGCAGAACCACACCCGCGTCGACCTGTCCGATATGCGCGGTGAGACCATTCAGGCGCTGAATGCCCTCGAAGGCGACATCGCCAAGACCGTTGAGAAAGCCGGACGTTGGGCAGATGCAATGGGCACGGCACTGGAAGTAGCCGCGTCCCTCGTCCAGATCGTTCATGACCTGGTCCGCGACGCGCTCTCACAGATCATCGGCGCTTTTGCTTCAGCAGTGATCGAAGCAGTCGCGACCGCTGGTTTGGCACTGCCGGCGATCATCCAGCAAGTCACCGCCAAAGTATCCAGCCTGGCCACTCGCATCAGCGAAACGATCAACAAGGTGATCGAGTCGATCGGCAACCTCAAAGGCCTCCTGGGTCAGCTTGCGGGCCTGTTCGACAAAGTGAGCGGCATGCTCAATCAGTTCCTGGCCACCCCCGGTGGTCAGGTTCTGAAAGATGTCGGCACCAAGCTTCTCACCACTGGTGGAAACGCGCTGCTCAACAAGATCACGGGTGGCTCACAGGGTGGCGGCCTCTTTGGTTCTCAGCGTCAGATGATGGATCCTGCGGCGTACGGTCGAGGCACCTCGTTGAACCGAGGTTCAGGATATTACGGTGGCGGAGCATATGGCGGCTTGGGTTACTCAGACTACTATGGCACCCACTACGCCTCAGCTTTGCCGAGTTCCTATCACGCAGGCTCCTACGGCATGCCAGGCTCCTATGACGTGTCGGGCGCCCATAGCGCGTCTGATGTGAGAATGAGCCACTCTGCTGCCTTCGCGGGTATCCGGCACAACGGTGATATCACTCCTGACTCACGCATCCCGGTGGCTCCGGCAGGTGCAGAAGCTGTCCACGCGTCTTCATCTGCTCCCACGCAGTCGGGCCGTCTGGGCTTCCACGCCGCTGAATCGTCAGCCGCGTCCTCTGCCTCCTTGGCAGCTCGTGGTGGCGCCGCGGCGACTGGACGCGGCTTCATGGTTCCGCCGATGGCGATGGCAGGCGCCGGTGGTTCGATGGCGGCAGCAGCCTCGTCCGGATCTGGTTTCAGGGGAGCGCATGCGTCCCGGCAGATTATCAACGAGGAGAATTTTCAGTCATTGTTCGACACCGAGCCAGAAGCTCCTGCTTCGAACGTGCCAGTCATCACTGGTAGCCATCACACTGAACACGCCTTCTCGCCGAGGTCATAACTTCTGGTCGCCGACGCACAACGCGCGCCTTGACTGGCTCATCAGCCAGCTTCAAGGCGCGCGTTGTGTAAAGTATGAGGTTCCTAGAGGGCCGAAACCGGAAGCGGACGTCCTACCAGCGACCCGCTGGCAGGGATCGCAGGTTCGGCCGACGTTGAGTGAGCACACTCTGCCGGAGACATCCGTCCCACAACAGCTGAGGCTTCCTGACGCGCCGCACCAGCGGAGGCCAGTTCAACGAGGCCAGCATATTCGGACGGGATTTCCCGACCCAGGTTCTTCATCGCTTCGCCCCACAATTTGCCTGAACGGTAGGAGGAACGCACGAGCGGCCCTGACATACAGGCGGGGAATCCCATCGCATACGCCACGTCACGCAGTCGCACGAATTCCTGAGGTTTGACCCATCGGTCAATGGGATGGTGCAATGCCGAGGGGCGAAGGTATTGCGTAATGGTCAAGATGTCACACCCCGCGTCCAGCAGGTCACGCATGGTGGATTCGATTTCTTCGGTCGTCTCGCCCATGCCCAAAATCAGGTTCGATTTTGTGACGAGGCCAGCCTCCTTCGCTGCGTTGATGACACTCAGCGAACGGTCGTAACGAAACGCCGGCCGGATTGTCTTCATCAGGCGCGGAACCGTTTCCAGATTATGAGCGAACACCTGAGGCCCGGATTCGAATATCTGTGCAAGGGCATGCGGATCGCCTTTGAAGTCATCGACCAGCAATTCGACACCGGTACCAGGCTGCATGACATGGATCTGTCGGCACGATTCTGCGTAGAGCCACGAGGCTCCGTCTTCAAGGTCGTCTCTACTGACGCCTGTGATCGTCACATAGCGCAGTCCGAGTTCTTTAACCGACTCAGCCAGGCGCTTGGGCTCATCCCGGTCGTATTCAGTTGGCCGTCCGGTGGCAATATCGCAGAAGTCGCATCGACGCGTACACAGCGCTCCACCAATCAGGAAGGAAGCCTCACGGTCCTCCCAACATTCGTAGATATTCGGGCAGTTAGCTTCTGCGCAGACGGTGTGCAGTCCGCCGCGATGAACCAGCTGCTGCATATCCTGATATCCCGGCCCATTGGAAACGCGCGTCTTCAGCCATGTGGGACGTTGCTTTTCGATAGGCGTCTGCGAGTTGCGCTCTTCGACGCGTCGGAGCTTGCGGCCTTCAGGTTCTGGCAGTGTCGACAACGCTGGTCCTCACTTCGTTGCAGCTAGTTCAGATTCGTGTGCAGAGTATGTCAGTGGCTCCAGGTGGGCTGTCAGGGACGCAATGAGCGGATCAGCCGCATCGGCAACGCTGACTCCATCGACGCCTTCCCCAACGAGGGAGGCGACACCGCAGTCGTGCAACCCACAGGGAATGATACCTGTGAAGGCGCGCGAAAAGTCAGGATTGACGTTCAGAGCAAGACCATGCATCGTTGCGCCCTGAGCCACTTTGAGTCCGATGGCGCAGAGTTTGCGATCAGGGTCACGCAACCACACACCGGCTTTGCCCTCAATGCGAACAACCGGCAGGTGCCATGTAGTGCGGACAGCCTCGATGACTGCCGCTTCGACGGCGCGAATGTATCCAATCGTTTCCGTTGGAGCCGCCAGGCGAATAATCGGGTAGATCACCAGCTGCCCGGGCCCGTGCCACGTTACCGATCCTCCACGGTCAACCGAAATGACCGGCAGGTCAGCATCGACGATATCTTCAGGCTTCGTGCGCCTCCCAGCCGTGTAGGTCGGTTCGAACTGAGCAACAATGAGCGTGTCATCACAATGGCTCACCTTCACGTCATCGAAGGTCTCACGCTGGATTCGGTCACCTTCCATGTACGGGATCAGTCCGCGATCCAAGAGGTTCTTTACCTGCATGCTTCTACTCTACGCTGGCGAAACTTATCGCCCCACCCGAGCAAGCGTGAGATACGCCGATGTTGGCAGTACTGCGAGCGCCTTCAGTTCGCTACGATTCAGATATGACTGATCATGAACGCCAACGCGCGATTATGGAAGAACTGGAAGTTGTCGAAGATTTCGATGCGGCTCACGAGGTCGAGCGTCGAATCACGTTCTTGGCCGAATACCTCAAGGAAACTGGCCTGAAGGGCTATGTCCTGGGCATTTCGGGCGGAGTAGATTCTACCGTTGCCGGTCGCCTGTCTCAGCTGGCGTGCGAAAAAGTGCGCGAGGATGGTGGTGACGCCACATTCGTCGCGATGCGCCTTCCATACCAGGTCCAGGCTGACGAGGACGACGCGCAAGATGCCCTGTCGTTTATCGATGCTGATCAGGTTCTGACAGTCAACATCGGAGCGTCGACCGATGCCATGTGGCAGGCAGTGGGTGAAGCAGATGATGATCATGTCGATTCCTACACGGAGTTTGTCAAGGGCAACGTGAAGGCTCGCGAACGCATGATCGCGCAGTTCACAGTTGCCGGTGCTCGCGGAATGCTCGTCGTCGGCACTGATCAGGCTGCGGAAGCCCTCGTCGGGTTCTACACGAAGTTTGGTGATGGTGCTGCTGACGTGACACCGCTGACTGGACTGCCCAAGCGCCGCGTGCGGGAGCTGGGCCGCTATCTGGGCGCTCCGGCGACACTGACTGACAAGGTTCCTACCGCGGATCTGGAATCTGATAAGCCGCTGCGTCCTGATGAAGTTGCTCTGGGCGTCACGTATGAGGCCATTGACGACTACCTTGAGGGCCGCGAGGTGAGCGAAGAAGATGAGCAGACCATCGTCAGGTGGCACTCGCGCACCGCTCACAAGCGTGCACTGCCTTTGACACCTGGCCGTTGGGAGAAGATGCACTGATGGCACGACGCTCGCGTCAACCTTCACCTGTCACATGGGTGTTAGCCGGTCTCGCGTGGGGCGCGCAGCTTGCAGCACTCTATGCCCCTGATCCGCGAGCTGTGACACGGTCGGATTGCGACGCCAGCGGAATCGGCGTCACTGACGCTGATGACACCGACGGCAATGGCACCAATTACCTCAGCGATACCGGCACCAGCGATACCGGCACCAGCGCGGCCTGCTCCACTGGCGGAACCTGTGCCACCGACGATACCAGCGCCATCGACAGTGACGATCACGACAGCATCGCGGACGCCGTGTTGAAATCGATGCCGCGTGATGCCGACAAACTTGTGCACGCTGTGTTGTTTGCCGCAGGCACTGCCAGCCTCGTTGCTGTGGGAGTGCCGTGGTATGTGGCCGCTGCGGGCCAATGCGCGCACGGATGGATCTCCGAAAAACTTCAGGCTCATATTCCGGGTCGCGGTGCCGATTCGGTAGATGTGGTGGCCGATGCGGCGGGCGTCGCGGTGGGGACAGCACTGGGCGTGATCACTACCCGTTGACGACAAGGAGTCACAATGGGCAGCTCTCATCTTATTGATAAGTATTCTCACTTGCACTAGTGTGGTGGTAACTTCACCGCCTACGAAAGGTGCACACCGTGCCCGCCATCTCCCGCCAACGATTCTTCCGATATGCCGGCGCCACCCTCGTCACTGCAATCATGACCATCGGCGCCGCACTGTCGACAGCTCCGCCCACCCATGCCGCTCCCGATGACGGGAAAACCGTGGCAACGCTCGGACATATCGATGCGCCGAAAACGTATTGGGAAGGCGGAACCTTCGTCCTCAAGAACGAGGCGCATGGGAAGGTCTATCCGCTTGAGCAGACCGTGAACTGGGTCGGCAAGGGGTACAACGACACAACCCAGGCTCAGCAGTTTATCTACCACGTTCCTGATGATCCCGAGGTGAGATTCCTGCGAGACACCAGTGCCACGTGGTACATGGCTCCGCAGCTTCCGGGATGGAATCAGGCTCCGATCTGGGCAGGATTCGGTGCCGACGCAGACATTCCGATCGAACAGTTCGCTGGTCGCACTTTCACCCTCGACCTGGTTGATTTTGATGGACCTGGTCGCATGGAGCTGATGAATTACACGACGTTGGGGCCGTTGAAGATTCTGACGCGCTTGATCTCCAGCCATAATCCGGATCTGCGCTCGACATGGTTGACTGCAGGATCGCACACGCACAATATGACGCTGTTTTCCAAACCCGGGCGCTACACGGCGACATATCGAGTCACCGCACGCTCAGCTGACGGCACCCTGATCGCGTCAAGAAAGTACCCGCACGTGTGGCAGGTCGGCGGCAGCCAACCTGGAAGCACACCCTCTGCTTCGCTGTCCGATCAGTTTGCCGCGGCATCTGATGCTCCACCGCAGGCCGGTGCCTACTCCTTGACCGTTCGCCCTCACCACGGGCGAGACAATGATGGTGATGATCAGCTGACGGATCTGGTGGCGAGCGTGCCTGAAGGTGCCAGCGGAACAGTGACCTTCCTGATCGACGGCTATTTCCTGGCGGAAGTACCTGTTAAAGACGGGCGTGCAACGTGGCCTGAAATGCTGGGGAACACCACCAGCTCCCTCCAAGCCGTTTTTATTCCCGCAGATGGCACACACGCCAGGTGGGTCTCACCCGAAGTGTCTTACTCGACAGGCGATGCTGCGGCAACGGTATCGTCTCCCGCAAGCGCTCAGGGGCTGCCGCAGCCCGCTTCACACGATCCGGCGCCTGCATTTTCGACCGACGCGTATACGCCCACTGACTTGGGATTCACCCTCACGCTCACCCCGGAAGACGGGGAGACATTCAGCACGACTATAAGGTTCAATGACCCGAAGATCCGTGCGACGATCCGTGGCGGATATTACGAGGCTGGCGCGAATAATCCCACCTGCGGTCTTGAGCCTTCGGAGATGGTCTCAGGGTCGAAGGGTGCAGCCACCGCTTCCATCACCTATATGCAGTCTGACTGCGATGGAATGTCACTGAGATTCACGGTGCTCCCTCACGCCCTAGTCGGAGCGCTGCCGACCGAAGTCGCGATCCCCACGCCTGTCAATACTGCTCAGCCGCTGACGTATTCAGGCACGCTGACAGCTGCTTCTCCCGCAGCCCCTGCCGATCCAGATTCCAATCCATCCGACGCAACCGGTACGGATGATAAGCCGGGCGGATCCGAGACAGGAACTGATCCTGGCTCAAATCCCGGTGCGAAACCAGGCACCACTCCCGGAGCCCATACCGACTCGCCGCTGACACAAGCTGACCCACGCCTGATCCTGAGCGATGGCCACGTGGATATTCAGGCCCGTCTGGAGGCAAATGGCCGTCTGGGGATCGCATTGAAGGATGACACCAGGCAGCATGCACATTCATCGCAGGTTCGCGAACTATCGTCAGTCGCCTTCGCACTGGATGACAATACGCGTCGGTCCACTCCGCGCACTCCGTCAGGCGCGGCGAACGGCCCCAATTTCCTTCCCACACCTCCAGCCAAGTACTACCTGCTGGACCAGGAACAGCGCCAGGGCGCGTTGTGGCCAGGCTGGTCGACGACCGAGGTTGACGCTGAGCGTGCCGAGTCACTGACTTTACACCTTGAGCCGCGTTCCATTCCCGAGGGTGCGTCATACCACGTCTTTACCCTGGGAACCTTCGGTGAGACCACCGAATTGATAAATTCAACCCGCGAGCTGACCAGCATCACCATGCCGGCGAACATTCACGCACATGCGGCGTGGGCATTCACCCAGCCTGGCGTGTATCTGCTCGATGCGTCCTACAGCGGGACGATCGATGGCGCGCCCGCATCATCAGGCAAGCAGTGTCTGACCGTACTTGTCGGTCACCAGGCAATCCTTGATCACAGGTCAGGAAAGACGCCCTCGTGCGCTGACACGCCCACCGCAGGCACTCCCACGCCAGATACTCCCGCTGGCGGGGCTCCCTCCACCGAGGCCCAGCCGACAGACTCTGGCGAGACAAAAACTGACAATGCAGATGCAGGTACCACACCGCAGGACGCGGCTGGCGCGCAGAGCACGGGCGAGCAGCATGCCTCCGCCTCGGCTTCAGGTGCTCCGTTGGCATCAGTTACGCCACTGGGCACGCAGCGCCTTGCCAGCAGCGGCACCCATGGAGGAATGGTCGCAGGAGCACTCATACTGGCCGCGCTCGGGTGTGCGTGCGTGGCCAGGCACCCTCGCTGTTCTTAGTGAGCAACCATATTGCGGCCGGCCTTTTCTGCGATCGTACGCGCGGCAACATACCCGAAGACCAGGGCGGCCCCAATCGACGTGCCGCCGGCAGTGTAGGTGTGCCCAACAATGGATTTGGTGGTATTGCCGGCCGCATACAGACCGTCAATGACACTGCCGTCCTCGCGCGTGACCTGCGCTTGCGGATTAATCACCAGGCCGCCCGACGTTCCAATGTCACCGGGGTAGACCTGCGTGGCGTAGAACGGGCCTTTCTCCACTGTGCCGAGCGACGGGTTCGGCTCATGGTAGCGGTCACCGTAGAAACGATCGTGTTCGTTTTCGCCGCGGTGGAAATCCTCGTCGATGCCTGTGCGCGCAAAATCGTTGAACCGCTCGAGGGTGAGGCGCAGCTGCTCGACCGGCACGTTGATCTTCTGCGCCAGCTCGTCCACGCTGTCTGCCTGTACCATCGCCCCTGATTCGAAGTATTCCCTGGGCAGGGGCACGACCGGCATGTGTCCGTAGCCGAACACGTATTTCGAGCGGAACTGATGATCGAAGATCAGCCAGGCGGGAAGGTTTTCAGCGTCTCCCTCGCCCTTGCCGAAATGCCCACCATACAGGCCCTGGCCAGCGGTGCAGTAAGGCAGCGCTTCGTTCATGAAGCGCTTGCCCTGGCCGTTGACGATCACGGTGTGTGGCAGGGACCGGTCCGGGACGATAAAGCGTTCCTCATCTTCAATGACGATCGGCGTCCACGCGGATGAACGCGGCAACTGGATAACAGGTGACCAGATCGCATCAGCCATATTGTCGATCGCAGCGCCGTGTTGCAGGCCGACCTGAATACCGTCGCCCGTGTTCGTTTCCGCGCCGACAGTCCACGTGCCATTAATCGGGTGGCGCTGGTATTTCTGACGCATCTGCGCGTTTCGCTCGAACCCGCCGCACGCCAGGATGACGCCCTTGGCAGCGCGGATACGTGACTCCTTGCCTTCGTGCGTCACGACGATGCCGCGCACCGCGTCATCCTCCACAATGAGGTCCTTCAACGCGGTGTTCATGGCAATTTCGACACCTGCGCGCAGGCATCCTTCCATGAGGGCGCCGGTCAGTCCCATTCCCATTGTGCGCGGTGTGCGCCGGGCAAAGAGATGCTTGATGTTGCGTGCAGTCAGTCGGGCCAGTCGCGCCCACGGCTTCCAGCTTGACGCAAAGAGCAGGATGTCGGCGGAGTCGAACGAATTCAGATCCAGCGGAACAGCCGGTTTGAAATAGGCCTCCATCTGGTTCTTTTTCCATTTGCCCAGTTTGTTCGAGTCGAAGGCACCGGCCTCCACGCCGCGTCCTTGCGGCTGAGCTCCCGGAGCGTCGAGCCAGTAATCGGGGTAGCCTTCCATGTTGCGCCACACCAGCCCGGGGCAGTTTGCAGTCAGGAAATCCATCGCGCGCGTACCGTTGGTCAGGAACGAATCAATCATTTCGTCACTGGTGCAGTCTCCAACCGTCGCCTTCATGTAGGTGCGACCCATTTCCATATTGTCGTTGCCGCCGACGCGTTGAAGTTGTTTGTTACCCGGCACCCACACCATGCCGGCCGACTTAGCGGTGGACCCGCCCCATTTGTCGCCTTTTTCGATCATCAGTGTGCGCAGCCCGTTTTTTGCCGCCGTCAGTGACGCGCTCAGGCCGGCTGCACCCGACCCTACGACAACGACATCGAATTCTGTTCGCTTCATTGCTGGCCTTTCATGTGTCGTTCGGACGAGGGATCACGCTTCACCATTGCCAGTGAGTGCCCACTCGTTTCGCACTTATCGCTACTGTACGGCATTGAAGCGACGAACGTGCCGGATCGCACTCTCCCTCTTGTCACAAACGAAATTCACATTCATACAATCTTCTGTTCGTCCTCGTGGGTTCCACTTTCGTCGCTTTGAAGGGCTTTCTGTTTTCGCCGCTGTCCGTTTTGTCTCGTTCCTCTTTGTCATCTCACCCGTCAGCGCAGTGAGATTCGGCGGGGTTTTCTTCTCTTACACGATCTGGGGTGAGGTCGGGCAGATTCTCCCGGCCTCACCCCAGCGTTCACGTACTGCGGGCAATTGTCTTACTGCAGGTAGTCGTTCGTCCACGCGCCATCAATGTCATCCATCGTCGCGGTGGTGAACCCGTTATCAACCATCCACTGGGTGTAGGAGCGGATGACCCCCTCGTCCATCTGCCCCCACTGTCCACTGGGCGCGTGCCACGTGGGCGCCATAAAGGCCAGGGAAGCTTTGAGGGTGTCTTCTTCGCTGGCGCACATGGTGCTGGCAATCAGCTGGATCGTCTCATCCTGGTTGTCGCGCGCAAAGTCGTATCCCTTGCCGGTGGCCTGCAGGAAGCTGCGCACCGTGTCGCCATGCTCACGCAGGTAGGACTCTTCGACGCATAGGAAGTAGGCATGGTGTGGCGTGACCTCAATGTCGTCGAAGGAGATCTGAACGACCTGACCAAAGTCTTCCGACCCCTGGTAGGCTTCCCAGCCAAGCACGTTGAAGATCGCGTCATAATGACCTTTTTCGACTGCGCGGATATCCGGCTCGAACACGCCAGGATCTTCCACGATGACCTTCGAGTAGTCTCCCCCGTCCTTTTCGACAGCTTCCTTGACCATTTCAGTCAGGCGTCCCACCGGTGGGATCGACACATGCTTGCCTTCCAGGTCACGGAAGCGGGTGATGCCCTTGGACTTCAACGTAATGACGCCGCCAAGCTGGTTCTGATTGAATGTGGCGACCGCAACAAAGGGGTGATCAGTCTTCCGGGTTTCGAGCAGCTCGCCCAAGCGGATCGAGGCGAACTGGAATTCGCCGCGGGCGGTCAGTTCAGCGGGCGTGCCACGGTCAAAACCGTCCCAGGAGATGTCGACGTCCAGGTCCTGGTCGGCATACAAGCCTTTCTTGCGTGCCACGAACAGGCCGGCGTGGTTGGGCCACGTCACGACGTATTCCAGACGAATTCTGACGAGGTTCATTGCTACCTTCTTTCTGCCCCTTGTTCGAGGGCGACTCTGATACTGGTGAGTGCGTGTAAGAACCGGGGATCTGTGCGCAGATTGGGATCGGTGCGGTCAGGCAGATCAATGGGGTAATCTGCGACAATGCGACCCGGCCGAGCGGACATGACAAGAACCCTGTCAGCAAGGGTAATGGCCTCTTCCACATCGTGCGTGACCAGCAGGATCGACAGTGCGCGCTGGCGGGTGGCGCTGACCAACCAACGTTGAATGCCGGCGCGCGTCATGGAATCAAGGGCGCCGAACGGCTCATCCAGTGCGATCAATGTGGGTTCAGCGAGCATCGTCCTCAGAAATGCCACACGCGAGCGCATTCCGCCAGAGAGCTGGTCCGGATAGGCGTGTGCGAATTCGTCGAGCTCGAACTGAGCGAGAAGGTCGAGGGCGGCCTGCCGTGCCGTGGCCGGGGGTAGTTTGTGGATGAACAGCGGCAATGCGACGTTGTCAACAACAGTGCGCCACTGAAACAGACCGTCGTTTTGCGGCATCAGTGCGACGTGCGGGTTATCCACCTGCCATTCGAGCTGGCCGCTCGTGGCGTGATCCAGGCCGGACACGATACGCAGCAGCGTGGACTTGCCACATCCTGATGGCCCGACGATTGCCACAGTCTGATGTGGGTACAGAGTGGCTGAAATGCGATCGAGGGCCAGAGTGGGCGGGACCTGGAATTGTTTACTGACGTCATTGATGTGAAGCATGTGTCACCGCTTTCCAGGGAAACGCAATGCGTTCGGCCAGAGCAACAACGCCGTACAGCACCAGTGTCATCGCTGTCAGCACTGCTGCGCCGACAAAGACCAGCTCGGTGCGAAACGAGGATTGCGCGGTCAGCAGGTAGATTCCCAAGCCATTGCGCGCTCCGACAAACTCAGCAGTCGCTGCCGTTGCCGGCCCGTAGGTGACGGTGATACGTAGCCCGGACATGAACACTGCGGCCGCAGCGGGCATGCGCACATGCGTGAGTATCCACCATTTCGATGCGCCCAAGGTCGTGGCCACGTCAATCTGGTCTCTGCTGGGCGATGCCAGTCCGCGCGCCAGCGGCACCACGATCGGGAAAAGCCCGAACAATCCGACCAGCAGTACTTTCGACGTGATACCGAAGCCGAACCAGATAATGAGCAGCGGCGCAATAGCGACGACCGGAATGGTCTGCGAGATGATGAGAACAGGGATGGCGACACGACCGATCGGGCGAATCGCAAAGATGATGAAAGCCAGGCTCACACCGCACACGAGTGCAAGCACCGTTCCCAGGCCAACTTCAAGGGCGGTGATCCTGGTGGCTTCCCAGACATTGGGCGCATCATCAAAGCCGGCGTGGATAATCGTCGAGGGCGCCGGCATAAGGCGTTCGTTGACGTTGAACGCGCGCACCGCCACCTCCCACGCGCACAGGAGCAACACCACAAACATCAATGCGGGCATGAAACTGCCCCGGTGGTGTTGGTCGCGCTCACGTGCAGAGACGGCGGTGCGGTACCTCGCGGGCATCTGTTACTTCACGAACTCATTGGTGACGATGTCGTCAGCTGCGATCGGTTCGGTGACCGCAGTCCCCTTCTCGTCATACACGAGGCCCTGCTCGACAATGAATGCCAGGTAGGTGTTCCAGCGATCAATGTCGGCAAAGCCCACACCACCCTTTGAATCAGGCCAATACTGTGTGGAGAGTATTTCCTGGCTGCGGGTGACCAGTTCGGGATCAAGTTTGGCCTGTGGGTTGGCATCGACCAGAATTTTCGCCGCTTCATCGGGGTTATCCTTGGCGAACTCGTAGCCCTTTTGTGCTGCCTGCACGAAGGCGCGGACAAGGTCGGGATCCGATTCGATCAAGTCGTTGCGCGTCGAAATGCCGATCATTGCCGGAGTGGTGGGAACGTCATAGTCGGCGGGCTGGAACATGTGCAGCTTGGTGCCCGACAGTTCTGCCTCAATTGCCTCCCACGTGCTGAGAACCTCAGCAAAATCCGCCTGGCCTGATTCCAGAGCCGCCATCGCCTGCGCGCCCACAATGACGCGGTCAAATTCGCCTGTTCCGCCATCGTGCTGAATCATCATCTGGGTGGAGATATGGGCCGAATCGCCCGAGTAGTCTGCAATTGTCTTGCCGTCCAGATCTTTTGGACGGGTGATCCCCGAATCTTCCAGAACTCCCACGCCATAGGAGGACTTTTGCTGAATATTCAGCACCATCGTCAGCCCGAGGTTGGCGGCGTGAGCCGATGCCAGTGCATCTGCTCCCGAGATTCCAAAATCAGCGCCCTTCGCGCTGAGGACAGCGTCAACACCTGACTTGGAGAAGCCCATGATGTCCACATTCAATCCGGCGTCCGCGAAGTAGCCTTTTTCCTGGGCGACGAACAGTCCTGTGTGATTCGTGTTCGGTGTCCAGTCCAAGATGACGGACACATCACGCATCTGTCCAGAGGCCTGCGAAGCCGACTGGCCGGTGGCGTCGGCGCCTGACTGGTCAGCTGAGGACATATCCGACGCTCCGCCTGATGAGCATGCGCCCAGCATGGCGACGCTGAGAAGGAGGGGCAAAAGCCTGGTTGTTTTCATGATCTCTCGATTGCTAGTTGGGTAACTGTGCGGATAAATTGAGTGCCGGATTCAGTGGTGAACCACCGGTGATGAGCATCCATCCCGATCGTGTACGCCCAATCCGACGTACGCCCCGGTATCGGGGCACGCTGGTCATACTCGATAACAGCGAGTTCAAACTCGGTGTTCGACACTGCCACCATCGGCGCGAGCATGCGAGCCTCCTCGCGCATCAGTGGGTACTGACTGACATACCCGTCCAGAAGGTCGCGCACCACCTGGGGACGCCACGCATTTTCGATACCTTCAGTGATGGTCAGCCAGTCGATCGCGTGACGTTCAATGAGCTGTGCCAGATCGAACAGCGACGGGTTGGCGTATGCCAGCCCAAAATCAAAGACACTGGTGATGACGGGACCCTGCCTGGTGTCCTTCCACATCGTGTTGGACACGTGCAGGTCCCCGTGTGTCCAGTAACGAGGGCGCTCCCGCAGCGGCTCAAGGGCCCGCGCAAAAGGAGCGACAACTGCCAGGTCACCAGCCAGGTCACGGCCGGTTCTGGACACATAGTTGGCAACGATGGGGTGCGCTTCGCACCAGGCTTCAAGACGGTCAAACGGATCACCCAGCATGAGGTCCATGCGCGACTGGTAAGGGTTGGGCGGTGCGACCACTGCCGGAATCTTTTCAGAGGCGCGACGAAGCTGCCCCGCCACTCGGCCGATTTCCACGCTCTCTTCGCGTGTGCACGGCGGCATCCAGCTGGTCGTCGCACGGTAACGGTCTTCACCCGGCGCGCATTCGCTCACTTCCCAGACCCATCCGCCCATCGTCAGACATGTTCTGCCGGTATCGAAGGTGAAGAAGCGCGGCGTCGGGAAGGCGCCTGCGGCGAGCCGGTTCACGTAGTCATGTTTGACACACAGGTCGTATTCGCTGATCAGGTGGGGCGCATAGCGTTTGATGAAGACGCGTGTTCCACATGCCAGCTGGGCGATACACGCCGAGGCCATTGGACGCGCCGAGTGAGTGAGGACCTGCGGGCGCTGGGCAGAAGCACCCGCCAGATGCGGCATATCCACCAGGCGCTCTTCCAGCGCCGCCACATCCTGATCTGAGATCAGTGGCCACACATTGTTAATGATGTCGAGTTGTTCGTCTCGATTCATTTGCGGCTCCTCGTGCTCACCAATGCGCACGACTAAACCGCGTTCCTACGCCAGCATGATCTGGTTCAGGTATAACGGTCGGAGAATTTTCCCTCTCAGCCCGCCTGTCCGGGCTCCCGTGCCCCCTCACCATACCATCAGCTGCACGTCATACGTAAAACGAGGGTGCCCCACCCTCACAAAGTGGATGGGTCACCCTCGTCAATGGGACAGGAAACACAGTGCGAACTAGTCGCGAGCCTTTTCCTTCATTTCCCACGTTTCGATGATGTCGCCCTCGGCAATGTCCTTGAAGCCCAGGGTGATACCGCATTCGTAGCCTTCGCGAACCTCGGTGACATCGTCCTTTTCGCGGCGCAGCGACGCGATCTCCAAATCGGGAGCAACCACGACACCGTCGCGAACCAGGCGGGCCTTCGAGCCGCGGCGAATGATGCCGTCACGGACAATGGAGCCTGCGATGTTACCGAACTTGCCGGAGCGGAAGACCTGGCGGATCTCAGCCGTGCCCAGCGCGACCTCTTCATAAATCGGCTTGAGCATGCCCTTCAGGGCCGCTTCGATATCGTCGATGGCTGCGTAGATGACCGAGTAGTACTTGATCTCCACGCCTTCCGCGTCGGCCATTTCAGCCACGCGCTCAGCCGGACGCACGTTAAAGCCGATGATGACCGCGTTATCGACGGTGGCCAGGTTGACATCGTTTTGCGTAATGGCTCCGACGCCGCGGTGGATGATCCGCAGGGCAACTTCGTCGCCCACGTCGATACGCAGCAAGGAATCTTCCAGAGCCTCAACGGCACCGGACACGTCACCCTTGATGACAAGGTTGAGGGTGTCAACTTCACCTTCCTTGAGAACCTTATCGAAGTCTTCGAGGGTGACGCGCTTGCGACGCTTGGCCAGCAGTGCTGCGCGCTCGGCAGCTTCTCGCTTGTCAGCGATCTGGCGGGCGGTGCGGTCATCGGATGCCACAAGGAAGGAGTCGCCTGCCCGTGGAACTGATGTCAGGCCGATCACCTGCACCGGTCGTGACGGACCGGCTTCCTGCACATCCTTGCCATACTCGTCGAACATGGCGCGCACGCGTCCGGAGGCGGATCCCACAACGAGGGCGTCTCCCACGCGCAGCGTTCCACGCTGGACCAGCATGGTGGCAACCGCACCACGACCACGGTCAAGGTTCGCTTCAATGGCGACGCCTCGCGCCTCGGTGTCAGGGTTTGCCTCCAGGTCAAGTGCGGCATCCGCTGTCAGGAGGACTGCTTCGAGCAGGTCACTGATGCCGGTGCGCTGCTTGGCGGACACGTCCACGAACATGACGTCGCCGCCATATTCTTCAGCCACAAGGTTGTATTCGGTGAGCTGGGAGCGGATCTTATCCGGATTGGCATCTTCCTTATCCACCTTGTTGACGGCCACAACGATCGGCACGTCCGCTGCCTGCGCATGGTTGATCGCTTCAACGGTCTGCGGCATGACGCCGTCATCGGCTGCGACCACCAGGATCGCAATGTCCGTTACCTTGGCGCCACGGGCACGCATAGCGGTGAAGGCTTCGTGACCAGGCGTGTCGATGAATGTGATGGGGCGGTCCTTGCCCTCCATATCCACCGTGACCTGGTAGGCGCCGATGTGCTGGGTGATGCCACCGTGTTCGGTGTCGACGACGTCGGTGTGCCGGATGGCGTCCAGCAGCTTCGTCTTACCGTGGTCGACGTGACCCATGACGGTGACGACCGGTGGGCGCGGCTTGAGGTGCTCTTCATCATCAAGTTCTTCGGCCTCAAGGTCGATATCGAAGGACTCAAGCAGTTCGCGATCTTCGTCTTCTGGGGAAACGACCTTAACGTTGTAGCCCAGTTCGTCGCCCAGTGTTTCAAAGGTGTCCTGATCCAGTGACTGCGTGGCCGTTGCCATTTCACCGAGGTGGAACAGAACAGTCACCAATGCTGCCGGATTGACGTCGATCTTTTCGGCAAGATCAGCCAGGGATGCGCCCTGACGGATGCGAATCTCCTGGCCATTTCCGCGAGGAATCTTCACGCCGCCGATTGTCGGTGCACTCTGCTCTTCGTATTCCTGCCGCCTTGCACGCTTGGACTTGCGTCCGCGACGCGAGCCGCTTCCACGGCCGAATGCGCCCGGTGTGGAGCCGCGACCACCGCGACCGCCACGGGGACGGCCACCGCTCGGGGGCGCAAATGCACCTGCGTGTGCGCCGACTCCTGGGCTGTTGTGACGTGAATTGTTGGAACGTCCACGTCCGCCACGTGACGGGCGGTCAGGCTTGGCGAACCGTGCCTGATCGGGCATCATCATCGGGTTTGGATGGTTGCCGCCGCGTGAACGGTTCGGGCGTTCAGCGCGGTGCTCGCCACCGCCGGAGCGGTTCGTGTGCGCAGCGCCACCTTGTGTGCCGCGACCACCGGGCCTGTTGGTGCGCTGGCCACCGCGTGTTCCACCAGGTCGAGGCATACCTTGCGTGGATGCGAAGGGATTGTTGCCTGGGCGTGGCCCAGCAGGGCGCGGGCCGGGACGAGGTCCTGGGCGCGGTGCCGACTGGCGGCCATGAGCCTTGGAATCTGAAGCCGATGCTTTCTTGGCGGATTGGGGGCCGGGCTTGGGACCAGATTCTCCCGACGACACCGGTGCCGATGCGTGAGCATCGCCTGATTCCTGAGTATCGCGAGGTCCCGGTTTCGCCGCTGCAGCTGCCTTCTTGTCAGCTGCGTGCGCTACCGGTCCTGGCTTCGGTGCTCGCGTCTTGGCCGGTTTCTTTTCTGACTTTCCGGTCGGCGCATCATCACTGGCCGCACTGCTTTCTGGCTGTGCCAGGTCGGCAGGTGTGGACGCAGTGGACGACTTCCTGGTCGACTTACGAGACGCAGTAGTTGTCTTCGCAGCCGTTTTCCTTGTTTTCTTGGGTGCCTTCGCCTTCTCGGATTCTTCTGTGTCCTGAGGCGCAAGGGAGGCGTAGTGTTCACGCACGGCTCGAACCACTGGCGGTTCCAGAGCCGAGCTTGATGCCTTGACGAACTCTCCGCTATCGCGCAGGTACGCCAAGAGTTCTTTGCTGGCAATGCCGAGCTCTTTGGCGAGCTCGTGTACACGCAACTTTGCCACAATTCTCCTGTCCGGATCCGTCTCCGAACTGGAGACGGGACTTATCGTTCTTGCTGGCAGCTCATCGCTGGGTACTCATCGGGTGCCCATCAGCTTCCAACCCGCTTCCATTACTCGATGTCCAACGCACGGTGCGTTGCTGACAATGTGATCGTGTCGATCAGGTGATCCCACTGGTGCTCCCCCACGGCGTGAGGCAGGCGTAATGCATGTTCGAGGGCTCGCCGTCGGCGGGCCTTCTCCATGCATGTCGCATGTGCGTGAATCCACGCACCACGACCTGGCAGGATGCCTTTTGGATCCACCTGTGCGGATCCGTCGTGAGTCGCCACCATTCGAACCATGCTCGAGGGGGCGCCTCGCTGCCGGCAGCCAATACATGTGCGAATCGGGCCTGAATGGTCATGCGTCTCCACCGCACACATACTAGTCCAGCCCAACCAGTCTAACTGAGGTCGGCGTCCGTATTGGAATCTGTATGTGAGCGACTGGTCACGTCGTCCTCGTCCTCGTCCTCGTCCTCGTCCTCGGCAGTGATGTCGAATGCGTCGGTGCCGCTACCATCTGACACGCTGGCAGCCTCGTCACCTCCATAGGGCATGTCAGGCATCGATGAGCGTGACGCCTCCATCTTTCCGTCCGCATCCGTGTCGGAGTGAATATCAATGTGGAAACCTGTCAGACGCGCAGCCAGTCGAGCGTTTTGTCCCTCTTTGCCGATTGCCAGTGAGAGCTGGAAGTCAGGCACAACGGCGGTGGCGGTGTGATTTTCAACCGAGTGCACGACCACTCGGCTCACGCGCGCCGGAGACAGCGCGTTGGACACGAAACGAGCAGGATCTGCCGACCAGTCAACGATGTCGATCTTTTCACCACCCAGCTCAGTCATCACCGAGCGCACACGCGACCCCATCGGCCCAATGCATGCTCCCTTGGCGTTGACACCTTCACGTGTTGCGGCAACGGCGATCTTCGTGCGGTGGCCCGCTTCGCGCGCAACGGCCTTGATCTCCACCAGACCCTGCTGGATCTCAGGAACCTCGCGTTCGAACAGGCCGAGCACCAAGCCGGGGTGGGTTCGTGACAGGACGATTCGCGCGCCACGCTCGGTGCGTTCAACCGACACGACGTAGGCGCGGATCCGCTCATTGTGGTGGTATTCCTCGCCCGGAACCTTTTCTGAATCCGGCAGCACGGCCTCGAAGTCGTCCGATAGTTTCACCAGCGTCAGGTGGCGTTCACGTGCCTGCTGGACAAGGCCGGTGACGATCTGCCCGGTCTTGGATGCGAAGTCGCCCAGAACTTTCTGATCGTCGGCGTCTCGCAGCCGCTGCATGAT
This sequence comes from Pauljensenia sp. UMB10120, assembly GCF_030212035.1. Lineage (NCBI taxonomy): Bacteria > Bacillati > Actinomycetota > Actinomycetes > Actinomycetales > Actinomycetaceae > Pauljensenia > Pauljensenia sp. UMB10120. The sequence goes on along the minus strand of NZ_JASODH010000002.1, from coordinate 222,868 downwards.
CACCGAGCGCGCAGTTGCCTGTGCGATGCGCCCAAAGTTGGAGGGGGTGTCATCGAATTCATCGATCGGGTTGCCGTCGTCGTCTTCTTCGGTCGCCATGACGGTGACCCGCCCTGAACGCTTGTCGATCTCAATGCGAGCTTTGCGGATAGCGCCCGGGATGTTGTGATACGCCTTGAGCAGCGCCTCTTCGATCGCGTCCACAAGAGTATTGAGATCTACACCTTTTTCCTGCTCCACCATTCGGAGCGCTGTCATGTCAATTTCCATGATCCCTCACTTGTCTGACTTACCCGTGCCAAGCTCGACGCGCGGACGCGCCTTCTTGATCGTGTCGTATTCAATGGTAACCGGCTCACCATCGACCACCAGAATGACCTGCTGATCAGCCACTTCGGACAGTCTCCCCTCAACGGTGTTCCCGTCGCGAAGCTTGACGCGGATGAGCCGTCCGATCTGTCTGCGCCAGTGTCGCGGCTGCGTGAGTTCACGCTCGGCTCCCGGTGTGGACACTTCCAGAATGTATTCACTGTCAATCGGGTCGGCCTCGTCCATCGCCAAGGAAATGGCTCGTGAGACCTGCGCGAGTGTGTCGGAGTCAACTGACTCGTAGGAGTCTGCAGACGTGTCCTCACCGTAATCCACGCTGATGCGCACAATCGGACGCGCCTGGGGGCCGACGACCTCGATCTGATCGATGATGAGTCCGCACGTGGCGACGACGGGCTCCAGTATGCGCCTGATCAGATCCTGATCTACTGGCTGAGCGGGTTGTGCCACAGTTTCTTCCTTCCGAACGACACGCCAATATTCACTAGTTTAGCCACATGCGCGTGCGATGATGACACCGTGAAGTTTTCCTCCAGCCTGCACCGCCACTCGTTTTACCATTTGGCGAGGGCGGCGTGCACAAGCGCCGCGACAGCTGCCATCGCTGTGACACTCACAGGCTGCGGAGTTCACCTGGAATCGGCGCAGGGCTCACTGCCTGAGCTGACAGCGCCCCAGCTGGTGCGCGATCGTGCTGTTCGCGCGGATTGGGCAATTGCCGCTCGTGCCGACGAGCTCGCTGATCTGGCCGGACAGTGTGAGCCGTGCCAGAAGGCGTGGCGCGATGTGGCCGACCGTGCCGCGCAGCGAGTCGAGTCACTGGGAGGCGTATGGGATCCGTGGCCTGATGGTGCCCCTGAGGGCGCTGACTTGCCCGATCCGATCGCTGAGGCTCCCGTTGCAGCGGATGCATTCGTCGCCTGGATGGCGGCCTGTGCTGTACGCGACTTGTCATCCGTCGCTGATCCTGCCCTGCTCAGTGATGCTGATGCGCGCATACTTTCCAGGGTCGCGGCGGCGCGCCTGGCGGATGCGACCACGCTCGGTGCGGTTGTGGGCGTTGATTACGGTGAGGGCGCATCAAGCGTGCTGGCACTGGCGAACCGGATTGCGGCTCGGACTTTCGGGGATTCTGCGGGCGGGTCTGCTCGTGATGGCGTGATGCGCGCGGCTCAGGGAATTCTGGATGCCCAGGAGGTTGCGCCTGTCGACACAGGCACCGTCCTCTTTGCGCACCTGGCACCCGCTGACCAGGGCATGCACAGCGATCAACGCGACTTCACTGAAGATGCTGACGTGTCCAATGCGGTGCGCGTATGGGACTGTGTCGGTCAGACTCTTCCTGCCCTCCAGGTGGAGGGCGAGGGGATCGCTGACGCATCTGCCACGGTGGATCGATTGTTGGAACGCACGCGAGTTGTCCTCAACGCTGGCGTGGACGATACGCGCGAGTTCCGGTGCCATCTGGAAGAGTCGTCACCTCAGTCACTGGATGCGTTGATGCTGGCAACGGATCTGACTCTGGTTGATTCCGCCGATGCGGATGTGCGCGCTCTGGGGGTGCGCAGCCTGGCCGCTGACATTGTGGCAGGAGCCGCATCGGGCAGTGCTGACATGTCAGACGCCCTCGATGCAGCCTTAAAGCAGTAACGTTTCTGTCCCTCACTCACTGCGGTGTGCGTGATATCTGCCCGCGCATTGTTCGCCTGTCATGCGCGGCGTCCAGTTGGGGGCCTAGTATGCGTATCCCATCACCGTCTGGGCAGGCGCTTGTCGTTGTGATTCTGCGGTGCCCCGACCGGGGCTCGAACCCGGGACAAACGGATTATGAGTCCGCTGCTCTAACCGACTGAGCTATCAGGGCAGATCTAGCCTAACCGCTTTAAGGCTTCGAATGCGAATCGCGCCTGAGCGCAAATGCCAGTGGTGTGGGTCATACTGTGCACCACGATGACAGGAACGCAAAACGGACCAGTCGCTGCCTTACCCCAATCATCCAGAGGAGTCTACTCATGAACCAGTTCACTGACGTTCACGCACTAGCTGTCAAGCTCTACGATGCCCTCGGCGCGTTCCGTGAGAACGCCGACGAAGATGAGGCCACATTGTGGATGCTGTACCAAACCTTAGCCAGGTGGCTGGCGAGCATGCTGCGCCATAAGGCTGCTGACGACCAGGTCGAACAGACACTTGCAGCGATCGCGCTGCGAGACGCACTACGAGAGTTCACGTTCGCAAGCTGCCTGGCATATGGCCAACTGATGAAAGTGATCCGCGAAAGCGGTGAGGACCTGAATGATCTCGACACATCGGAGTTTGCTAGTCTTCACGACATCATCGAGGAATGCCTGACCGAAAGTAGGCTGACGCTGGGAGATCGCCTCACGAACAATTAAGCAATGATTGTCCGGGGAGCGTTCGGGGACGTGGCCTACGCGAGAGTAAGGCGAGGGGCCACTGTTCGGCCAATTGGAGCACGTCGATTGGCCCAAGTCAGGGCAATAAAAAGCTCCCGCGACTGGATTCGAACCAGTAACCGTCCGATTAACAGTCGGATGCTCTGCCGTTGAGCTACGCGGGATCAACGCATTGAAGTCTAGCGACTGATGACCAAAAGGGGCAACTTGAAAGAGGTGGTGTATCCCTCACTTTGCTGCACGTGCCAATACAGCACTGCTCACGCGCCAACGGCCAGGGTGAGTGGCTCAGGCTCACATTCGCACGCTCATGTGAGGCCGCTGCTCGGTCTCGCTAGTCGAGGCCGACACCTTCACGCACATCCCGTTCAAGCGCGTCCGCCTGATGCGCTTCCTCACCGGTTAGCGGCCCATCCGACACGAGTGTGGAGAACAACTGCCCATCAGCAGTTCGACGGATTGCAGCAGTCACTGTCGCACCCGAATCAACCGTCACCGAACGTTGAGTCACGATCGACTGCGACACAGCTTCACTCATAAGCGCCATAAAACGCTCTGGGTCCTCACTGATCGTGACGCCCGTGAACGGTTCGCGGCCGGGATCGACCCACGTGACGCTCAACGTCCGCTTCTCAGCGTTCCAGCGCGCATGCTGAACTTCGTACCACATGGCAGCGAGGTGGACACCCTCGTCACTGGCGACGAAAAATGCGTACTTGCCGGCGATGACTACTCGCCCGTCCTCGAGGCGCTCACATGGAGCACTCGCATCATAGGCGGGCAGATGCTGCGCAACCGTGGAGGGAAGCTGGCTGTGAGAAGGTTTCGAAGGTGTCATAGCAGTGAGGATATCCGCAACGGTGATCTAGTTCGCGTCCAGAAGCTGGCGCTCGTAAGGATCAACGCTCAAGCCGGCATCGATGATGGAGCGAGCCCACTCGCGAGCGCTGAACAGCGAGTGATCACGGTAGTTGCCACACGACTTTTCATCCGTACCCGGCACATCGTCCCACGCGACGTCTTCGGCAATGGCGCGAAGAGAATCGGTCACTACGCGCGCAATGTCCTCCACTGCCGGTTCTCCCCACGTAATCAGATGGAACCCGGTACGGCAACCGAACGGTGAGCAGTCAATGATTCCGTCCATGCGGTCACGCAGGAGTGACGCCAAGAGGTGCTCAATCGTATGCAACCCCCCGGTGGGGATGGCGTTCGCGTTGGGCTGGACAAAACGAAGATCGAAATTCGAGATCACGTCACCGGCAGGCCCGCTCTCACGATTGATGAGCCGCACGTAAGGCGCGCGCACAGCCGTATGATCGAGCTGGAAACTTTCCACTTCCGCCATTTCTTCTCCTAATTCTGCTCAGCGAACGCTCGCCGCCGCTCTTCACATTTCATCAACTCTGTGAAGGTCTCAGCATAGCGCTCATCATCAGAGTTCATACGCTGCAGTTTCGCATGCAGCTCGGCACTTCGACGCGTCAGATCCATCCGCACCATCGCAGCAATAATGCCGCGCGAAAACGAACGCATTTGATCGGGACGGTCCTGCGGCAAGGGTGCGACAGCCAGCTGCGTGACAACCGCATCGACAACCGGCCCGGCGCTTTCACGAATCGCTTCGGCAAATTTCTTCGTCGCAGCAGCTTCCGCCGCGTCCCCCCTGCCCATCGAGTCTTCTGCTCGGGTCAGCATGTCAGTAAAGGTCTGCAGCCCGCCGATAGCGCGCACAGCGTCGTGAACTGCCCTGTGAGCAGGCACCGTGAACGCTTCCCCACCCAGTTCCTCAAAACCGGAATCCACCACGTCGACTGGGCGTTGAATCAACACCTCAAGGGCCTGGCGCTCCAGGTTCGCCACCGGATCGTCCATCACTGCTGCAGGCACTCGTCCAGGCACGCCCGTGCCCGCCATGTCCATTGCCGAGGGCGACGTGTAGCTGCACGCCTGCGCAAAACGACCATCCTGATTGGACGCCATCCGCGGCGCGGTGCGCACCGACTTGGCCACATCTCGCATATCCATGCCGAGCCAGCCTGCCAGTGAACGCGTGTACTCGTTACGCAACGCCCTGTCCTTGATCCCGGCCACCACGGGAGAGGCAGCGTGCAACGCGGCAACGCGACCTTCAGCAGTGTTCAGATCCTGCAGGCGCAGCAACGAGCGGATGACAAACTCGAACAGCGGTGTGCGCGAATTGACCAGGTTCAATACTGCCTGATCACCGCTGCGAAGCCGCAAGTCACACGGATCCAGGCCGGATGCCTCCACGGCGACGAAGGTCTGCGCGGAGAAGTTCTGATCCTCACCAAAGGCACGAAGCGCCGCCTTACGACCGGCCTCATCACCGTCAAAAGTGAAAATAATTTCTCCACCGTGAGCACGCCCCGATGAGAGCACCACTCCAGCCGCAGGATCAGCACTGTCGCCAAGCAAACGCCGTACGATCTTGACGTGTTCGGAGCCGAACGCAGTGCCGCATGTGGCCACCGCAGTGACTTCCCCAGCCACATGCGCGGCCATCACATCGGTGTAGCCTTCCACAATGACGATGCGTCGACGCCTGGAGATTTCACGCTTGGCCAGGTCAAGGCCGTAGAGAACCTGCGACTTGTGGTAGATCGCTGTTTCCGGAGTATTCAGATACTTCGGAGAATTCGTGTCAGAATCGTCCAGGCGCCTCGCACCGAACCCGACGGTCGCACCCGTAATGTCGCGGATCGGCCACATCAGGCGCCCTCGGAAACGATCGTAAATGCCGCGGTTTCCCTGACTGGCCAGGCCGGCGGCCAGAATCTCCGCATCCGTGAATCCACGCGAGCGCAGCAGACGCGTGAGCGAATCCCACGATTGTGGAGAATACCCGATCCCGAACTGCGCACTGTCGGACTGCGAAAAACCGCGGTTGGCCAGGAAAGTGCGGCCTGGCTTTGCCTCGTGAGACATGAGCTGTTCGCGGTAGAAATCCTCTGCCACGTTGTGGGCATCCAGGAGGCGCTGACGCTTCCCCGGTTCTTCCTCACGTACCCGCCGGCCGCCTTCTTCATAGTGCAGCGTGATCGAGTAACGCTGGGCGAGCATCTCGACGGCTTCAACGAAGCTCATATGGTTGATCTTCTGGATGAAGCTGATGACGTCTCCACCCTCACCACATCCGAAGCAGTGCCACAGGCCGACTACGGGGCGCACGTGAAACGAGGGGGTCTTCTCATCGTGGAACGGGCACAGGCCCTTCAATGCGCCTACACCCGCACTCTTCAAGGTGACGTGTTCGCCTACCACCTCTTCGATCCGGCAGGCTTCACGCACCGCCGCTATGTCTTCTCGACGGATCATGCCAGCCATGGCTTCAGTGTACTGTTCCGCGCCCTCACGTCCACTGGGTCGATAGCAGTCCGCACAGGCGGGCGTGCCACTGTGAGGCTGAAATATCCGTCAATGTCGCCACCTGATCGATGACGACACGCAGCCGCTCGGCATCACCGTCGGCATGTTGCCATGCAGTCGCAAACGGCTCTTCGAGGTGCTGCCCGCGCGATTCGAGCAACGCGTCAACCAGGTCGGCAAGAATCGTGCGCTGATGCAGGTAGACCGGTTCGGTTTCTCGCGGAGACATCACGTAGTGCACAGCGATCCCCTTGAGCAGCTGAATCTCCGCCCGCACGTCCCGAGGAATCACCAGGTCCGCATGGTGCCGTCCCAGCGGGCCATCACCGGCCACCTCACGCGTGGCTGCAACAACGCTTTGACAAAACCTGCCGATCAACTGGCTGGTCAGATTTTTCAAGGCCGCAAGGTCCGCATAGGTGCCATCGAAACGGTGCAGCCACACCGGCAAGGCAAGCAGGCGTTCCATAGCCGCTTCCAGTTCAGTTGCGCTCGCTCCCGGGCCGTACCACTGCAGCGTGGAGTCGATAATGCCCGCCACATGCTCATCATCACTCACGTGGCTCACATCCATCGCGCGCGTGGCGATCGCGTCCTCCACGTCGTGCACGCAATACCCGATGTCATCAGACAGGTCCATGATCTGTGCTTCTAGGCAGCGCCTCCCCGCGGGCACATCGCCGCGCATCCAGGTGAACACCTCGGCGTCATCCTCATAGACGCCAAACTTCTTCATCGACTTGTCAGGGTCTGGGCCCTGGCCGCGCTTCCACGGATACTTCGCGATGGCGTCCAGCGTCGCCCTCGTCAAATTCAGTCCCGAGGGTGCCCCGTCCGGGGCGACAACTTTGGGTTCGAGGCGCACCACAATGCGCAGTGTCTGAGCGTTGCCCTCAAAGCCTCCGGCATCTTGCGCCAGGTCGTTGAGCACGCGTTCGCCGTTGTGACCGAACGGCGGGTGGCCCAAATCGTGAGACAGGCACGCTGCCTCCACAACGTCTGGATCTGCGCCCAGTTCTTTACCAAGCTCGCGACCCACCTGTGCCACTTCCAGTGAGTGCGTCAGGCGCGTGCGCACGAAGTCATCGCTGATGGGTCCCAGCACCTGAGTCTTGGCGCCCAAGCGTCTCAGCGCTGATGAATGGACAATTCGCGCGCGGTCACGTTCAAAATCGGTGCGTTCAGGATTCTTGGGTGATTCTGCGACGAATCGTTCACGGTCACCTGCCGAGTAGACGATCCGATGGGGCGCCTGGGCGTGGTTCATGCGCTGGTTCACGGCTCCAGCCTAACGCCCGTGCATGCTCTTCCTTGGACAATATGTGCCTTCGGCACGCGAATGGGCCACAATGGTGTTATGTCTGACACGTCGACTTTGCACGTCGCATCCGATTCAAGCGTGACTACGCGACTGGTTCAGCGCGTCCAACGGGGACATTTCCCCTGGTGGAGACGCGCCGTGACCTGCGATATCGGCGGCGGTGTGACCGATGAGGATTTGGAAGTTATCGAAAAACTCTCCTTCGATTTTGCGCGCGTCGGCTTCACGGCTGTTGCCGTCCGGCCCGCACATGCCGACATCGCGGTGGATGGGTCGCGCCTGACATCATTTATCGAGCGTGTTCACCGCACCGGCGTCAAGGTCATCGTCCGACTGTCCGGCGCGCGCGTGCCGGGCAGCAGCGAGGGAGCGTTTGTCAACTTCGAACAGGACGTGTCCTCACTGGTCGTGCGCACGAGGGCGGCTCTGAAAGCCGGTGCCGACGGGATTGACCTGGGAATCATTCGCGAGGATGACCAGTCAGGTGACGATCAGGCGCAGCGCTTCACGCAGCTGATTCATATTCTGCAGGCAGAGCTGGCCGATTTTGATCGCATGCCGATTCTGGCTGCAGAAAGCTCGATTACCACCCCACATGCATTAAGCCGTCACCTCGAAGAAGACTGGTTCCATCATCTGCGTGACGACGCACTGGTCACCTGCCCATGGGACATCACTGAGCTGCATGAACGCATTGCGTGCACGCTGTCGGAGCGTTCGCGTCTGGGTCACGTTGCCGCCTGGCAGTGGTCGCACTGCGTCACCGACAACCGCCCCGTTCTTCCCTCCCCTGGTTCGTGGGAGGAAGGCGCTTCGCAGTGGCGCCGCAATGCGATGGCACTGGTGGCATTGTCACTGCCGGGGGCGGCGTACGCACCGTTCGACAGGCTGGCCGGTCGCCGCAATTTTGATGCTCACGACGGGGCTCACGTGGAGTGGGAGCCGAGTGAGGATGCGCGCCGCGAGCGCGAAATGGTCTCACGTGCCCTGAGGATCCGTGTTGAGCGCTCCATGGGGTCAGGATCCTTGGCATACGTGAACCACCTGGCCTGGGCGCATGAGGGTGTGGGTGTGCACCTGTGCGCCGGCGTCATGGTGGTGGTCAACGCTTCTGATACTCCTGTTGAGGTTCCGCCCGAACATGCGCTGCTGCTTGATTCAACGGGGCGCTCCGGTGGTGAGCCGAATCAGCCCACTGTTGTCGGCCCTGACCAGTGCGCCTGGTTTGAAGCAGCCTTGGTTCAGGCCCCTCCCGTCTCCAGCTATTCGTAAGCCACACGGGCCTGCTCAATCAGAGAACCATCAGCGCCCGGGCATTGGCAACATCGCGCCGATCTCGATACCGGGTCGGTCTGTTCAGCGGAGCAGCCCGACCAACGCGCTAATTGCTGGTCACCGCCACAATCGGCAGGGAGGGACGATCGCCGCGATCGACGGCGAATTCGGACTGGGCGGCCAGTGAGGCCATCGCGCAACTTCCGCATGCCGGTCGGCGTGGCTCAAATCCCTTGTCTTCCTCATCCCACACAATGTCGACTGTGCCGAAATCCAGCACGCCATCCGCGCTTTCGCGCCGATGCTGTTCCATCGCCGTTGAGATCATCAGCTTGATGCGGTTGAGCTGGTTGACCTGTGAGGCACCCGGATCGTAGTCCACTGACACCACATTGGCCTGCGGGTAGCGATTGCGCAGCGCGCAGAACATTCCCTCGCCAATGATGCGGTTGGGCAGGCAGCCGAAAGGCTGTGCACAGATGATGTTCGGGCAGCCATGTTCAATCATGTCGACCATCCCCAGGCTGTGAGCGTTCCGCGATGCTGATGCCATCGCGTTGTGGAAGAACTGGATCAGTGTGGGCAGTTCCGCCTCACGCCCTTCCTCTTCAATAACGCGCACCGCGTGGTTGTTTGCCTCGAGATGGAACTTCACCAGGATTTCCCCGACCAGTCCCACCAGGGGTTTGCGCGATGTCGCGCATGGCAAGCGCGGCGACATGCGCGAAATCATCAGACGCATCGCAGAAGAAGAATTCATTGCGAATGGATACGACGGCACCATAACCCGTCATATCGCGGCTCGCGCCAACTGCGATCCGGCAATGGTGAACTATTATTTCGACTCCAAGCAGCGTTTCCGCTCCTACGTACACTCCAGCATCATCCCCGACATTACTGACTTTATTCATCAGCACGTGTGCGGAACTGACGCTCCTCCCCTGTCATCCGCCACGCGCATAGCGATTGCGCGGGAGATTAAGTGCGTCAAGTCCACGCTGTACGGTGTGGCCACGATGCGCTACATTGTCCAGCTCGAACCTCTCGCATCCATGTCAGAGCAGGCACTTATCGACGAGTTCGCTCCCATCGGGCAGCGCCGCCTGGATACGGTTGTCGAACTGGTTCGCTCGCCACGGAGCCGGTAGGTCTCCTCGCGCCCACACGCTCACGCTTCCTCGGTCAGGTGAGTGATGGTGTAGGTTTCGCCAGGACGCGTATCGAATGCGAGGTGCGTGGCGTCCAGCAGCGTCGATCTCACGCACGCGCCGTCAGCGCTTGTCACGGTCGCGTTCGAGGCTCCCGACAGACGTACCACTGCGTGCCCGCCGCTTCCGGAGGTAATCGTCATCAAAGTGACGGCGCCATCGGCCCATTCATAGCCAACCGTGAAGTTGCCGCGAGCGCGCAGCCCACTGACTCGACCGTTTCTCCACACGCGCGGCAACGCGGGCGCTGGATACATATAGTTGCGGTACTCGCGTCCATCCTGACCCACCCAGGTCGAATTGGACTGCAGCAGCATTTCGCTGACACCCGCGGTGTAGCCGAAGTTCCCGTCGATCTGGAACGGCGGGTGTGTATCGAACAGGTTGGGGTAGATCCCGTTGGCAAAAAGAGACTGGATGATGCGGTGCGCACGCTCCCCATCGCCGGCGCGGGCCCACGAATTCAGTCGCTGAGCAATTCCCCACCCGGTCGCGCGGTCAGATCGATCATTCATCGACACCTTTGCCGCGTCGAGGAATTCTGCATGATCAACAGTGATCAGGTCGCCAGGATAGAGGCCCAGCATATGCGACATGTGGCGGTGGTAGCGCTGATAGTCCGCGATCGCGGAGCCATCCGTATGATGCCCGAGGGCGCCCTCGTCGTACCATTCCTTGATCTGGCCTGAGTCGCCAATGACGATGGGGTCGAGCAGCTGCCTGGCGCACGCCCATGAACGTGAAGCGTCCGAGGTGAACGCGCCGCCATTTTCCCAGTCCCGCTCCCAATCGTCGATGGAGCAGCTCTCATCCATTTTCAGCCGATCGCCATCCACCTGCAGCACCTCTGCCGCTTCGATGGCGTCAGTCAGCATTTGCCAGATCAGGGTCTGCTCGTACACGTTGCCGTCAGTGACCGGCCCATGTTCGGGCGAGTAGGCAGGCGATGAGACCAGGCGGCGTGTGCCCGTCGAGTCGGTGGACGGGTGCAGCAGGCGCTGCACGTACAGGTCTGCCTGTTCTTTGAGCAGCGGGTAGATGTCTTCTCGCAGGCGCTCCGTGTCCCCGGTGAACTCGTACCATTCGTAGACGTTGTGCAGCATCCACGGAACCACGGCGGGCGACCATCCCCAGAAAAAGTCACGTCCCGGAGTGGTCCAGCCAAATGGAGTGTTCTCGGTGTGAGCGCTGAAACCTGATCCGTCACTGCCATCGGTACCCAGGTAGATGCGTGCCGTGCGTCTGCCCGGTTCAACCAGAGCCTTCATGAAGCGGATCATCGGATCGGCAGTTTCGACCAGGTTCGTACTGTAGGCCGCCCAGTAGATCATCTGCATGTTGACGTTGAGGTGGTAGTCGGAGTTCCATGCATTCGGCCCAACGGTATCGTCAGATCTGTTCGCCCATACGCCCTGCAAATTGGCTGGCAGCAGTGAGTTCTCCCGCGAGGAGCTGATGCCGAGGTAGCGTCCGTACTGAAACAGCACAACTTCCAGTTCGCGTTGCTGCGCAGGCGAGGCATCTCCTGCGCGGTAGGCGTCGAGCAGCACGTCAGTCGGAACGGTCCGGGCGCACTGATCCGCTTCGCCCCCGTCACATTGGCCCGCATTTTTCGCGTCGCATTGGCCCAGGTCCAGTTTTACTCGGTCAAACAGCGCGCTGTAGTCACGCTGGTGGCGTTCACGCAGGTCATCAATGCTGCGTGCAGCAGCCTCTTCCAGCACCGCCCTGACACGTCTCGACACATCGCGCGGGCTCTCGCCAGTTCGATATGCCGGATACGTCAGCGCATAATCAGTCGCCGCGCTCACCAGCAGCGACACGTGCGTGCACCCTGCAATACTCAGGTGGTCTCCCCCGTCGCTGACCTCGCCGTCAGTGCTGGCCACTTTAATTGCCGAGGCATAGCGCAGCCCGTTGTTATGCAGTGCACCGCTGACTTCAAGGAGGCCTCCGGCCACGTCAACGGTGGTGCGCTCAGCGTTTTTCTGACTGTCCTGCTTCGTTGGAAACGACACGGCCAGTGTCTGTGCGGTGGTGGACGTCAGATGCATGACAAGAACGTTGTCAGGGTTGGAGGCAAAGTATTCGCGGGTGATGTGTGTCCCGTCACGATCGAATGCGACGTGCGCGATCCCGGTCGACAGGTTCAGGTCACGTTCATAGTTCGAGTAGTGGTCATCAGCGAAACCGTAGTCAAGGTAGATATTTCCCCACGCCTGGTAGCCTCCTTGTTCGGCGGCATTGAAGCCGCCTATGAGGGTGTTCGACGCCAGGCGCGCTGCTTCTTCGCGGCGTCCCTGTTCGAATAGGTGCTGCACCGAGCGCAGCGTCTGGCCGTTTCTGCCGTGTTCGACTGAGTTGCCGCCGTCATAGGTCGGCGTGCTTCCCGGTCCGCCCGTCCACAGGGTTTTCTCGTTGAAACCGATGCGATCGCGGCTGATCTCACCAAATATCGCGCCGCCCAGGTCACCGTTTCCGATCGGCATCACTGTTTCCTGCCAGATGCGAGAGTCAGCGTCCACGATGGAGGGCGAGCCAGCTTGCGGCCCTTTTCCACTGGACATCAGTTCGGTCAGGCTCGCCGGTTGCCTGTACCACAGGCGCAGGTCGTGGTGGTGTGACGTTGTTTGCTGAGCGCTCGCCATGAGGCGCCTTCTTTCGATCGGTGCGCGGTGCGCAGTGTCAGTGCGCACGGTGCGCATGTCCACGTAGTGTGTGTGCTACCTGTTGAGCCGGCAACTGGCCAGGCGCACTGGACGCGCCAACCGTTGCAAATGTGGCCGCCAGTCCAAACTCATGGCCCGCCAGGCGTGTCGCCACACCAGCCTCGCCCATGCCGATACAGATCGTCGGCACGTCCAGGTGCGACATCGCCCACCGTCCAGCCTGCATAATCACGTCCGCATCAGCATGTGAGTGAGCGCGATAGGCAACCTTGACGATATCTCCATCCAGTGCCGCCATCTGCTCAAGTTGGCGCGTGATCTCTTCAGGTGACGGTGTCAGCTCCCAGTTGTGTGCGGAAATAATGACGGTACTGCCATCGTTGTGAGCATCGTTCACGATCTGTGCGCTGCCGGGCCATCTGGCTTCCACGTCCACACAGAGCGCAAGCGCCGCCAGTTTCCTGACACTGTGAGCGTATGCGTTTTCATCCAGGGCGCTGCGGCCGCCCTCGTCAATGGTGCGTATGGTGGCGAGGACGGGCACGGGACAGCGTTGGACAACAGCGCTGCACACGCTGGCAAGCTCGTCGGGATCTGGCCACATATCTGCGCGCCACTCGGCCAGATCAATCGGCTCGCCATGCAAGTTGTCGATCTCGTCGACGAGGGCATCCCACGTGCTCCCGGTCAGCGGTGCGATAATTCTGGTCGGATGCCCCGGCCCCAGGAAAACGGGGCCGATCTGGACTTCTCGTTGCATGTTCTCACCCGCCTGACGCGTCATCTTCAGCCAGGTGCAGGTGCTGGCGTTCATCGTCAGTTAGTGTGCGCGAGTTGAGCCACCCATCGGGAAGATGTGGTTTCTTCTCGTGTCCTGCGCGTCCTCTGCTGCCCTGCGCTGCCGACGGGAAGGGCTGATCGAGGTCAAGATCCATCAGTCGCTCATGCAGCTCCTCCAGGGAGGAAACCAGATTGAGAGCCTGGCGAGATGGCCCGCCGATCGCGAATCCGCGCAGGTACCAGCCGATGTGAGCGCGCAGGTGACGCATCGCGCGATATTCGTCGGCCATTTCTTCGACCTGCCAGCGAGCATGCTGCTCAATGATGGGTGTGATCTGGCGGAGCGTGGGCGGTGGTGGAAGCGGACGACCGTGTAAGGCTGCAACGAGTTCGCGGAACAGCCAGGGGCGGCCCTGCGCGCCGCGACCAATCACCACTGCATTACATCCTGTGCTGTCCATCATGGCTCGGGCATCGTCTCCGCTGAAAATGTCTCCATTGCCGAAGACGGGGATGTCCTCACGCACAACGTCGCGTAGTCGCGCAATCGCCTGCCACTGGGCGGCACCCGAATAATACTGGTGCTGTGTGCGTGCGTGCAGAGCAATACCGGCGACGCCTGCCTGCTGCGCAATGCGTGCGGCATCCAGGTAGGTCACGTGGCCGTCATCGATGCCGATTCGCATCTTGATAGTGACGGGAATATCTCGGCCGACAGTGCGGCCGGCATCGTCAGCCGCGCGAACCACAGCACCGACCAGTGAGGCAAACAGGTCTCGCTTGTAGGGAAGCGCAGCTCCCCCACCCTTGCGCGTGACTTTCGGCACCGGGCAACCAAAATTCAGGTCCACATGGTCGGCCAGATCCTGCTCGACAAGCAGTCGGGTCGCAGCCGCCATCACGTCAGGATCGACTCCATATAGCTGGATGGAGCGCACCCGTTCTTCAGGATCCACGCGCACCATATCCAACGTGCGTTGGTTGCCTTCAACCAGAGCGCGCGAGGTCACCATTTCGGTGACATACAGGCCCGCGGGCGCATCGATCCGGGGACGTGGATGTGCCCGCCCGTCAGGAGCTGGACGCAAATGCTCGGGCAGACCTTCCTCACCGAAGTGGCGGCACAGGCGCCGAAATGGCACATTCGTGACTCCCGCCATCGACGCCAGGATGACCGGTGACCACAATTGAATGGGGCCGACAGCTACAGGCGCGAAGGCGGGAGCACACTGAACGGGAAGTAACGTCATCGGATGGACAGGTATGCCTCAGCAGGCGCCGAGCTTATCGGCAAGCCAGGCAGGAACCTCGTCGATCGGGATGCGCACCTGCTCCATCGAGTCGCGCTCACGGATTGTCGCTGCGTGATCGTCGAGCGAGTCGAAGTCAATGGTGACGCAGTAGGGTGTGCCGATCTCATCTTGACGGCGGTAGCGCCGGCCCACCGCGCCAGCATCGTCATAGTCCACGTTCCACCGCATGCGCAGGCTCTTCGCCAGTTCGCGTGCAGGCTCCTGCAGTTCCGGCTTGCGTGACAGCGGCAAGACGGCGGCCTTGACGGGAGCCAGACGAGGATCCATATGCAGCACCGTTCGCTTGTCCGCACCACCCTTCGCGTTGGGTACTTCTTCCTCGTCGTAAGCTTCCACCAGGAATGCCATGAGAGAGCGGGTCAGACCAGCCGACGGTTCGATAACATACGGAGTCCAGCGTTCGTTCTTCTGCTGATCGAAGTAGTCCAGCTTGGCGCCGGAAGCTTCGGCATGGACCGATAGGTCGTAGTCGGTACGGTTCGCGATGCCTTCGAGCTCGCCCCACTGGGAGCCTTGGAAACCGAACGTGTATTCGATATCAACGGTGCGCTTGGAGTAGTGCGAGAGTTTCTCTTTCGGGTGTTCGTACAGGCGCAGGTGTTCGGGATCAATGCCTAGGTCGACGTACCACTGGAAACGCTGGTCGATCCACTGCTGATGCCACTGCTCATCAGTGCCCGGTTCTACGAAGAACTCAAGCTCCATCTGCTCGAATTCGCGGGTACGGAAGATGAAGTTACCTGGCGTGATTTCGTTGCGGAAGGACTTGCCGATCTGAGCGATTCCGAACGGCGGTTTCTTGCGGGAGGTCGACATGACGTTGGCGAACTGCGTGAAGATACCCTGTGCTGTTTCGGGGCGCAGGTAGTGCAGTCCGGCCTCGTCATCAACGGGACCAAGGAATGTCTTGAGCAATCCGGAGAAAGCCTTGGGCTGTGTCCACTGACCGCGCGTCCCACAGTTCGGACACGGCACGTCTTCCATCGACACGTCGCCTTCATCTTTCGAATGCTTCTCAGCGTACTGCTCGATTAGTTCGTCCTCACGCAGACGCTTGTGGCAGGACAGGCATTCGGTCAACGGGTCAGTGAATGCTGTGACATGACCGGACACTTCCCACACGCGCTTGGGCAAAATAACGGCTGAGTCCAGTCCCACAACATCGTCACGGGAGCGCACAACAGTGTTCCACCATTGGCGCTTGATGTTTTCCTTGAGTTCCACACCCAGCGGACCGTAATCCCAGGCTGAACGGGTACCACCGTAGATTTCCCCGGAGGGAAACACGAAGCCGCGGCGCTTGGCCAGGCTGATGACCGAGTCGAGACGTGAAGGGCCTTGTGCCATGTTGGAAATTCTCCTTATTTTCATCGTCGCACCTGGCTGGTGCGACGCTCACGCGCTCGAGTCTACCGGTTTTACTGCGTTACCCCTTCACTGCGCCCGCTGTCAGACCCGACACGATGTACTTTTGCAGGTATTGGAAGAGCAGGATCACAGGAATTGCCGCGACAACGGCTCCTGCGGCGAACAGGCCCCACGGTGCCACGCGCTCATCGGCAGCCCAGTTGTACATGCCGACAGCCAGTGTGAAATTTGATTCGCTTTGCAGCACGACGCGCGCAATGACGAAGTCGGAGAAACTGGCGATAAAGGACAGTAAACCGACAACAGCCAGGATCGGGATTACCAGCGGCATGATAATCGTCCAGAACGTCTGAGCGTGGCTTGCCCCGTCAATTTCGGCCGCTTCGTCAAGTTCGCGGGGAACGGTGTTAAAGAACCCGTACAGCAGGAAGGTGTTCGACCCCAATGCGCCGCCCAGATACACGCAGATCAGCGCCAGACGAGAGTCCAGTCCCAGGACCGGGAAAACGTCCTGGAGGGCGAGCAGCAGCAGGAACAGTGCCACGAATGCCAGCATCTGCGGGAACATCTGAACCAGGAGCAGGAAGGTGAGTGTGCCGCGTCGCCCTCGGAAACGAAAGCGGGAAAATGCGTAGGCGGCCGCAGCGCCCATCAGCACTGTGCCGATCGCGGTAATCGATGAAACGATCAGCGAGTTCTTGATCCACTGCCAGTACGTGGTTTGCCCCAGTGCTTGGAAGTTCTCCAATGAGAAGTGCTGGAATAACTTGTTGGCTCCGGTCAGCGTCGCGCCCGGCGACAGGGAAACAGACAAGACGTACAGCAGAGGAATCAGACAGTAGATGGTGACGAGGATACCGACCACGTACCTCCAGCCCAGCTCTCGCATCCATCGACCAGCCGACATCGAGTGGCGTGTATTGTTCGTCTGATCGTTGTGTGCGCCGCGTGTTGTGGCAGCTTGAGACGTTGATGCAGTAGTCATCACAGTTCCTCCAATGCGCGCGTCTTCCTGAAGCCCAGCCAGGAGATCACTCCTACGACGATGAAGATGACGATTGACATGGCTGATGCCAGACCGAAGTTCTGCCCGCCCCGGTCAAATGCGATCTTGTAGACCATCGAGATCAAAATGTCAGTCTCACCCACCGGCACCGACAATCCCGGATAGGACGGGCCTCCACCTGTGAGCATGTAGATCAGTGAGAAGTTGTTGAAGTTGAAGGCAAACGATGAGATGAGCAGTGGGACCGTCGATTGCAGCACCAGTGGTAGCTTCACTGACCACACTGTGCGCAGCGCCCCTGCTCCGTCTATCTTCGCCGCCTCCATGACGTCAGAGGGCAGCGATTGCAGTGCGCCCAGGCAGACGAGGAACATGTATGGGAATCCGAGCCACAAGTTCACCCCCAGGATGGAGACCTTCGCCCACGTCCCATCGGTCAGCCACGGGATGTTCGTTCCGGGCATCCAGCCCAGCAATGCCTCGTTGACGAAGCCGAAGCGCTCGTTGAGCATGCCGCGCCAGACCAGGGTGGCGAGGAAGCCAGGGAACGCGTAGGGCAGAATCATCAGGGACTGGAAGACGCGCCGGCCTTTGATGCGCTGATCAGCGAATGTCAACGCCAGGAAGAGGCCGAAGGCGAAGGTGGTGATCACCGATCCGAATGCAAAGACGAACGACCAGATCAGCGATTTAAAGAACGGGACGGCCAGGTCAGAGCTGACCACCATTGAGGCGTAGTTGTCGAAACCGACAAAGACGCGCCACCCGGGCGTGAGGTGCTCGCCGTTTGGTGAGGTGAAGAAACCGTCACTGTCTGCCGTGTACACCACGCCGGTTGCCGTGTTTGTCATGGTGTCGGCTTGTTCGTCGTAGTGGAATGTGGGCTGAGCCAGATAACCTTTGGAGCCGTCGGTGGTGACGTAATACCCGTCGTCAGGGTTGTCACTGACCGGTACAGTCAGATTGACCACGTCGTTTTGTCGGGCTGCAACATCTGCAAACGCGAGGACGTCGTAGCCTTCCACCGAGGTAATACCCAGGGAACCCACTTCCGCGTTGACCTCATGAAGCGGCACATCCTCAAAACCGACGCTCACCGCATGTGTATCGGGATCTTCGACCGCCAGCCCCAGTGTGCCGCCGTCGTCGACGACCGCCATATTGACGGTGGGCGCGCCATCCACCCTTTTCTTGTTCTCCATCATGATGGAGCTGATGGCGTCAGCTTTGGTCGAGTTATGCCCTTGCCCGTAGTTCGTGAAGGACACGTAGCCGGTATACCCCATGACGAAGACCTGGTAGATCAGGAGGAACACCAGGCCGGGGATCAGGTATTTGGCGGGCAGCATCCGCGAGGAAAAATAGATGAAATCGACGGCAACCAGCAGAAGGACCAGTAGCGCCACGATGAGCCACGACTGGACGAACGCCGCTGTGATGATGCCGTAGACGCCGAGTGCATTGACGAGCATCATCAAGATCAATTTGGCGATAAAACCGGGCCTCGTTATGTCGCGGGCATGTGAGGTGCGGTACGAGGGGGTCTGCGGTGAATCCGTTGACTGTGAGGACTGTTCTGTGTGAGAAGACGTTGCTGATGAAGGCGACGACATGGCCTACTCCTGATTGGGTGAACAGGGTGTGGGCGGCACGGTGGATGAGAAAAGAGATGCGAGGCACCTCGTTTCTCATCCCCGTGCCACTGGTCTGTCACGCTGCAGTGAGCAGCGCGACGCGACAGACACTACTCAATAGCGCCTTGAATGTTGGAGATCATCGTGTTCCAGCCTTCTTCGGGAGCTTCCTTGCCGGAGATGATGTTTGCTTCGGTCAGACCCCAGAACTGCCACACGGCGCTCATCTCAGGAATAGACGGCATGGGCATACCGGTTTCGGCAATCTTGGAGAAAGCCTGAATGTCAGGGTCATCAATTGCGGCGGCTGTTTCCTTCAGAGCCGGTGTGCGCCCAGCCAGGTCGTACATTTTCTGCTGCGCTTCGGGGGTCTTCATAAAGTCCATGAACTTCGAGACAAGCACCTGGTTCTGGCTCTTTGCAGATGCGTAGAAGACCTGGACGCCGACGAACGGCGCCGCTGTTTCACCTCCCGCTGAGGGGATGGGCAGCACAGAGATGTCCATGCCGGCATCGCGGAAAGCGTCAACGTTCCACGGACCCGTCACGGTGTATGCCGCTTTGCCGTCCAGGAAGGACTGCTTGGCGATTTCGCCGGTGATGTTGATGTCGAAGATTCCAGCGTCTGCCTGTTGTTTCAGCCATGTAGCATACGCCACCCCCTTTTCGCCACCCATCGTCAGCTCTGAGGTGTAGGAACCGTCAGCTTCCTGAGCAAAAACCGTTGCACCAAAGGAGGTCTGGAATGGGTAGTAATGGTACGGGTCTCCCTGATCTCCGGTTTGGAGGACGAACGGATACTCGGCTCCTGTCGCTTTGCCCGATTCGATCATCTCGTCGAATGTGGCAGGCTCATCCGTGGTCAGCGCGTTATTGCGCACCAGTGCCAGCGATTCGGTGGCGTAGGGCACACCGTAGGTCTGCCCGTCATAGGTCACGGCCTGCACTGCTGATTCGGTAAAGGCGTCAGCTGAATCGGCAATGTCAACCGGAGCGACGACACCATTGTTGACCAGTTCTCCCAGCCCATCGTGAGCGGTCACCATCATGTCGGGGCCTTTGCCGGTAGGTACCTGCGCGATGAAGTCTTTCGACATGGTGTCGTTGGACTTGGAGAAGATATTGACGTCAATTTGCGTTTGAGCAGTGAAATCTTTCGCGAGTTCTTTCAGCGGCCCGGTTCGGGTGTCATCTGCCCAGATAGTGAGGGATCCAACGGTTGCAGCACCGTCCGAAGCAGACTGTCCGATGGCGGACTGTTCCGCGTCAACACCGTCTGAGGACTGGCCGGACGGCGAATTTCCGCCGCATGCTGTCAGTGTGGCAACGATGGCGAGGGCACCAAGTACAGTTATGCGTCTGCGCATTCAAACTCCTATGATCGGGTGATCGTGAATCCGCACGCTCCGCTGCCGTGCGGTTGTAGCTCTTACTGTAAATAATCTCCGACAATTGTGCAAGGATTTACAGAAAAGATAGAGAACTGTTACATTCAGTACAGCGTCCACTCGGTGAGCCATGCACGGCTCACCCTCGTGATCGACTACGATCGATAAGACGTACATAACCGGGAGGGTTCAATGCCGAAGCACCGCACACGGATGACTGATATCGCTGAACACGCGCAGGTGTCAACAGCTACCGTGTCACGCGTCATTAACGGAACTGGCCCCGTGTCAGCCGAGACGCGCCACCGCGTCCTGACGGCGATTGATTCTCTGGGGTATGAACGCCCCCTTCCTGAACGCTCCTCCTCCACCCCCTGCATCGGGATCATCATCCCCGAACTGACCAATCCAATTTTCGCCGCATACGCCCACGCCATCCAGGCTGAGGTTTCGCGCACAGGTGCAATCCCATTGATCTGCAGTCAGACTCCCGGCTCCACCTCCGAGGGTGACTACGTTCAAACCCTTCTGTCCCACGGATGCTCCGGCTTGATTTTTGTGTCGGGGCGTCACGCCGATTTTCGCGGAGATATGTCCCGCTACCATCACCTGCGCGAACGACGCATCCCATTCGTCACCATCAATGGATCACGCGAGGAGATTGAAAGCGCAGATTTTTCTGCCGCCGACCAGATCGGTATCTCGATCGCCGTGCGTCACCTGCGCGAACTGGGACACACACGGATCGCTCTGCTGTCCGGGCATACGCACATCGTGCCCGCCAGCAGAAAAGTCGACGCATTCAAGACAGTCATGACTCAGGAGTTCGGAATCGACAAGCCGCGCATTGTCGAAACGTTCTACACATACGAGGCCGCCGCAGCTGCAACTCACGGTCTGCTCGATGAAGGCATGACTGCCCTCGTCACTGGATCAGATATGCAGGCACTGGGCGCAATTCGCGCGGCAAAGTCACGTGGCATGCGCGTGCCGGATGACCTGTCGGTTGTCGGGTTTGACGATTCGCAACTCATGGCTCACCTCGATCCACCCCTCACGACGATCCGCCAGCCTGTTGATGCGATTACCACGGCTGCAGTTCGCACTCTGTTCGAAGCGATTAAGAATCCTGACATGCCCGCCACGTCCGGGGCATTCTTGTACACACCGGATCTGGTTGTCCGCGGTTCGACTGGTCGCGCGCCGTCCACATCGCGATAAACTACGCATCTCACACCGGGTCCACTTGACATTCATTCTCACTTACAGTGGAGTTATGGGTATGAACTTCTCGCGCCCTCTCCTCGCCCTTGCCTGTACAGCCACCGTGCTCGCCGGGTGCTCCACTGCTTCGGCACCCCAATCGATGCAGTCTGAACGGTCGGTCATCGCTGACGCAGGCCAGTCCTCCCAGTCCGACGGGTCGACGGTACTCAACGTCGCGGCATCCTTCTACCCGCTGCAATATCTGGTGGAACAGATCGGAGGTGATCGTGTAGCTGTGTCGTCACTGACACCTCCTGGAGCCGAGCCGCACGACCTGGAGCTGTCGCCGGCCAAGGTGAATGAACTGGGGCGTTCAGACATCGTGGTGTACCTTTCTGGTTTCCAGACTGCCGTCGATGACGCTGTGGCGATCAATCCACCCGAACATGTTGTTGACGTTGCCAGTGCTGTTCAGCTCCTGTCCCCCACGCACGTAGACGAGGACGCGCAGTCGGGGCACAGTGAGGCCGAGGACACTGACTCGGCGGATGAGGAACACGGCGATCACGACACAGGTCACGAACATGACCACGGTGACGTGGATCCACATTTCTGGCTGGATCCCCAGCGTATGGCTCAGGCTGCCACGGTGATTGGACAGGCACTGGCCAAAGCCGACCCAACCAACGCGCAGCTGTACACCACGCAGGCGGCCCAGGTGTCTACTTCCCTCAACGAATTGTCGACGGAAATTGTCGAGGGCACACGCAAGTGCGCTCACACGACATTCATCACCTCGCATGAGGCCTTCGGTTACCTGGCCGACCGCGCCAGCGTGAACCAGGAAGGCATTGCCGGTATTGATCCGGAAACGTCACCCTCACCGGCCAAGCTGAAGGAGATCTCCGAGCTGGCCAAGAAAGAAGGCGTGACGACAATATTCACTGAGACTCTCATTGACCCGAAGATTGCGCAGACTCTGGCAGATGACCTGGGCATCAAGACCGCGGTCCTTGATCCGCTCGAATCACAAAACGATCCATCCAAGGACTACATGGACGTGATGAGAGACAATCTGACTGCTCTGCGCACAGCACTGGATTGCAAGTAATCCCCGCAATGACCTGCCCCGAAGCATCTGACATGACCGCTTTCGCCGTCAGCATGCGTGACCTGCATGTCGCGTGGGATGACACCCTCATCCTGCACGGCATCAACCTGGATATACCTGCCGGACAAGCACTCGCCGTGACGGGAGCCAACGGTTCTGGCAAGTCCACGCTGATGCACGCAATCCTTGGCACTGCACCGGTGACACGCGGCAGCATGTCACTGTTCGGCATGCAGGTCAGTGCACACGGCAAGCGACCGTGGTCGCGCATCGGCTACGTCCCGCAGTATTCACGCGCAGGCGGCGGCGTCGCCTCCAACGCGCGTGAAGTTGTCGCCTCAGGTCTACTGGGGCCTCGAAAATTCTGGCTGTCACGCTCCGATCGACGCAAAGCGCTTGATGCCCTGGAGCTGGTCGGGCTCGCGCATCGCGCAAACGATCCGGTCTCCATCCTGTCAGGTGGGCAGCGTCAGCGCGTCAACATTGCGCGCGCCCTGGTGCGCCACCCGGATTTCCTCATCATGGATGAGCCGCTAACTGGAATCGATTCGGTTTCGCGCCAACGCCTGGCGTCGATCGTGCAGTCAGCCAAGGACGGGGGCACCACCATTGTGTTGGTCCTGCATGAGCTGGGGGAACTACGCCCCCTCCTGGATCGTCAAATCACCATTGCCGCCGGCCACATCACCTACGACGACGCCCCACAACCGGCATCGACCGAGGAGGCGAGCCATCATGGGTGAGGCACTCGCCGACCTTTTCACATCCCCACTGATGCTCCGTTCCCTGCTGGCAGCGCTGCTGGTCGGACTGTGCGCACCCATCGTCGGCACCTACCTGGTACATCGCCGCATGGCGATGCTGGGAGACGGCATCGGGCACGTCTCGCTGACGGGTGTGGCTCTGGGCTGGATCGCCGGGACAGCTGCAAACGTGACGCCTTCTGATCAATGGGCATTGCCGGGCGCCCTTGTCGTATCAATCCTGGGCGCGGTGACGATCGAAGTCGTCAGGCTCAGTGGCCGCACCAGTGCCGACGTTGCCCTCGCCATGTTGTTCTACGGAGGCATCGCCACCGGCGTCCTGCTGATCGGTCTGGCAGGTGGAACGTCCACACAGTTGAACTCGTATCTATTCGGATCCATCTCAACAGTGCAATGGGGAGACGTCTACCTCATTGGCGCGCTGTGTGCACTCATCTTGCTCATCGGCCTGAGATTGTCGCCTGCACTGTACGCAGTGACCGATGATGAGGACTTCGCGCACTCAACCGGCCTTCCGGTGGCTGCCCTGTCCATCCTCATCGCGATCCTGTCGGCGTTAACTGTCGCAGTTGCGATGCGCGTCGTGGGCTCGCTCCTGGTGTCGGCCCTGATGATCGTCCCGGTCGCAATCGCGCAACTCGTCACCCGTTCCTTCCGCTCCACAATGGCCTGCGCAATGGCTCTGGGAACCGTGCTATGTGTCGGCGGCCTTGTGGTGACCTACTTCGTGGATGTCTCCCCCGGCGCACTCATCGTGGTGGCAGCTATCGTCGTATACATCCTCGGATTCGTCATCAAGGCTGCCATTGACGGAATTCGACGAGGGCGACGCCTCCAGGTCACCGGCGGACATACGCATCTGATTGCCGGTGATCCTCACGCTCATTCGGCGCATCCTGACTCCCCCGATCGGATGGGCACACCAACAGCAGATGACACACTGTAATCTCCATTTCTCGCCTCAACCCTGTATGCTTCCAAGAACGAGAAGATTTACTTCAGGGTCGGCAAGAGGGGGACATCGTGCAGCGGATGACTCGGCAACGTCAATCCGTCTTTAACGAGCTGCGTCGTGACAAGGACTTTCGTTCCGCACAGCGGATCTACGACGACCTGACAAATCAGGGGCAGCGCGTCGGCCTAGCGACGGTCTACCGCAATCTGCAGGCACTGGCTGAGATGAATGTCGTCGATGTCCTGCGCATGGACGATGGCGAATCGATGTTCCGTCTGTGCGAAGATGAAGGCCACCACCACCACCTGGTGTGCCGCAACTGCGGTCACACTGAAGAGATCGAAGTCAGCGAAGCAGAATCCTGGATTTCTCAGATCGCCTCGCAGCACGGCTTCACTGAGGTTGCCCATTCGCTCGAAGTATTCGGTCTGTGCTCTGAGTGCGGCGCTGTTGAGGATGACGAAGCCTGATGCCAGTTCCCCAGTGGGCCTCAAGCGGGCTGCCTCTTTTCATCTTCCTGTTCTTTGTCGTCTTCTTGCGCGCCCAGGGCACCTATTGGCTTGGTCGAGGCGCCGCCACGGGCGCCCTGAAAGGTGACGGACACTCCGGCCTCATCGGCGCGATCGCCCGCTGGTTTAACGGGCCTGTTCCCCGCCGCGGTGCAGAACTGCTCGAAAAATGGGGGCTTTTGATCATCCCGCTGTGTTTCCTCACCGTCGGTGTTCAGACAGCGGTCAATGCCGATGCCGGAATTGTCCGGTTGAAGTGGCGCACCTATACCCTCGCGATGCTTCCCGGGTGCGTAGCGTGGTCGATCATGTACGGGCTGGGGCTGCTGGCTGTGTGGGTCGCTGCCATCGGCGCAATCGCAGGCTCTCCGATTTCATGGATCGGGATCGCTCTGGCGGTGATTATTCTGGCCAGCTGGCTCATCTACCGTCACTCGCACCCCAAAGCGGCACCTCAGGAAGTCCTGACGTGCGAGGAATCCCCGGTATCAGCACAGTAGGACGCTCACCGAAGCGGCGCGTGCGGTGAGTTGACGGCGCCACCGAAACGGCGATCACGTTTCCCGTAGGACGCCAGACATTTCCACAGTTCACTGCGGTCAAATTGCGGCCACGGCGTATCCACGAACATCATCTCCGCGTACGCCAGCTGCCAGAGCAGGTAGTTCGAAATACGTTGCTCGCCTGAGGTGCGAATCATCAGGTCGACATCTGGCACATCGGGCAGATACAAGTGGCGCGCAAACGTCCGTTCAGTCACGCCAGCCGGCTTCATCGTCCCGTCAGCAATCTCCATGGCAATCGTGCGTGCAGCGTCCACAATTTCGGCGCGCCCACCGTAGTTGACACACATAATCAGATCGAGCGTCCGGTTCGATTCGGTGGCGCGCTCAGCTTTTTCCAGGGCGTGAATAACGGACTTCCACAGTTTGGGTCGCCGGCCGCTCCATCGCACGCGCACACCCCATTCATCAAGTTGGCCCGTCCTGCGCGTGAGCACATCGGGCGCGTAGTTCATGATGAAACGCACTTCAGCCGGGGAACGTTTCCAGTTTTCCGTCGAAAAGGTGTAGACGCTCAGATAGCGCACGCCTGCGTCAATGGCACCGGCGATCGTGTCCATCAGGGAGTATTCTCCGGCGTGATGCCCTGCCGTGCGATTCAATCCGCGAGCATTGGCCCATCGACCATTTCCATCCATCACGAGGGCGACGTGGCGAGGCACGCGGTCAAAAACGGGAACCGGTTGGGACCACTGACCCGGACCCAGCACAGGAGCAGTGGGATCTGATGGTGCCCGATCAACCGGAGCCTGGGCAGATGTCATGCCCGTTTCCTTTCGAAGAGCTGGAGTGCGCGCAGCTTACGTTCCAAATGCCACTGCGTATACGCCGATGTCAGGTGTGCGACGCGTTGCCGGTCATACGCTTCGGTGCGGTCAGCCTGATCCCAGTTTCCGGCCAGGAGGTGCCCCATCAGTTCCATCGTGTTCTCCGAGACGGCCACTCCCCCTTCGCTTTGACACTCGTCGCACAGCGCGCCACCCTCGGAAATGGAGAAGGACGTGTGCGGGCCGGGCTTGCCGCAACTGGCGCATGCGAAGCACGAGGGTGCCCACCCCGCCACTGACAGGGCGCGTAGAAGATACGAATCGACGATGAGGACCGGGTCATGACGCAGGTTGGCCAGCGCGTGGAGTGCTCCGAGCAGGAGTGAGTATTGAGCGTGTGCGCCGTCAGCTGAATCGGCCGTGAGGCGTTCGGCTGTTTCCACCATGACGGTTCCGGCG
Organism: Pauljensenia sp. UMB10120; assembly: GCF_030212035.1. Taxonomy (NCBI): domain Bacteria; kingdom Bacillati; phylum Actinomycetota; class Actinomycetes; order Actinomycetales; family Actinomycetaceae; genus Pauljensenia; species Pauljensenia sp. UMB10120. Next base: position 196,435 of record NZ_JASODH010000002.1, on the reverse strand, counting down.
GCGAACAAATCGAAGTCCGAAGCCAGTTGAGTGCCGTAGGGACGCAGCATTTCCACCTGCGTCACAATGTCGAATGAGCGGCCACGATGCAGCTGCACGTCGATCAGTGAGAACGGTTCCAGGCGCGCACCGAATTTCGAGGTGGTGCGGCGCACTCCCTTGGCTACCGTGCGTACCTGCCCGTTTTCCTTGGTGAGCAGGCAGACGATACGGTCAGCTTCCCCCAGTTTGTGAGTACGAAGGACGATCGCCTGGTCTCGGTAGCTTCTGATCACGCTCGCATTGTCTCACAGGCCGGTCGAGGTGCCACAGGACACGTCGACCGGCACCGTCAATGTGCTATTAGCGCAAAGCGCGGTTCATGGCGGAAATAACGGCCTTGTATGTGGCTGTCGTGATGGACGAATCGATGCCGACCCCCCAGACGATCTGGCCGTCGACCGCTGCTTCCACATATGCGGCTGCGGTGGCGTCACGTCCCTGGCTCATGGCGTGCTCAGAGTAGTCGAGGATGCGCACATCCAGGTCGAAGTCGTGCATAGCTGCGACGAAAGCGTCGATCGGGCCGGTTCCCACGGCGCTGATGGCAACGGGCTGTCCCTGGTCCAGGATCTCACCGCGCAGTTCCACTTCCTGCTCTTTGCCGCGCGTGTGCAGGTGGAAGTCTCCCATTTCGAAGCGTCCCCACGGGGCCAGGCCGCTTGCCTCGTCGGCAGGCAGGTATTCGTCGGTGAAGATCTTCCACAGGTTTTTGGAGTTGATCTCTCCGCCAAAGGAATCTGTGTGACGCTGAACGATGCGTGAGAATTCGATTTGCAGGCGTCGCGGCAGTTCCATGTGGTGTGCGGTCGACATGAGGTAGGCGACGCCGCCCTTACCGGATTGGGAGTTGACGCGCACGATCGCCTCGTAGGAGCGACCCACGTCGTGCGGGTCGATCGGCAGGTACGGAATGCCCCACGGCACAGCGTTTTCATCTCCGCCGGCTTCCGCAACTTTCTTCTTGCGGGCTTCGAAGCCCTTCTTGATGGCGTCCTGGTGCGATCCGGAGAAGGACGTGTAAACCAGGTCCCCCACGTAGGGCATACGCGGCGGGGTTTCCATCATGGTGCAGTGTTCCACCGTGTGCCGGATGCGATCCACGTCGGAAAAGTCAATACCCGGATCGATACCCTGGCTCATCATGTTCAGGCCGAGGTTGACCAGGTCGACGTTGCCGGTTCGTTCCCCCTGTCCAAGCAGGCATCCCTCTACGCGGTCAGCGCCGGCCAGCAACGCCAGTTCCGCTGCTGCAACACCCGTTCCGCGGTCATTATGCGGATGGACAGACAGTGCGATGTGGCCACGCCTCGACAGGTTCGTTGACATCCATTCGATCTGGTCGGCAAACACGTTAGGCGTTGCGCGCTCCACCGTTGCCGGCAGATTCAGCACAATTTCACGGTCGTCGTCAGGCTGCCAGATATCCATGACTGCTTCGCAGATTTCGGCTGCGAAGTCCAGCTCCGTGTCCACGAAGATTTCCGGTGAGTATTCGAAGCCGAAGATCGTGTCATCTGAGAGGACTTTTTCTGCCCGCGCCATGATTTCCCGGGTGCCGCTTTGTGCCAGGTCAACGGTTTGTGCCTTGTCCATACGGAAGACGAGCTCGCGGAACAGTGGCGACGTTGCGTTGTACAGGTGAACCGTTGCCCGGGGAATGCCGACGAGGGCGTCGATGGTGCGCTCAATGAGTTCGGTGCGTGATTGTGTCAGCACAGACACTGTCACGTCTTCAGGGATCGCCTCATCGTCAATCAGAGAGCGAACAAAGTCGTAGTCGGTTTGCGATGCCGCTGGGAATCCAATCTCGATTTCCTTGTACCCCAGTGAGACCAGCAAATCGAACATGGCACGCTTGCGCGTGGGATCCATCGGCTCGATCAGTGCCTGGTTGCCGTCACGCAGGTCGGTGGACAGCCAGCGCGGGGCGCGTGTCATACGCTTGGTAGGCCATGTGCGCGTGGGCAGGTCGATGGGGTTGGATTCCAGGAATGGAATGTACTTGGCAACCGGCTTGGGGCTGGCTTGAGGTGTGGGAACGTTGGCTGTTGTGCGCATCTGCTTTCTTCTTTCCTGCTGGTGTCGATTCCGGTGGCGAACCGGCTTGACCGGGGTCGACAAACGCCGCGACGAGGTTCCGGCCTTTTCAGGCCTCGTCGCGGCACATAAGCAGGAGTGCGCGCTGCATCATGATCTCCACCGTAATGAGATTGGGACCACCGCGCCGCACGCGTTTCACAAAGTGGACACTACGCGCCGCTGGTCGGACGCCAGTTCCCGTGCAGTTGACGTTTGAATCGACGATGCCAAAACTGTTGATGCGCACCGCGCCTGCGTCAGTTCATGCGTCAGCCGGCGCTGTTAGAACTGTTATCAGCGCGTGCGGCCTGTGCACGCCATCTGCGAGCACATGCCTGCAGACGCAGGGTGCTGATCACTGCATATACCGAGATGGGCGACAGGACGAGCGCCGGGATATACAGAGTCAACGCTGCGGCTGTTGGTACCGCAAAGTATGCCCAAGCCATGACTGGAATAAGCAACACGAATATGACCATGATGATGAACGCACAAACCTCACGCACTCTGTTGCGTGAACGAGCAGCCAGCAGGTCGTTGCCTCCCGCATTCCATCTGTGCAGGTTCATCTTCTGACGGATGCCTGCATGATACAGCCAGGCGGCAACCGCTCCGCCCAGCAGCGTCGCGGCACAGAAGAGTGCGATGTAGGCGCCGCCGCTCAAATCAGCGGGGAGCTTGGTTACCAGCCACATCGTCAGCGGCGCAAGAAGGAATGCTCCGATCAGTCCCCCGCCCTGTGCGGCTGCTCCACGGTCATCGTTGTCTACCGTGAGATATGCGTGATGCGTGACAGGCTCATACATCACGTAGCGACCCTCGTGCGGACCCACTGGAATCATCTGGCTCCGAGGAATGCGGCAGCTTCCCGGGCGGTTTGTGTCTTCCTTATTCACTCGAACATGATAGGTCGAGGGACGTAGTGGCGCCGGTTCTTGAGCTGTTTCATGACAAGGCGACCTGGAAGGAATGCGCAGAGGCTTCGCCGGGGCCGCCCTCGTCGAAGCGACCGGGAATTCTGGCCCCGCACGCCGGACACGTCCCGTTAGCTGTTACGTCGTAGCTGATGAGGCGGTACCAGTCGCGCACGATGAGTTCGTGCCCGCAGGAGGCGCATGTGGTGGTATCCGCTTCGATGTCGTGAACATTGCCGCAGTACACGTAATGCAGCCCTTCGTCGAGTGCAATGGAGCGGGCTCGGCGCAAAGTTTCAGGTGGAGTCGGTGCAGTGGTGCGCATTTTGTGGTCAGGATGGAATGCTGAAAAATGCACAGGCACATCAGGGCCGCACTCACGCAGGATCCACCGGCACTGGCTGCGGATTTCCTCAGATGAATCATTGTGTCCAGGGATCAGCAGGGTTGTCAGTTCCAGCCAGGTGCTGTCCCGCTCAGCGACCCATGCGATCGTCTCCAGGACGTCGCGCAGGTGAGCGCCTGTCAGATGCCAGTACATCTCTTCCGTGAAGCCTTTGAGGTCAATATTTGCCGCGTCCATAGGCGCGAAGAACTCAGATCGAGCTTTCGGAGAAATGTAGCCAGCAGTCACAGCTACGGTGCGCACGCCCGCCTCGTGGCATGCCAGAGCCGTATCGATAGCATACTCGGCGTAGATCACGGGATCGTTGTACGTGAATGCGACCGCAGGAATATGATGTCTCACTGCCGCGTCTGCGACCATATGAGGCGTTGCGCGTTCGGCCAGGAGGTCCCATTGTCGAGCCGCTGAGATCTCGTGGTTCTGGCAGAACCTGCATCCCAGATTGCATCCGGCGGTACCAAATGAGAGCACAGCGGTACCAGGGTAGAAGTGCGCGAGTGGTTTCTTTTCAATGGGGTCCACGCAAAAGCCGCTGGAGCGCCCCCAGGTTGACAGCACAATGTCAGCGCCGCGACGCTCCCGCACAAAGCAGTATCCACGCTGCCCATCGCGCAGTTTGCATGCACGCGGGCACAAGTCACAGCGCACTCGACCGTCATCGAGGCGTGTTTGCCAGCGCCCGGTGATCGTGTGTGCAGGTGTGGACATGGCGCTGCGTGGTTTTATCGGTCGGTCATGTCTGACGCACTGGTCGGCGCATCATCGTCACCATCCGCGTCCTGGTCGGTGAAGGCTCGCACCGTGTAGGTTTCCACTCGGGCGTCCGGCGACCACCAGGTAGTGGGAAGGCCTGCCTTGCGTTTGAGGTGGGCGAAGAAGTCAGCTGGATCCGCAAGGTCGTCCCACACCTGCGGCAGAAAAGTGGCGCGCCGAGTCGGACCGGCGATCAGGACGACCCCGTCAATTCCGGGGCGCAACGATTCAAGCACCGCTTTCTCACTCAATGCCGGCAGGGCCACCGGGGCCGACAGCACCGACACCTCCACGCTGATGCTCGGATATTCAGTTGCGTCAAGGGGATCGAAACGCGGGTCGTGGAAGGCGGCTGCGAGGGCATTATGGATGACGTCGTCGTACAAAGATCCGCGCGGTGAGAGCGACCCAATGCATCCTCGCAGATGAGAGTTGATCGTCAGCGTCACAAAGCTTGCTCCTGGTTCCTGCAGCCATTCGGGCCGGTCGTGCGGTGCCGGTAGGGAGTTCATGACAATCTGGTCGGTACGTGTTCCCTGCAGCCTGAGCCGTATGGCTCCTCGCGCCAGTGGAACCAGGATGCGTCCCGCATTGTCTGGCAGTGGTGTTGGCATCTGGGTCAGTCCTTTTCGTCAGTCAGTGCAAACGCTGCGTATCCGACGACACGTGCGGTGTCACCTCCCAGGACGTCTCCGGAGTTGTGTGAGCCAAGCGCGGTCACCGTCAGAGAGTGTCTCTGGGCATATTCGAGCAGGCCGTTCATGGGACGGGCGCCGCAGGCCTGCTCGGGTTCAACGGGGTACTGTCCTCGTTCGATCATGTCGATGGTGCGTTGGTCGATGCGGCGCGCCTCGTCGTATGTGTGGTAGTGCGAGAGGTCTGAGCTGACTGCGATCAGCGTGGTGGGCGAGGTGAGCGCGTCGATCACGTCGGCAACTGCTGTGGGAGAGGCTTCTCCGACGTTGAGGGGCACGAGTTCGACGTCGTCTCCGAACAGTGCCGTGATGAAAGGGACCTGGACTTCCAGCGCGTGTTCATCCCGGTGGGTGCCTTCGTCGCAGTGGACAGGTTCGACGCACGTGCGCGTGGATTCGAGGATGTCACGGGTGGGGATATAGAGCATTGCAGCCGGTGTTCCGAACCGGTCCGCACCGGGCAGCGCGATTCCCCGGATGGCGACACGGTGGGTCGGGCCGAGCAGGACGATTCGTGTGGTTCGGGGGCGACTGCGCGCCGCGTACGCCCAGCCCAGCGCAGCAAGATCGCCCGAGTATCGCCAACCGGCGTGGGGCACGATGATTGCGCGTGCCGGGTGTGCCTCACTGTCAGCCGGGGCGTTGTGTTGGCGGGCACGATCAATCAGCGCACTGGCAGTTGACTCAATATCGGTTGGACTATCTGGGTAGAAGAATCCGGCGACTGCGGGGGCGCGGACGATCAGCGAGGCATCGCGAGTGTCAGAGCCGGTCGATTCGGGCGCGGTAGATTCAGGGGCGGTGAGGTCGGGAGGTTGCGTCACACTCGTTCTCCTCTCCTTGCGTGGATGGGGCACCATCGACCCATCCACTGTATGTGATTCTAACCTCTTGCGGGTGCCGCTTGTCACACTCCTTCCATTATGTGACAACGTTGCAGGTCACCCCCATTCCATTAGCATCAGTTAATGCACAGTCACCTGCTGTTTACCGAATAGTCATTTACTCAAAAACCGAGGCGGCCCAACATTTTCGGATCTGACTGCCAATCTTTGGCGGTGCGCACATGCAGATCCAGGAAGACTCTGCGTCCCAGCAGCTCCTCGATTTGCTTGCGGGACTTCGTGCCGATGTCACGCAGGCGCGACCCGCCTCGTCCAATGATGATCGCCTTTTGGGAGTCACGTTCCACATAGACATTGACGTGGATATCCAGCAGAGGTGGGCGCAAATCGCCCTCCTTGGCCGGGCGCTCGATAATTTCTTCGACCTGCACCGCCAGGGAGTGCGGCAGCTCCTCGCGAATGCCTTCAAGCGCTGCTTCGCGAATGTATTCAGCAATGAGGGTGTCGCGGGATTCATCCGTCACGTCATCTCGCGGATACAGCGGCGCGGATTCAGGGACAGTGCGCGAGAGCACGGAAATCAATTCCTCCACCTGCTCACCTGTCTGAGCGCTGACCGGGACGATCGCTTCCCACGATCCCAGCCGGTCAATCGCCAGCAGGTGTTTCATCAGACGGTCTTTCGGCACCAGATCGATTTTCGTGGCAACTGCGATGACGGGGCGGCGCACATCAACCAGTTCGCGGGCAATAAAACGGTCCCCCGGCCCGATCTTCTGATCGGCCGGCAGGCAGAACACCACGCAGTCCACCTCAGCCAGTGCTTCTCGGACCATGTCATTGAGGCGTTTACCCAATAAGGTTCGAGGGCGATGGTATCCGGGCGTATCGACGATGACGAGCTGCGAGGTGTCCCTATGGACAATTCCGCGTATGTTATGGCGCGTCGTTTCAGGCCTACCTGACGTGATCGCCACTTTCTGGCCGACCATTGCGTTGGTCAACGTGGATTTTCCGACGTTGGGGCGCCCGACAACCGAAACGAATCCGGCACGAAAACCCTCCGGGTAGGTCAGCGACATCAGTCCGTGCGCATCGGCAGCCTGCTCGGCTTCCTGACGTGCGTCGCGAATGCTGGCGACCTCGTCACGCACCTGTTCTTCAGAGGCGTCATCCCACTCGTCAGTGGAGTCGTCCCACTGGTCATCACGGTCATTCATCGGTGTCCTCGCTCTCCGGCGTGCAGCTCAGTTCAAGCAGTTGTGATTCGTCGAGGATGCGGAAACCGTCCTCGAACGTGGTCGGCAGTGGCGACAGTGCGCAGACAACGGTGCCGACCTGACGGCGTCGCCCTCGTGCCTCCTCGGCCAGCATGTAGATGCCGTCCATTTCACCGCGAGCGCCGGGCAGCGGCACACGGTCAATCGCCTTGGTCAGCAAACCGCCGACCGAGTCCACATCATCGTCCTCGAGCTCCATGCCGAAAAGCTCGCCCAGCTCGTCGATCGGGAATCGGGACGGGACTCGCCACACCCCTTCGGCGACCTCTTCCGGCTCGATTTCGCGACGGTCATGCTCATCGGTCACTTCGCCCACGACTTCCTCGATCAGGTCTTCCAGGGTGACCAGGCCAGAGATCCCACCGTACTCGTCGACGACCAGCGCCATGTGGAAGTGCTCAGCCTGCATCTGGTGCAGCAGATCGTCAGCCGGTTTGGTCTCCACAGTAAAAACTGCCTGTCGCATCATGTGGGAAGCGGTCAGATCATTACTGCCCGCATCATGCACCATGCGCGAAATGACGTCCTTGAAGTACAGGATGCCGCGCACGTCGTCGATATCCTCACCAATGACAGGCAAGCGGGAAAACCCTGATCGGATGAACAGTCGCAGTGCTTTGGAAGCTGGCAGATCCACGGTCGCGGTGATCATCTCGGTGCGCGGCACCATCACCTCGCGCACCACCGTGTGCCCCAGTTCAAACACGGATCGCAGCATCTCGCGATCTTCTTCTTCAAAGCCTTCTGTTTCACCAACCTGGTCGACCATTTCGCGCAGGTCGTCAGCCATTTCCTGCCGCGCTTCCGCATCGGTTTGGTCCGACTGAGGCAGGCGCTTGCGTACGAAACGGACAATGGGGTCGGCAATGTGAGAGATGGCAACCAGCCGCGACGCCAGAGGCGTTCCAACCAACGCCATGCGTTCAGGGTTACGCGTACCCAACGGTATCGGCAGCATCACCACGGCGAACAATTCGATCAAACCCACCGCAGCGACTGCAATGATGCCGATAAGCCACCACCTCAGCGACGGGTGCACCAGCGCCAGGGTGATACCGACGGCGGCGATGACCTGCACAAACATGCGCACTGTGCGCAGGGTCAACGCGGTGCGCCTGCGCTGCGCAAGCAAGTCAACCAGCTGAGGAGCACGTTTGCGGCCTTCTTCGACAAGGTCTTCCGCGGCCGCCCTCGACAGTCGGGAAAACGCGGTTTCGATGGTGGCGAGGATTCCCGCCAGCAGCAGGCAGATCACGGATACGGCGATCAGCACTGCAACAGGAGCAGTATCCGACAGACCTGACGGGGATGGCTGGTGAGCGAAAGGGATCATGATCGTGTTGCCAGGAATGTCAGCAGGAGTTTGCGTTGCAGGGCAAACATTTCTTCCTTTTCCTCCTCCTCAGCATGGTCGTATCCCATCAGGTGCAGCATGCCGTGCGTCGCCAGCAGCAGCATCTCTTCAGCGGCAGAGTGCCCCGCTTCTTTGGCCTGTTTGTGCGCAACCTGCGGGCAGATACAGATATCCCCCAGTACACCCTCGGTGGGTTTGTCGTCGGTTCCCGGCCGCAGCTCATCCATCGGGAAGCTCATCACGTCAGTCGGTCCTTCCAGGCCGAGCCACTTGACGTGCAGATCTGCCATCGGTTCGGGATCGATGAACAAGATGTTAAGTTCAGCTGTCGTTGCCACATGCATCTGCATCAGAACGTAGTCTGCGAGTGCGGCGAATTCAGACTCGTCAATCTCACATTCCGTTTCGTTTATCACTTCAGTCATGATCATTCCTTCGTGACCTGCGGCCGGTGCGCGTCGCGGAGCGCGTGTCGGCCTGCCTGTGGGCGCGTTCTTCCCACCGGGAATACGCGTCGATGATCTGTCCGACCAGGGGGTGCCGGACGACGTCCGCGCTGGTCATGTAGCAAAATTCGACATTGTCGATATCTGTCAGAATATCCTGCACGACGTTCAACCCCGATCGGGTTCCTCCGGGAAGGTCGATTTGGGACACGTCGCCCGTGACAACCATGTGCGAGTTAAAGCCCAGACGTGTCAGGAACATTTTCATTTGCGAGGGCGTCGTGTTCTGCGCCTCATCCAGGATTATGAAGGAGTCGTTCAGGGTGCGTCCGCGCATGTACGCCAGGGGCGCCACTTCGATTGTGCCGGCAGCCATCAGTTGCGGCAGTGCCTGTGGATCGATCATGTCATGCAGGGCGTCGTACAGGGGCCTGAGATACGGGTCGATCTTTTCAGTGAGAGATCCTGGCAGAAAGCCGAGGTTCTCCCCCGCTTCCACCGCGGGACGTGTCAGCACAACGCGCCGAACCTCGCCCGAGAGCAATGCGCGCACAGCCTGGGCCATTGCCAGGTATGTCTTGCCGGTGCCGGCCGGGCCGATCCCGAAGACCACAACCGAGCGTTCAATGGCCTTGATGTAGCTGCTCTGCCCTGGGGATTGCGGGTGAATGGTGTGGCCGTCAGCAGTGACGATGTCGTCGGAAGTGTCCTGGCCGGCGCGCGGCTGAGGAGCGGTCAGCAGCCGGATGGCGTGTTCAACGCCGGGCACATCAAGCATCGTGCCGGATGCCGTGAGGTCAACCAGTTCACTTACCAGTTGAGCGGCGACGTCAATGGTTCCTGACGAACCCGTCATCGTGATGGTGCGTCCGGCGACGAAGAAACGGACGGTTGGAAAGCCGCGTTCCAGTGCGCGCAGAATCTGATCCGATGTTCCCAGCAGCTGAATGGGTTCGACATGCGATGGGATCTCGACGCGGCGGGTTGACATCGCCAGTGTCGGGTCGTTATGCGTCGTGTTTTGCTCACTCATACGCGTGTCATGCGGTGGGCCACACATTCCTTTGCATCTGCATCCATCGTGTCTCTACTTTATCGTATGGGGGAGCCTGCAACATGGGCATCCTGCCTGTCAGTAGACGCCTCGTGACGCCATGTCGTCAGCGCGCGTATCAGCGTGGTGGCAACGGGGCCGGCAGTTGAAGAGCGCAGGACGGTCGGCCCCAGAAGAACCGGGATGGCGCCTACCTCAGTCAGGGTCGCATATTCGTCATCATCGATGCCACCTTCAGGCCCGACAATGATGGCAATGCTGCGCGGTGACACACCAACCGCCTTGGCGGTTCCATCCTTCCGAGGAAATGCAGACCCAGCGACCGTCAGCCCCAGTTGGCTCATAGCCTCCAGGATCGACACAGTGGCCTGTTCGTGACACATGAAGACGACATCACCATGCGAGCAGCGATCCTGAGTCCACCGGGCAAGAGCGCGCGAATCCATCGATTCCAGAACCTGCGGAATCCACGCGCGTCGTGACTGCTTAGCTGCTGCGCGCACAATGTTGATCCATTTGCTGCGTGCACGCTCTGCTTTCGACCCGGTCCACCTGACGATGGAGCGGTGCGCCTGCCAAGGGATCACGCTGTCGATACCGATCTCCGTCGACGTTTCGATGGCCTGCTCATCGCGTCCACCTTTCGCCAGGGCCTGCACGAGGATCAGGTGCGGATCAGAGGCAGGTTCACACATGACGTGCTCCACCACCAGATCCAGTTCCTGACCGTCAACGGCTCGCACGCGGCACTGTGCTCGGCACCCTTCCCCATTCACAAGATCAAGCTCATCTCCAACCTGCATGCGGCGCACCGTGGCAGCATGTTTACCTTCGGCTCCGCCCAGGTGGACGTGATCCCCCTCGGCAATGGTGGATAAGCCGGAATTGAGGTCGTCAGCGAAGAAGACAGGAGCGGTCATGGGTGCTCCTGATTCGTGAACTTTTCGCGGATACGGTCAAAGACTGACTGATCGGCCCGTCGCGGCTCCACGCGGTCCTCTCCACGATTGGCAGCCAGTTCTTCCAGGATTTCGCGTGAGCGCTGATCCAATTTGCGTGGAATCTCCACATCAATATGGACCTGCAGGTCACCTCGGCCGGCGTCCCGGCCCGAACGCGACAAGCGCCCCACTCCCAGACCCGACAGTGTCACTGTTTCCTGCGGCTGCGTACCGGGTTTAATGGTGACTTCCTTCGCGCCATCGAGCGTGTCCAGCTCGAACACGGTGCCCAGCGCCGCCGTGGTCATCGGAATGGTGACCCACGTGTGAAGGTCATCGCCTCGGCGCGTGAAAATCGGGTGCTTCTTTTCACGCACCTCAAGGTAGAGGTCTCCTGCGGGACCACCTCCCATGCCGACATCGCCACGGCCACTCATGCGGATACGGGTTCCCGTTGTCACACCCACAGGAATATCCACCTTCATCGAGCGGCGCGTGCGCACCCTGCCGTCACCGGAACATTCCGAGCAGGGCTGGTCGATTATGGAACCGTGTCCGCCACAGTCCGGGCACGGGCTTTGCGTGCGGATGACGCCCAGCAGTGAACGCTGCATCCGGGTCACGCTGCCCGACCCGTGGCACCCTGAGCAGGCGCGCGGCTGAGTGCCCGGCTCGCAGCACGAACCTTCACATCGCGCACACAGCACATAGGTATCCACTTCGATGTTCTTGGTGACACCGAAGGTAGCTTCTTCCAGGGTAACGTCAATGGTCAACAGCTGGTCTGAGCCATGTGTGGCACGCGAGGCCGGCCCGCCTGATGAGGCGAATCCTCCCCCGCCGAACATAGTGTCGAAGATGTCGGAGAAGTCGAATGGCATACCGCCACCGCCAAACCCGTAGCCGCCTGCTCCGCCCCCGTGCACAGCTTCAGGTCCACCGAGGTCATACATTTGGCGCTTGTCAGGGTTTGACAGTGTTTCGTAGGCAACTGAAAGTTCCTTGAAGGCTTCTTCGGAATCAGGCCCGGCGTAGTCAGGATGCAGTTGTCGAGCCTTCCTGCGATAGGCCTTCTTGATCTCTTCCGGTGAGGCATCCCTCGAGACGCCCAAGATCTCGTAGTAGTCGTTCACTCGATTCAATTCCCTCGTTGTTTCGACAAGCGTTGTTCCGACAAGCAGCTCGCGCCGGACATGTCAGTGTGGCAGATGTGTGCACTCATGACGCTAGGTATTTCGACAAGTAGGACGCAACTGCCCTGACGGTTGACATCGTGCGCCCGTAGTCCATGCGCGTCGGACCGATGACACCGAGGTGCGCGACCGCTCCACTGGACGTCCCGTACGTTCCTGATATGACGGATGTTTCCGCGAACGCTCCGTCAGGGTTTTCCGTCCCGATCGACACATGCACGTCACCGCTGGAATGTTCCTCGTCCAATTCTGACAGCAATCGCAACAGCACCACATGTTCTTCGAGGGCGTCCAACAGCGCGCCGATATCGGTGAAATCCACATGTGAACGCGTCAGGTGGGACATCCCCGCGATGACGACGCGCGATTCAGCTGCTGTGGGATGCAGTAGTTCCGTCAGTGCACTGCACACGGCGTCGACGAAGTTCTGATGCCCGCTTGGAGCCTGATTCCTGATCTCATCAACGATGGTACGCACCTTGTCGGCAGTGTGGTTCTCGCATTCGTCGTTGAGCTTTTCGCGCAGAAATGAGATGACATGTGGGGGAACCTGCTGGGGGAATTCCAGCATGCGTTCTTCCACGCGTCCCTCGTTCGTAATGACGATCAGCAAGACTCGATGCGGTGCGAGGTCAACCAGTTCGACTCGGAGCAGTGTGGACGTGGACAGCGAAGGGTACTGGACGACCGCGACCTGCCTGGTGACTTGCGCAAGCAGTCGAACAGTCCTGTTCACGACGTCTTCGAGGTCAACGCACTGGCCGAGGAAAGTCTCAATCGCCCGCTTCTCGGGTGCGCTCATCGGTTTGATCTCAGAGAGCGTGTCGACGAAGAGGCGGTAGCCCTTTTCAGTGGGAACTCGCCCGGCAGAGGTGTGAGGCTGGTAGATCAGATCATTTTCTTCCAGCACAGCCATGTCGTTGCGAATGGTTGCCGGTGAGACGCCTAAATCCTGCGTTGCGGCGATCATTTTCGAGCCGACGGGTTCGCGGGTGTGGACGTACTGCGACACGATCGCACGCAAGACGTCGAGCCTGCGATCAGTGGCCATGTTGTGTCCTTTCCACGATCCGTTCTGTGGTGGTGCTGTGGCACGTCCATGTCTGCGACACAAACGCCACATTTGGCACTCACCCTGTCTGAGTGCCAATTCTACTCCGTTCAGGTGATTTCCTCTCACCGGCTGCGGTGGAAAATCCGCGTGTATTGCTCAGGGCGTACATGCGTTCCCACGGCGCATTGTCGGCTAGAGCGTTCCCTGCGCGGTCACAAAATCAATGAGCTCTTCAACCCTGCCAAGCAGTGCCGGCTCGAGGTCACGATAGTCGCGCACAGTGCGCAAGATTCGTCGCCACCCCTGCGCAATATCAGCCTGCGAGGCATGAGGCCAGCCCAGCGCCTGAAGGGTTCCCACTTTGATGTCAACGGATCGCGGGATCGCCGGCCACGTGTCGAGTCCAACACGCGCCGGCTTGACCGCCTGCCAGATATCAACGAACGGGTGCCCAACAATGAGGACGCTGTCCCCCCACCGCTGCTGCACGCTGTGAGCAATACGGGATTCCTTCGAACCGGACACCATGTGATCGACCAGTATTCCTGCACGTGCGTGAGGCGTGGGCGAAAACTCTTCCAGAACGGCTTCCAGGTTATCGACCCCTTCGAGCAGTTCGACCACAACCCCTACATCTGCCAGGTCATCACCCCACACGTATTGGACCAGGTCAGCATCGTGGCGCCCTTCGACCCAGATTCGTGACTGGCGAGCCACACGCGGATGCGTGCGCGCCGATTCTTCCGGGCGGGCGCGTCGCGACCCAGAATTGGTCACCGCCCGCCCACTGGCGGACACCGATCCTGCGTTCTGAGGCGTCGCCTGCGCGCGAGGCAATGGCGGCAGGGCAATAATCGGTCGGCCATCGAGCCAGAATCCACCGCCCAAGGGAAAGCTGCGGCGTCTCCCTCGTCGATCTTCCAACTCGATCACGTAGATCCCTGCGGATTTTTCAGTCCGGATGACCGCGCCCACGAATCCGGTGGTGACATCTTCGAGGACCATGCCAGGCTCAACGTGGACCTCTCGCGAGCGCGGGCGATGCGCGTCGGGCCCATCGCGATGCGGGTCAAACTCGAAGATATTTGTGCCATACGGGTCATCCATCACCCGGCTATTGTACGGGCGAAAAAGATGCGCCTAGTCAGTGAGCTCGCGCGTCACGTAATCAGCCAGAAGCCTGCCACGCAGGGTCAGTGCGATGTGGCCACGCTCCAGCGCCTCTGAGTCCAGCAGGCCTTCGTCACGCAGACGGTGACAGGTTTGCGAGGCGTTCTCCCTGCCCGCGTGAGCGGCAACCTCGCCTAGCGCGATGCCATCTGACGTGCGCACTCTCAACAGGACGCGCTCCAGGTAACGCGTCTGGTCATCGAGGATTTCACCGGCGGCGGCCGGTGACTGCGCGGATCGAAGGCGACCAGCCCAGGCACGCGGGTGTTTGACGTTCCACCAGCGGGCGCGCCCGATATGCGAATGGGCACCGGGGCCAAAGCCCCACCAGTTCCAGTCGCGCCAGTAGGCCAGGTTATGACGGGACGCGTGCCGCAGTTCGGTGGCTGGAAGCCCTGCTTCATCTGCCTCTTCGCGAGCAAAGTTCGAGATCTCGTACCAGCGGTATCCGGCGCTGCGTATCATCTGGTCGAGCAGTTCATACTTGTCGGCTTCGTCATCCGGATCAGGCATGGGCAGCTGCCCGTGAGCAACCTGCGCCGCCATCTTGGTGCCGTCCTCAATGACCAGTGCGTAGGCACTGATGTGGTCGGGCTGCAGGTCGCACGCTGCCTGCACTGTTGTGGCCCAGTCATCGAGTGATTCACCCGGCGTGCCGTAGATGATGTCAACGGATACGTCCAGTCCTGCTGCGCGCGCCCACTCGATCACCTGGCCGACACGTTCGGGGCGGTGCTGACGATCCAGGGTGTGCAAGATTCGCGGAACTGCGCTTTGCATGCCCACCGACAGTCGTGTCACCCCGGCATCTGCAAGCCTCTTGACAGACTGCTCGTCAACGGTTTCCGGGTTTGCCTCGCAGGTAACCTCTGCACCTTGGGCAATTCCGATTCGGTCTGCGAGATCGTGCAGCATACGCGCGTGGGCACTGGTGTCCAGCATGGTGGGCGTGCCGCCGCCGAAGAAGACGGTGCGTGCAGGTGTCTGTCCCAGCCCCGCCTCGTCCAGCACGCGTGCCGCCAAAGAGATTTCGCTGCTGACACTGTCCGCGTACGTATCGCGGTCGGCCCCCGGACCGAACCCAACAGTGTAGGTGTTGAAGTCACAGTACCCGCACCTCACGCGGCAAAAAGGTACGTGGACGTAAATGCTGAGGGGTCGGTGAAGCTCGGGCTGCGCGTTTTCAGAGCTGATAGCGCCAGATTGTGGCCAGCGCATTCCGTCGGGCAGCTGCGGGCTCACTGCTGGGGGTTTTCGCTCGCGGGCTGTGTGCGTGGCAGTCGAGGCTCCCGGATCGCTTCGATGTCGTGTGCATGGCGTTCGTCGTGGATGCCGCGGGATTCGAAGTGGGTGAGCACGCGCCCTTCCCACCGCGGTGCGAATCCCCCGCGCTCCCCCTCGGGGTCATTGGGGTCCGCCCGTTCGCCTTCATACGGATTGACGAGGACGTCGCACGCCTCGACGACATCACGCATTTGCCATGCGTAATCGTCCCAATCCGTTGCCAGGCGCCACACTCCCCCGTCTTTGAGGATTCTGGCGATCTCCAGGGCGAACTGGTCGTTGACGATGCGGCGCTTGCGGTGACGCGCCTTGCGCCACGGGTCTGGGAAGAATGTCCACACCTCGTCGGCAATCGCACTGTCTAGGGTGATCGGGATCGCCTGGGCGGCGTCAGCTTCGACGACGCGAATGTTCTCAACTCCGGCGCTGACTGCTCGTGAAACGAGTTTGGCAATACCCGGTTGCCAGACTTCAAATGCCAAAAAGTTGTGGTCGGGCCAGCGATCTGCCGCCGAGACGATCTGCTCGCCGACGCCCGGTCCGATCTCGACAACCAGTGGCGCCTCGCGCCCGAACAGTTCAGTGGGCGCCAGGTGGAAGTCGGATGCGACAGTGGTGTATCCCTGTGAGCGCTTAACGGGCACAACGAAACGGTCACCATGCTTGTCCATTGTGCGCTGCAGCGATTCGGTCAGGCGACGCGAGCGACGCGTGAAGGACTTCGTGCGGGCACGGTACACACCGTTTTCCTCGTCGTGGCGGTCGGATGAATCCAGCACTGACTTGCGGGCTCGATGTACACGGTTCATCGGCCGGTCACTGCTTCTTTCCTGTGGGCACATCTGACGTCAAAGCCGCAATGAATGCCTCCTGCGGCACGTCGACACGCCCGATGGACTTCATGCGCTTCTTACCGGCTTTTTGCTTCTCCAGCAGCTTGCGCTTACGGGTGATGTCACCGCCGTAGCACTTGGCCAGCATGTCCTTGCGCAGGGCTCGGATCGTTTCACGCGCGATGATGCGCGCACCGATAGCAGCCTGCACGGGGATTTCAAATTGCTGGCGTGGAATGAGTTCCTTGAGGCGCTTCGTCATCTTCAGCCCATAGGCGTAGGCCGCATCTCGGTGGACGATGGCGCTGAACGCATCGACCTTTTCACCGTTGAGTAACACATCGACTTTGACGAGGTCAGCGCTTTGCTGCCCGGCATCGTGGTAGTCCAGCGAGGCGTACCCTCGGGTGCGGGACTTGAGCTGGTCGAAGAAGTCGAACACGATTTCAGCCAGTGGAAGCTTATAGCGAATTTCGACGCGCTCAGGCGACAGGTACTCCATCCCTTCGAGGGTTCCGCGCCGCTCCTGACACAGCTCCATGACCGCGCCGATGAAGTCTGACGGGGTGAGCACGGTGGCGTCCACGATCGGCTCACGCACTTCTGCCACTTTACCGTCCGGGAAAGTCGAGGGGTTGTCGACACGAATGCGGGTACCATCTTCTGCGACCGCTTCGTAGACCACGTTGGGTGCGGTCGCGATCAACGACAGGTCGAATTCGCGTTCGAGGCGTTCACGCACAATTTCCAGGTGCAGCAGCCCGAGGAAGCCACAGCGGAAACCGAAGCCCAGCGCCGCTGAGCTTTCCGGTTCGAATGTCAGTGCTGCATCGTTGAGCTGGAGGCGTTCGAGTGCTTCACGCAGGTTAGGAAAGTCTGTTCCGTCCACCGGGTAGATGCCGGAGAACACCATCGGACGAGGATCCTGGTAACCCGATAGCGGCTGGTCGGCTCCGCGTACCGATTCGGTTACTGTGTCGCCAACTTTAGATTGGCGCACATCCTTCACGCCTGTGATCAGGTATCCGACTTCGCCAGCTCCAATTCCGTCGGTAGGCGTGGGGTCTGGTGAGATGACACCAATTTCGAGCAGTTCGTGGGTGGAGCCTGTGGCCATCATTTTCACTTTTGTACGCGAGGACAATGAGCCATCCACGACGCGCACATACGTCACGACACCGCGGTACACGTCGTACACGGAGTCAAAAATCATGGCTCGTGTGGGAGCATCCGGGTCGCCACTTGGCGGTGCCACCAGGTTCACGATCGCGTTGAGCAGTTCTTCGACGCCTTCGCCTGTCTTGCCGGAAACGCGCAGAACTTCACTGGCGTCCACACCAATGAGCTGGGCAATTTCGTCGGCGTACTTATCGGGTTGGGCGCTGGGCAGGTCGATCTTGTTGAGTACAGGGATGATCGTCAGGTCGTTTTCCATTGCGAGGTACAGGTTCGCCAGGGTCTGCGCTTCAATACCCTGAGCTGCGTCGACCAGCAGAACTGCGCCTTCGCAGGCAGCGAGGGATCGGGAAACCTCGTACGAAAAATCGACGTGGCCAGGGGTGTCGATCATGTTAAGCGCGTAGCCGGTGCCGTCAACAACCCACGGCATGCGCACAGCCTGAGACTTGATGGTGATGCCGCGTTCGCGTTCGATGTCCATGCGGTCCAGGTACTGGTCGCGCATATCGCGCTGCTCGACGACGCCAGTCAGTTGCAGCATCCTGTCAGCCAGGGTGGATTTGCCGTGGTCGATGTGGGCGATAATGCAGAAGTTTCGAATCCGATTCTGCGGGGTATGCGCCGGAAGAATCGACTGGCGTACTGCATCAGTCAAACTAGCAGACAAGGAACAACCTCCGAACATCACGATGTATACCCCCTATCGTCCCATTGAAGACGGGTCACGCGCCAACTGTCGCCTTGACCAGTTGCGCACATCCCGGGTCAGGGACCACCGCCGCACGTCGCGCCGCTTCCGCTCGCCTACCGTTGCCGAATGCCCTCCTGCGTGTCGACAGCTTCCTGGCAGGAGCCCTGAATGTGCATGTAGATCTGCACATCCTCTTCAGTGAATCCGGCGGGCAGATTCTCCAGCAGTTCGGCGCACCAGTGCTGCGCGGCCGAATAATCGTCCTCATCGAGGGCGAGGGCGACCTGTAAGATCCGCTGCCGGGCTGTCATGTCAGCGCGCTCACCCAGGAACCGCCGGCAATCTTGTGCCAGGACAGACCATAATTGTCGCGCCTTTTCCACGTCTCCTGAGGCAAACAGGCATGCTGCAAGGGAATCGCGAATACTCAGCGTCAATTCGCTGCCTTGCCCCCACACCGGTATCACGTCTTTCACGAGCTCTTCGTAGAGTGCAATCGCTGCATCCCACTGTTCGTCGAGGGCGAGCACTTCGGCAAGATTGTCACGAATCGTCAGGAGCATCGGGTCATCAGGATCCAATTCGGCACCCATGTCATCAGCAAGTTGTCGGTATATCAGGGCAGCTCCCGCGTAATCTCGGCGTTTTTTATACGGCATTGCGGAGTTTGTGCGCGCGGCCCATGCCAGTGAATCGGTGTGCCCCAGGGTACGGCAGATATCCTTGATGAGCGGTTCGAACTGCGGCTGTGCAGCCTCGTCGTATCCGCTCATGCACATCCAGTACAGCTCCGAGTGACGGACAAGCAGGGACAGTGGGTGGCACGCTCCCAGATCGCGGCGCGCCAGGGTGACCGCTTTGGAAGCTGATCTGCGCGCGTAATCGGCCTGCCCGAGGTGCCCATGCCAATCGACGACCTGTTTCATGATGATGACTTGCGTCGCAGTATCGACGTTATTGCACGTGATCACCTGTTTGGCGACGTGAATCGCTTCTTCAAGGTTGCCTCCGTCTGCTAGCTGCCGCATACGTTCCAAGGCGCGCCCTTCAGTGGTGATATCACCGGCGCGGCTTTTCATATTGACAGGGGCTGGCATCCCCCCGGCACTGCTTCGATGCTGCGAGCCTGTCGTAGATTGTCCCACACCATTACCTCATTTCATGTCAGTTCCTTTCGGTTCACTCATACTGACATGAGTTCATGGCACACACATGTATGGCCGAGTACATCTGTGGATAAACGAAGGCTCCTTCTATCCCTGTGGATAAAAGGAGCCTTCCAGAGAAGTCCTCAAGCCTGCATCGGCACCCCGTGCCCATCATAGGCGTAAGATCCCGATCCGATGAAGTACATGATCGATTCGATAAACGCCCAGATCGCGACACCGGTGAGCGTGAAGAACCCGATGATGATGAAGCACAGCGGGAACGACACGAGCGTCACCAAGAGCTGAATAATGCCCAGCGTCGTCCTACCGGCATAGAAGTTATGGACACCGAGCGTGCCGAAGAACAAGCCCAGGATTCCTGCGACGATTCGCGACTTCGGTGCCGAATAGGTTGGATTCGCCTGATATCCGGCGGGATTCTGGTAGGCGCCCTGAGACTGGTAGCCTCCCTGGTTGCCATACCCGCCCTGGTTTGGGTACGGGGTTGCGCCGTGCGCCTCGTACACACCCTGGTTGGAATAGCCGCCATAGGACTGGCCCTGGTATGAGGACCCATCGGGAGCGCCATTGGCAGCACCGTTGGGAGCGCCGTTGGCCGATCCATAAGGGGAACTGCCGTACGACCCGTAATATTGCGACGAGTTATATCCGGACTGTTCCAATGCGGATCCAGTTGATGCTGAGTTGCCGTAGTCCTGGCGGGAATCAGACGATGAAGGAACATCCTGTTCCGGCCACCGGCTGGCACCATACGTGTGATCGTTGTCCACTGAGAATTCCTAACGTGTCACGTACCGACCTGAAAGTATTTTCAGACACTAACAGTACTGCAGATGCCCACAATTGTGCAGGTGGTATATGAATTAGCCTCGCATTCTGTCCGTGATGCCACGCACACCGGCCACTTTTGGGTGACAATGATGACGAAGCGTACTGAAGGAAGGTTCCATGACGTCTGAAGCAACCCCGCTGCCGCCGCGCACACATACACCCATCCCGGCCACCACTCAGCGGGTTTCCCGGTGGATTGCACGCGTGACAGGTTTTATCGGCCTGCTCGTTCTGATCACAGCCGCAACGACAGCAGCCATCTGCGCATTGCTCGGCATTTTCGTGGTGCGCCAGCGCGACGGTTTCGGCTCATGGCTCCCCCTGATTATTGCGGTGGTCACATTGCTTGTCACCGGTGTCTTCTGGTACGAACGACGCCTGTGGGTCAAGGCCATTCGGGAAGACTCCCGGGCACATCGCCATTCGAGTGGAGGCAACTCAATCACCATCCACAATGCTTCCCCCTCATCGCCTCAGGAGTCGGCACTTTCTCCCTCGACAATTCTTGACCGCGAAGAAGTGCGCTGGCTCAACGCACGTAAGGAATATGACCTGCGGCGCAAGACCACTCTTCCTCGTGTCGAGGCAGCTCAACGTGCCGCAACGGAATACCTGGGCGGGGTGGAAAATGCGCCCTGGCTCGAACGCGATTTGCGCACCAGCGTGATTGCCTTCTTCGCCATGACGGCGGGTGGTGCGATCTGTGCAGTCACCTGCCTTGTTTCCATCATCGTTCTAGCTTCTCATTAGGATTTCCTCATGCCATCGTGGTCCCGACTCGCACGCAACATTGCCCGCAAAGCGCTGTTCACTGTGGTGTCTCAGATGCGCACCTCCGGCTCACAGGCGCCCACGCAGACACGAAAATCGCAGCGCAACTCCATGCCTTCTGACGGTTCCCAGCCGCGCCCCCTCGGCGCGCATTCCATTCGCGAGGTTGACTTGTCCGAGGGTCTTGCGCATACCTCCTACGATCCTGATCCGGATGGGGATGCGGATCCGGGTGAAGTGGTGTGGACGTGGGTTCCCTATGAGGAGGATGCCTCCCGCGGAAAAGATCGCCCGGTCGTGGTCATCGGCCGCTCGACAAAGTCAGGCACCCACGGCGTGTATGTTGCGCAGCTGACCTCGAAGGACCACGATCGAGATGCCCGCTGGGAAGCCTCGCAGGGCCGTCACTGGATGGACGTCGGTACCGGCAAGTGGGATTCACGAGGGCGCCCATCCGAGGTTCGACTCGATCGGATTTTATGGGTAGCTCATGATGAAGTGCGTCGAGAAGGCGCAACACTGAAACGTCAGATCTTCGAACGCGTCATCAACGGCATGCGCACCGTCGACTCGAACAGGTAAGGACTGCCGCCAACTCCCACCGCTGAAGATTTTCGTTGAGTCGTGCGACTGCTCACTATCGTCAAGGTGCGCCTCTGAGAGGGCCACCGCCGGCTCACTTGTTCTGGAGCCGGCGCCCGAACCGGCCGAAGGTGAGCGTATTCACCCCGTTTTTTCGTTCAGCTACTGGCACGGACGCGCTTGATGCTGGTAATGTTAACGGTCGGGCTCCCGGCTTGGTCGAGCAGGGGGTCTGGTTGTTTACCGTTTGCGGGATGTCCCCTCGTCCCAGTCCCGGTAGCGACAGAACCCTCACCGACCTGGACGTTCATGAAGTAAGGAGATTTCCGGACAGTGGCGAATATTAAGTCTCAGATCAAACGCAACCGCACCAACGAGAAGCGTCGTCTGCGTAACCAGTCAGTGAAGTCTGAGCTGAAGACCTTGGTACGTAAGGCTCGCGAACTCATTGAAGAAGGCGACGAGGACGCTGCAGAAAAAGCAGTGCAGGTTGCTTCCCGCAAGCTTGACAAGGCTGCTTCCAAGGGCGTGATTCACCGTAATCAGGCCAGCCAGCGTAAGTCGAAGCTGTCGCACCGTCTGAACAAGATGACGGCTGAAAAAGCAGAGTGATTCTGCGCCCCGAGCGGGCACACACTTTCACAGGGAGCAGGCATGGCGCCTGCTCCCTCGCTTTTTGGTTCGGCCACGCCATCCTCCTTCGTCCGCTTCGCGCGCCATCACGCATTCGCCGGCATTTTCTGCTCGCGTTATCGCAGGTGTTCCGCGTTCGACCGTCCTCGTTCTCGTTCTGCACGCGAGTGTGGTCAATGGCACACTGGAGCCATGAGCGATATTCCTGTGATGAAACTGAATGACGGCTACGAGATCCCTCAGCTGGGCTTTGGGGTATTCCTCGTTGAAGAAGATGAGGCACAGCGGGTAGTGATGGACGCCCTCGAAACTGGCTATCGCCACATCGACACGGCGAAGATCTACGGGAACGAGGAAGGCGTCGGACGCGCGATCGCTGAATCGGGAATTGCCCGTAAAGACCTGTACATCACCACGAAGCTGTGGAACGATGACCAGCCGAATGCACGCCAGGCACTTGAGCAGTCCCTGGAACGCCTGGGACTTGACTACGTTGACCTTTACCTCATTCACTGGCCGTGCGCCCGGCAGGATGCGTACCTCGATGCATGGCATGAGATGGAGAAGTGCCGAGAGGAAGGGCTGATTCGCTCGATCGGTGTGTGTAATTTCCTGCCGAAACACCTGGAGCTTTTGCTCGGTGAGTCAGAGACTGTTCCGGTTGTGAACCAGATTGAGTTGCATCCGACCTACCAGCAAAGCTCGGTGACGCAGTATTCACGCTCGCACGATATTGCGATTGAAGCCTGGGGACCGCTGGGACAGGGCAAGTACGACCTGTTCGGTGAGAAGCCGATCAAGGAGGCCGCTGAAGCTCATGGAAAGACTCCTGCTCAGGTGGTATTGCGGTGGCATTTGCAGATGAAGAACATCATTTTCCCGAAGTCAGTACATGTTGAGCGCATGCGCGAGAACATGGAGATCTTTGATTTCACGTTGACCAGTGACGAAATGAGCACGATCACCGCGCTGGAGCGAGGCAACCGTGTCTCGTCTCACCCCGACGAAGTCGAAGTGGACTAGAAGCGGCTCCTAGGCTCTTAGGCGCGGGCCGACCCGCGCAGTCGACAGATCGTGAGGACACATTTTTCGACTGCGCGTTCAGGGTCACGTGACAGGCCTTTGGCCTCTTCGTCTGCGAGCGCGATGGCTTCAATGGCACCGGCCAAAGCCGTGTCAGTCCACCCTTGCACGTCCCGTCGTGCACGGTTGAACTGCCACTGATTCATCGACACAGACTGCAGAGCGCCACGCGGAGCGGTTGTGTACGCCATCGACCGAAACTTCGATGCCAGTGCGCCGACGATCATCAGCGGCGCGACACCTGTTGCCAGAGCGTGGCGTAGCAGTGTGAGCGCCTGAGCTGTCCGACCTGCGAGTGCAGCGTCAGCAACGTCAAAGCCGGAGGCTTCCACTCGGCCTGAATGGTAACGGTGGACGGCTTGCGTCGTGATCGTCCCTTCGACGTCACTCATGAGTTGGGACAGTGCGCTCATCATTTCCGCCAGGTCAGATCCCAGAGCGCCGACGAGCATGTGCGCAGCTTCAGCTTCGATGCGTCGGTGCAGGCGGCGCGCCTCGGACATGACGAGGTCGATTTTTTCGTTGTCGTATTTGAGCGGATCTGCCGCGATCGTGGGCACATGTGCTTTCTTGAGCGCATCGAGCACTTTCTTGCCACGGTTACCGCCGTTGTGTCGGACAATCATCCACACGTCGTCTGCCGGGTTGTCAATGTAGGCCAGCAGATCCACCATCAGTTCGTCATTGGTGACTTCAAAATTAGGGATCACGATCAGGCGGGGTTCACCGAACAGGGACGGTGAGGTGACAACATCGAGTTGTCCAGCCAGATACGTGGCGGCCGAAATCTCCACGCGTTCAACTGAAGCGTCGCGTTCAGTGGCCTGGCGTCGAAGCTCACTGACGGCACGGTCTGCCAGGAAAGCTTCGGATCCTTTAACCAGCACAAGAGGTGCCAGTTTGATCGGGTCACTTGAGCGTGACTGGGATCGACGCGCCATCTGCCATCCTCCTCCGCTTCCTCACCGTGTCGTTTTTTAGATTCAGGGTATGCCACTAGTGTGACATGCGTCGACGGCATCTGCGTACCACGGTGGACACACTCAGCATTCCGATTGCTGCGCTGGCCAGGACGATAGTTCCCTCGATCCCCTGTGGCCATGACACGTTCGCCATCGGCCATGACGACACCCATGTAGCGACCCACGCGATCCATCCCGTGAATATTTGTGCAACGTGCGCCATCAGGGTTGCTGCAGCGGGCCACCACGGCGCACACACCGCTGTCATCAGGGCGCAGACGCACGCTGGCGCGATGACAGGGCTGACCAAAACGTTCGCAATCACACCCCACACTGGTAGAAGCGGCGACATCAGTACGAGGACAGGCGCCACCAGGATTTGAGCGGCAAGTGGAACACAGCACGCCTGCAGCAGGCGTCTGATACAGCGCGCATACCAGGCATCGCTGCGCACCGCATGCTTGACAGCTTCGTTCCACTGTTGAGCAGGGCCGACAACACCCCACGTGGCAAGGACGGACAGCGCAAACCCCACTGCCCGGGCAGAAAACGGGTCAATCAGCAAAACCAGTACGACCACGGTGGACAGCGCTGCCTGCGCTCCCCCAGGCCGTTTGAGCAACAAGCCTGCGACTCCGACGCTCGCGGTCAACACCGCGCGTATGACCGAGGGCTGCGGTCCGACAACTGCCACAAGAAGACTCATTGCCGCAAGGGTCGTGCCAGCGCGGATCAATCCTCGCCCTGGCACTGCGCTGACGATCAGTGACAACATGATCGCGATGTGAGTTCCGGACACGGCCGTGAGATGCGTCAGCGACGACGTCTTCATTGCGTCCGAAAGCTCCTCGTTCATGGCGCGATCATCACCAATGGCGACGCCGGGAACCAGCGCCTGGCCTTGCACAGTGAGCGTCGAGCACACCTGACGCATCGATGATCTGACATGACGGACAATCGAGACCCATCCGCCCGGGCGTTCAGTCAGCTCAATGTTCTCAGCCTCCATCGCGCCCACAAACGGCGGGTCGGAGCGAAACTGCGAGTCAATACTGCCGCGCACGAGTACGCGATCATCGCGCACATACTCTCCAATCCCTGCACCCATCAACATGACATTCACGTTCGAGGGCTGCCATTGACCGTGAGACACTTCAACCTGTTCGACGCGCGCGTCTGCGTAGAAGCGTGTCCGGTTCCACCGGCTTGCCATCGCAGCTGGGTCATCGATCAGGCGCACGCGGAGCGTCACGTAGGTGCGCCCAGAGTCGATGAGGCGCACGGTCGGATCCCGCGCATGAGCATCGCAGGCACTGCCGGCAACTATTGCAGCCGCACCCGATGCGATAAGTATTGCCGCCCATCCCAACCGTAACGATCCGACAGGAGTGCGCATCCGGCGAGGGCGAGGCCTCCCTCGTTCATTGTGCCAATCACGAACACGCCACGCGGCCAGTGTTGCTGCGAGTGCCACAAGGACACCGGTCACTACCACCGCATCCTTCAGGTGGATCGGGATGCGCAGACAGATGAGCAGGGTGATCCAGATGCTGGCGGCAACCGGCGTGACACGCATATCACGCATGCGCGGATAAATCCTCGGTGAACTCATCGGATGGCCTTCAGTGACGGTGGCGCCCCGGGAAACGGCTGACCGGCATGGCAACGGCGAGTGCGAGCCGATGATTCAATCAAGAAAAAGTGCTGCATGAGGACGAGGGTATGCATTCGTCTCACCGCCTACCACCGTGTGTCCTTCGCCTGTGTGTGAGCGCTGCACACGTGTGGTGACTGTGGACGGCGGTGGTTTTCCACACGACAAAACCCCGGTCGGATTAAGTTGTCGTTCGATTTACAGGGGCGACGCAGCGCGCTTACAGTAGGACTCATCTAACCGCGCTCATGACAAGGACACCCGTTTGAACCCACCATACGTTGCTCCTGATGCTCACGACGCTGCGATACGGACGCCTCCGGGACCATCTCCAGAACTCTTGCACCTGCGCGCATCAACGAGGATCGTCCGCGCACTGAGTGCAGCACGCTTACAGCGCGCTCACACCAAGTCCCGCACTGATGCGCTGAGAACGCGGGTGCGATCGTTCCTGATGTTTCCACTTGTCACACTCATGGTTGCGTTTGCGCTGACGTCGTGTCATTCCTCGCAGCCGACGACGGATAATCAATTCTGGGATGGATCCTTATCCCTCGAGCAGCGCGCCACAATCGAGGATGTTCAGCGCACTATCCTGCCCGCATTCCAGGAAATCCTCGCCAACCTGTCCGCAGCTGGAGCCGGACAATTTTCAGAGCTCGAGGGCCCGTCGCTGACGGGTCGTGCGACTGATCGCGACACGGGCAAGATCTCGGCTTTTGAAGTTGCAACTGCC
The DNA here is from genome assembly GCF_030212035.1 of Pauljensenia sp. UMB10120. NCBI lineage: Bacteria > Bacillati > Actinomycetota > Actinomycetes > Actinomycetales > Actinomycetaceae > Pauljensenia > Pauljensenia sp. UMB10120. Next base: position 169,801 of record NZ_JASODH010000002.1, on the reverse strand, counting down.
ATTGCCGCTGGCCACGCAATTCCGCCTGAAGAGGCTCGCCGGATCACAGGCGACATTGTGACCCCGCTCGGAATGACCCAATTCAGTGACCTCACACCCGATGATGACAACACCGGCGAGGTCTCGTACAACTGGTTTGATCCGGATAACGGTGGATTCGTCGAACTGACGATTCTACCCGATGGTTCCATGACTGTTTATTACATTTCAGGCATGCGCCCGACGGATGGTTCGACAACTCAAGCCGAACAGTGGACTGATGGAGCCCAGTCCGATGCGAGTGCCCAGTAGCGGGCGTTTCTGTCGGTGGCAACGCCGCGCTTACACACACGCACCTGTCGAAATCTTCTGAAGCATTGCCGGTCCAATGCCAGAGACATCATCGAGCTGTTCGACTGAATCGAAGCGACCAACTGTCTGGCGATAGTCAATGATGCGTTGCGCAATGGCTGGTCCCACGCCGTCGAGATTTTCGAGTTCGGCAGATTCAGCGGTGTTGATGTTGATACAGGATGGTGCCGTGTTGCCTACCGGGTTGCCATCAGAGTCATTGCTTGACGGAGTGCCTGTCTGAGCACCGGGTGGGGGGCTTTCACCTGGTTTGGTCACGGCAATGTGTTCACCATCGACCAGCACGCGCGCCATGTTGAGCGATTCAAGGTCGGCATCAGCAAGTGGACCGCCCGCAGCATCGACCGCATCGATGACTCGTGAGCCGTCGGGAAGCTCCACGACTTGCGGCTGCCCGACCTGCCCTGTCACGTAGACGGTGACGCTGGCAGTGTCAGATGGGGTGAGTAGATCGCCCTCGTCAACGCCCGTAACAGCCGAGGAGGACTGGGCGGACTGAGCAGCCGGTGCTTCGTTTGGCGATGATTCGTCGAGGCTATGGGCGGTATCTGGAGCTGAACGAAAGCGCCATACTGAGATTGCGCTGACAAGGACAATGACGAGGACCAGGACAATGACTGCCGGCGCCGATGGCAGAATACGGATGCGCTGCTCGGGTGTTTCGTCGCCGCGTTCAGACGCTGCCTGGGCGTACACAGCGTGTGTCAGCTTTTTGAGACGACGGCGTTGAAGGAGGTCCATGTGGGCACTGTATGGATACTGCGGACTGTCTCGGAACAGCGGCAGTGCGAGTGTGGATAACTCCAGCGCGCAGTGCCTCATGTGGATATCTGGGCACTGTCCACATCACAAGCGATTTATTCCAACCTCTTTACTCGAGGGCATGCATCTCTTACCATGAAAACGCCCGCTGACAAGGAGACAGAGGACTACCGTGACAGATTTACATGTTGTGCCAGGAGATTTCGGCAAGCTCTCCAATTCAACTGCATCTATCGCTGACGATGTCCGCTCCGTCACAGTGGCGGATGCACTTTCAGGACTTTCATCAGCAATGCCCGGCGCATCGTCACCTTCAGCCGCGGCGGAGGCCGGCGCGAATATCGAGGAACGCTCAAAAGCTACCGCCAATTTGCTGTCTCGGTTCAGCGATGCTTCTATGAGTACTCAAAACAGCTTCAACGCCACAGAAAACAGCATTACTAACGGATTTTCAGGCAACACTGTAGAGCCGCCAGCGTACTCAGAACCTGCTAGAGCCACTGATGGCGGCACAGGTGGGGACACCGCTGTTCACACAGTGAAGTAGGAGGTCGCAATGCCCTCGTGGAGCGATATTCAATATTGGAATGACAGCCCGGTCATTGAAGCGGCGAACAACCTGACTGATTCCTACCATAAGTTCCGAGCTCAGGCGGATGAAGCAGCCGCAGCACGAAACGAGATCCAGTCTGTTGGTGAGGCTGCAGACTCAGCGCGCGATCAATTAGGCACGATCATTGAACATCTGAGCCGCGTCATTAATGACACTGCCGAGCTCATGATGGCAACGGCAGATGCTGCTGATGGCGTCAATGAAGTCAGGACTCTCGTTCATGAATGCATCACTCAGGCACAGATCGATGGTGTGGCGATCCATGCAAATGGATCGGCATCTCATCCCCCGCCACCGTCCACTCTCCCCCCAGACGTTTATGCCATTGAGGCGGCGCGGAACGAAGCGGAATGTCAGGCTACGATTGCAAACATCAACCGTGCAGTTCAGCGAGCAACAGAAGTGGACAGCGAGTATGCACATCGCACTCGCGCCGTGGCAGAAGGCTCTTATCGAAATTCGGAGAGTAGCAGCTCTACGAGTCCGGGTTTATCAGATTTGCCTGACCCTGCCACCTGGTCACCAGCAGAAATCGCAACGTGGTGGAATGCTCTATCTGAAGATGAACAAGATGCCCTCATCAAAAATCATCCAGACCTCATCGGAGGGCTGGACGGCCTGCCTGGATCCGCACGCGATGAAGCCAATAAGATTCGTCTTCCTGCCATGCTCTCTGAAGCTGAGCAAGCCGAGAAGGAAGCTCGCAAGAAATACCTTGATGCTCAAGAACGCTTGGGGCCATCGGGTTTTGCATCACTCGAATATAGTGAATGGCAGCGAGCTCAAGAGAAACTGGAAGATCTTCGCGCTGTCGAGTCCACACTTAATTCCGACCCGGAATTGTCCTTACTCGTTTTAGACGATTCTGGAGAACGATTGAAAGCCGCTGTCGCTCATGGAGATATTGACAGCGCTAAGCACGTTGCGACTTTCGTTCCCGGTATGAACACTACAGTTCACGATAGTCTCGACTCGTACACGGCCAAGACAGACGTCATGCAGAGCAAGGCTTTGAAGAACAATAATGGCGATGTCGCAACTATTGCATGGCTCGGCTACGATGCTCCGGACTTGTCAGATGTTGCGTCCACATCTAAAGCACACGCAGGTGCCGACAGGCTCAATTCTTTCGTTGAAGGAATCCAGGTCTCGCGTGAGGCAGGCGAATATGGTGACCCGCATCAGACTGTTCTCGGCCATTCGTATGGCTCGACTACTTCCGGTATGGCAGTGAAGGACACGAGGACAGGGGTAGTTGACGATCTCGTGATGTTTGGCTCCCCTGGATCGGGTGTGCAGGACATCCGTGAATATAACCTGCCCGCTGATTCAGGAGGAGATCCGGGACCGCATGCGCACGTCTCGCACGCCCAATACCGAGATCGAGTGCAAGGGATAGGACCGGACTTTTCCTTCGGCAAGAACCCGAACAAGCTTGACGGCATCGAGCATCTCGCAGATTCCACTGCTAAGCCTGATACCTTCTGGGAATGGGTCGACCCGTTTTCGCAGCACAGTTCTTACTTTGAAGAAGGGTCTGCGACAATGAATGACTTCGGCCGTGTAATCGCGGGAGTGAAGTAGATGGTGTTTGCAGCACATACAAGACTGCACGCTCCGAGCATTCCCTTTCTATCCGTACTGACAATTGCAGCGTTGACAGCAGCGTCGTGTACCACAAAGGAGCAAACAGTGACTAACGAGTTCTGGGATGGCAGCGCCCCCTTTGAGAAGCGCCAGACAATTGAAAGCGTTCAAACGGAAGTTCTCCCCGCCTTTAAGCAGCTTCTCGACGAACTCTCCGAATCCGGAGCTGGGTCTTTCTCTGAGCTCAAGGGGCCTTCTTTGGACGGACGAACGACAGAGAAAGAAACCGGAGCCATCGTTGGCTTTGAGGTCAGCACTGCAGTCCTGGCCGGCAACGCAATTCCTGCTGACAGCGCGCGTGAAATCGGCGACCGTGTCCTCCCCCCAGCAGGTCTGAGCCACTTCACCGATATCACGCCTCAAGATGCCAAATCGGACACCACATTTAACTGGCACGATGAAGAAAACGGTGGATTCGTCGAACTGACGATTCTTCCCAAAGGCGATCTGACGATCTACTACGTCTCCGGAAATCGCCCCTCTGACGGCTCAACAACACAAGCCGGACAATGGATCGACGGTGCTCAGTCAATTGCGGGCGCCAACTCACCCTGATCCTTGCGGTGAGCTTTTAGACTCGAGATATGAGTGAAAACAACGCCGACTTGGAAGCTCAACTCGCACAGGCTCGCGCTCAGGCGGCCGAAGCTGAAGCACGCGCCGCCCGAGCAGAAGCTGAGGCCGCCGCAGCCCGCCTCGCCGCACTGGAAGCGCAGGGCGGATCAGTGCAGGCGCCCGCAGACCCAGCCCAAAACCCCGCCGAGAACGCACAGGACGACAACCCGCCTTCTGACAAGCCCCACGACGTGCAACCGCACGCTGACGAATCTGAGCAGGAGCAAGAATCCGCCGACAAGGCCTCAGCAACAGACAAGGACTCAGCAGCAGACGCGCCCCAGCAGGCACCAGAAGGCACGACAGACAACGCGCCCGATAAGCCTCAAGAAGACACGACGCCTCCTGCCTCTTCACCTTTGGCTGACACTATCAGCGCCGCCTACGCATTCGCGGACACCACATCGGCTCCAACCATCACGGTCGGTACGCTGCTAGACGGCGACACTCACCTACCCCAGGCGACCGCCACAATACCGCTGTCCATCCTCAACCGTCACCTACTCGTAGCCGGCGCCACCGGCTCTGGCAAGACTCGCACCCTCCAGCTCCTGGCAGAAGGACTGTCAACAGCGGGAACCCCGGTCGCCCTCGTCGATGTCAAAGGCGATCTGACCGGCCTTGCCGAAAAGGGTACCGCCAACGACAAGCTTGCTGCGCGCACGACCGCCAACGGGCAGGACTGGCAACCGGCTTCCTTCCCCACACAGTTGCTCACACCGGCAGGCTCCAACGCCCCTGTTCCCGGCGCGATGGTGCGCACACGCGTCAGCGATTTCGGGCCGCTGCTTCTGGCCCGCGCGCTCCAGCTCAACACCACGCAGGAGCAGGCACTTCAACTGATTTTCTCGTGGGCCGATACGAACGGTCTGGAACTTGTTGACCTCGGTGACCTGCAATCAGTCATCACATTCCTCACTTCCCCTGAAGGCAAAGAGGAGCTCAGCGGGATCGGCGGCGTGTCCAAAGCGACCGCCGGTGTCATCTTGCGCACGCTGACCGCCCTTGCTTCCCAAGGGGGTGACCAGTTCTTCGGGGAACCCGCATTCGACACGGCTGACCTGATGAAGGCCGACAGTGACGGGCGCGGGATTATCTCCCTGCTGGAAGTAGGCGACATGTCCCGCCAGCCGGCCCTGATCTCCGCGCTGATCATGTGGCTGCTCGCTGACTTGTTCTCCAGCCTCGACGAGGTCGGTGACCTGGACAAGCCACGCCTGACATTCGTCTTTGACGAAGCACACCTGCTGTTCACCGATGCGACCAAGGAGTTCGTGCGTCAGGTGGTCCACACCGTGCGCCTGATCCGTTCCAAGGGCGTCAGCATCGTCTTCGTCACCCAGTCCCCCACGGACATCCCCTCTGACGTGCTCGCACAGCTCGGTTCGCGCATCCAGCATGCGCTGCGTGCCATCACACCGGACGATCAGCGCCGCCTCAAGGATGCCGTCAAGACTTTCCCCACCACTGACCTGGACTTGGCGGAGATCCTGACCACGCTCGGCACAGGTGAAGCGGTGGTGACGGTACTCGACCCGAAAGGCCGCCCCACACCGCCCGCACCGTTCAGCATCTGGGCTCCCGCATCGGTCATGGGAGAGGCGTCCGACGCGACGATCTCTACGTTGTTGTCGGCCTCAGATCTGGTCGCCCGCTACGCCACGCCTGTTGACCCGCGCTCTGCCACCGAAGAGCTGGCTGAGCGCACCCAGAAAGCGATCGACCAGCGGGCCGCAGAAGAAAAGCAGGCCGAGCTGGAAAAGGAACAGGAGAAGGCTCGCAAGAAGGCCGAACGAGAGGCGGAAAAGGAGCGAGCCCGCTGGGAGAAGGAAGCCCAACGTGAGCAGCAACGCGCTCAGAAAGCCCGCGAGCGCCGCCAACGATCCATGGAATCGGCACTGGCCAACGTGATCAAGTCCGCCGGCACTCAGATTGGGCGCGAAATCACCCGCAGTATTTTCGGCACGCGCCGCAAGTAACGTCACGCCGGTCATGCCGCCCGCTTTGAGTCGCCCTCGTCCGCTGGCAATAATTGACGAGGGCGACGCGCGCACGCGACGAAGGAGAAGATCATGCGTATAGGTTTCGTTGGATCAGGATCAATGGCAGGAGCAATTGCTCGCGGAGCGGCTCACAGTGAGGCCATCGACTCCCTGATGTTTTCAGATGCCGGCTCCGGCAGGGCAGCCGCACTGGCCGATGAGCTGGGCGGACAGTCTGCGACCAATGAGCGTATCGCCGCCGAATGCGACATCGTCGTCCTGGCCGTCAAACCCTACGCGATTCGTGACGTGTGCACCGCGCTGGCTCCAACAATCGCCGAGCGCGGCGGGGTATGCGTGGCGTCCCTGGCTGCCGGCACGCCGATTGATACGCTCAGTGCAGCGCTGGGTGATGTTCCGATTGTGCGCGTCATGCCGAATGTGAATGCGCAGATCGGCCAGTCCATGAGTGCACTGTGTGCCAACAAGGCTGCCTCGACTACCGCCGCCTCCTTCACCACAAATGGCACCTACCTTGACGCCGTTCGCGCACTGATGAACGCGGTGGGCACCACCCTCGTCATTGACGAAGACAAGTTCGCAGTATTCAGCGCACTGGCAGGATGCTCACCGGCTTGGGTGTTTCAGATCATTGAGGCGCTCGCGCGCGCCGGTGTGAAATACGGCCTGTCGAAGAGTCAGGCGACCACCATTGCAGCCCAGGCGGTTGCCGGGTCTGCCAGTTTGGTCCTTGACCGAGCCGAAGACGGCATCGTGCCTGCTCAGCTGATCGATCAGGTCTGCTCGCCCGGTGGCACCACCATTGCAGGACTGCTCGCAAGTGAAGAAGCAGGCCTGTCGAATGCACTGGTCGCCGCTGTCGATGCGGCAGTCCAGCGCGACGGTGAGTTGAGGTAGACACCACTGGATGCTGGACGTCTTTGGTGGCAAGCGCCTTAACCTCGTAGGCTAAGGGCAGAGTTATACGCGTATCGGATGGAGTCAGACTCATATGACCACACAGCAACCCCTGTCATCGCGACCGCACCTGGGTCAGGTGCCCGACAAAGTGACAGCAGATGGATTAGAGGACAAGTGGGGCGGCCGTTGGGAAGACGCCGGAACGTACTCATTTGATCGCACGGCCACGCGTGAACAGGTCTATTCGATCGACACTCCTCCGCCCACCGTTTCCGGATCCCTGCACGTGGGGCATGTCTTTTCCTACACGCACACTGACGTGGTTGCCCGCTACCAGCGCATGATGGGCAAGGAAGTGTTCTACCCAATGGGGTGGGATGACAACGGCCTGCCAACTGAACGCCGCGTTCAGAATTATTTCGGCGTGCGCGTCGACACGTCACTGCCCTACGACCCCGACTTCCAGCCCCCGCACACCGGTGGCGGAAAATCCATTAAGGCTCGCGACCAGCAGCCGATCAGTCGCCAGAACTTCGTGGAGCTGTGCGAGCGCCTGTCCATCGATGACGAGAAGCAGTTCGAAGCGCTGTGGCGTCGCCTCGGCCTGTCGGTCGACTGGAAGCAGCATTACCAAACCATCGGCGCACATGCCCGCAAGGTTGCCCAGGCAGCGTTCCTGCGTAACCTGGCGCGCGGCGAGGCCTACCAGCAGGAGGCGCCCGGCCTGTGGGACATCACGTTCCAGACTGCCGTGGCCCAGGCTGAGCTCGAATCACGCGAATACCCAGGGTTCTACCACCGCCTCGCATTCCACATCACTGACGAGGGGGCCGCACGCCAAGCCGCTGAGCAGGGTGCACCGGTTGAAAACGGTCGCGATGTCTACATTGAGACCACGCGACCCGAACTGCTGGCAGCCTGTGTTGCCCTGATCGCTCACCCTGACGATGAGCGTTTCAAGCCGTTGTTCGGCACCACGGTTACCTCGCCCGTCTTCGGTGTGGAAGTGCCTGTCCTTGCCCACCCGGAAGCGGAGATGGATAAGGGCGCGGGCATCGCGATGTGTTGTACGTTCGGTGACACCACTGACATTGACTGGTGGCGCGACCTTGATCTGCCGTTGCGAGCTATTTTGCGCAAAGATGGCCGCATCGCAACCGACGTGCCCGAATGGATCACGGATCCCGCCGGCCGCCAGGCGTATGAGGCGATGGCCGGAAAGACCACGTTCTCAGCGCGTCAGGAAGTGGTTGACCGCCTGCGTGAGTCCGGTGAAATGAGTGGTGAACCCACTGAGACGCAGCGTCAGACAAACTTCTTTGAGCGCGGCGAAAAGCCTCTGGAAATCGTCACGTCCCGCCAGTGGTACATCCGCAACGGTGGGCGCCCATGGACGCATGAATCAACGGGTAAGGACTTCAATGAGGAGCTCATTGAGCGCGGGCACGCATTGGACTTCCACCCCGAATTCATGCGGGTGCGCTATGAGAACTGGGTGGGTGGCCTCAACAATGACTGGCTCATCTCCCGTCAGCGCTTCTTCGGCGTGCCGTTCCCGCTGTGGTACAGGATCGACGAGGATGGCACAACGCTGTACGACCAGCTGATCATTCCTGATGAAGCTGACCTGCCGATCGATCCGTCCAGCGACACGCCCCACGGATACACGGAGGATCAGCGTGACCAGCCCGGTGGCTTCGCAGCCGAGCTGGACATTATGGACACGTGGGCGACCTCGTCCCTGTCCCCACAGATTGCAGCCGGCTGGCTGGAAGACGAGGACCTGTTCACCCGCGTTTACCCGATGGACCTTCGCCCGCAGGGGCAGGACATCATCCGCACGTGGCTCTTCTCCACGGTGGTGCGTGCCGCACTCGAATTTGGCGAACTGCCCTGGCAGCACACGGCTTTATCCGGCTGGATCGTCGATAAAGACCACAAGAAGATGTCGAAGTCGAAGGGCAACGTCGTCACGCCGATGGGCCTGCTCGAAAAGTACGGGTCGGATGCGGTTCGCTACTGGGCGGCTTCCGCCCGTCTGGGTGTGGACTCAGCTTTCGACGAGTCGCAGATGAAGATCGGTCGCCGCCTGGCTATCAAGGTTCTCAACGCCTCGAAATTCGCGCTGACGATGGGCGACGATTCCGGTGAGGTGGATCTTGATGCCTCGCATGTGACGCAGCCACTTGACCAGTCTGTTCTGGCACACCTGCGTTCCGTCATCGACACTGCCAGCAGCGCATTTGCAGCCTACGACCATGCGCGTGCCCTCGAGGTCACTGAATCATTCTTCTGGACGTTCTGCGATGACTACGTGGAATTGGTCAAGGAGCGTGCCTACAACCACGACGGCGCCTGGTCGGACGAGGAAGCTCAGTCGGCACGCGCGACGTTGGCCCTGGTCATCAACGCTGCTGTGCGTCTGCTCGCACCCTTCCTGCCCTACGTCACGGAAGAGGTGTGGTCGTGGTATCAGGAAGGTTCCATTCATCGCGCGTCCTGGCCTACCCTCGATGAGCTGTCCGGCCCCGAGGGTGACCCGACTGTTCTGGATGCTGCGTCGGCAGCGCTGATCGTCATGCGCCGCGTCAAGTCGGAAGCCAAGGTTTCTCCGCGTACGCCGTTCCTGGCTGTGACGGTGCAGGCTCCTGCCGACATGATTCCTGCCCTCGAAATGGTGGAATCCGATCTGCGCTCTGCTACGAAGGTGACGGGTACGCTGACTCTTGAAGAATCCGCGTCAACACCCGACAGCGGCGATGATTCGCATGAGACCCACAGTGTCAAGGTTGCTGACGTGACCCTGGGTGAGCCTCCGGCCAAAAGAAAGAAGTAGTCATGGCGCACAGCTCCAGCGAGCCCGATTCGAATGCCGATGAACAGGTAGTCGTCGAGCCGGCAGGACAGGAGTCTCCCTCGTCAATTGGTGTGGAAGAGGCAACGTCTGCTTTCACGTCGTCTCAGCTCCGCCTGCCGTCAGGAGACTCGATTGACGCGGGCGAGAGCGAGGACGAGAGCGAACCTGTCTCAACCGATGCACTCGAGTGGCGGGCGCCTGTCCTGGTCCGGATCGACGAGCACACCACGATTCCCTACCTGCTGCAGCGCAGGGTGCAACGCTCACCGCGCAAGCCGATTATTGAGCGCAAGCTCTCGATGGGGGACACGTGGCGTCCGATGAGTGCCGCGCACTTCTACGAGGATGTGCAGCGCACATCTGCCGGCCTGATTGCAATGGGGCTCGAACTCGGTGATCGGGTCGCCGTCATGTCGCATACGCGCTACGAGTGGACGCTGTTGGATTTTGCCTGCTGGTGTGCAGGACTGGTGCCCGTTCCGATTTACGAGACGTCGTCGATCGAGCAGATCGCCTTTATCCTCAGAGACACGCAGGCGCGCGTGGCGATCACTGAGACCATCACGATGGCGGAACTGGTGCGTGCCGCGGCCAGCTCGCAATCTCAGGATGTCACCGTGCTGTCGCTGGATTCCGAGGCGATCCAAACCATCCAGGATGGTGGCGCTCAGGTTCGGCGCACAGTGCTGACTGGTCGCATGGCGCAGCTCACCACCGATTCGATTGCCACGATCGTGTACACGTCGGGCACGACGGGACGGCCCAAAGGCACGGTGCTCACGCACGGCAACTTCACTGAGCTGGCGGTGAACTCGCACCGTTGGATGCCGGAGATCGCGGCGGGTGACGATTCACGCCTCTTATTGTTCTTGCCGTTGGCACACGTGTTTGCGCGTTTCCTGCAGGTCTTCCAGATTTCAGGTGGAGGTGTGCTGGGGCACAGCCCTGACACGAAGAACCTGCTGCCGGATCTGGCCTCTTTCCGCCCGTCCTACCTGCTGGTTGTGCCGCGAGTGCTGGAGAAGATCTATAACTCGGCGGACGCTCAGGCGGGCTCGGGCCCTCAGCGCAAAGTATTCCGTTGGGCTGCACATGTGGCGGTGGAATACTCGCGCGCGTTGGATACTCCCGAAGGCCCCTCGCGTTCGTTGCGTTCCCAGCGCATGGTGGCTGACAAGCTGGTGTATCAAAAGCTCCTGAAGCTTGTGGGCGGCAATGCCAGCTACATCGTGTCCGGCGGCGCTCCCCTGTCCACTCATCTCGCTCACTTCTATCGCGGTATCGGACTGCCTGTGTTGGAAGGCTACGGCCTGACTGAGACGGTTGGGCCGGTGTCGGTCAATACACCGCGTCTGACCAAGATTGGCACGGTCGGACCGCCGCTTCCGCCGCTGTCGATCAAGATCTCTGATCAGGGAGAAGTCCTCATCAAGGGGTGTTCGGTTTTCCAGGGCTACCACAATATGCCCGACGAGACAGCTCAGGCGTTGACTGAGGACGGTTGGTTCCGCACCGGTGATCTGGGGTCGCTGGATCGTGATGGGTATGTGCGCATCACAGGTCGAGCCAAGGAGCTGATCGTGACGGCAGGCGGCAAGAATGTTTCACCTGCCACGCTGGAAGATCCACTTCGTTCTCATCCGCTGATCAGTCAGGTTGTGGTCGTAGGTGACAAGCGTCCGTTCGTCGCTGCTCTCATCACGTTGGATGAGGAGATGTTGCCGGTGTGGTTGAAGAATCACGGCCTGCCAGCGATGTCCGTTGCTGAAGCCTCGACCAATGTGGAGGTACAGGCGTCGTTGGAGCGAGCAGTTGAACGTGCGAACGCACATGTGTCGCGTGCCGAGTCGATTCGAGCGATCCGCGTGCTGACCTCTGACTTCACGGAAGCTAACGGCATGCTGACGCCCTCGCTCAAGGTCAAGCGTGCGGTTGTGACCAAGCGCTTCGAGGCTGTCATCAACGACATCTACGGCGGACCGCTTGAAGAGGACCAGGATAAGTAGCGTTCGTGTGCTTCTTGCCCGCGCTCTCGTGCAGGGCGCGGGCAAGAAGCCAACCGTTTGCGATGTTCGCGCAGTCGCACGTCAACGGGTCAAGGTCCTAGTCAACCGGTCAAGGTCAACGCACCGCCGCGCGTCAACCCGTCAAGGTAAGAGGGCCGCTCACTTCGCACAGCCGACCGTTGAACATCGACTTTTCCGCACTACATCAACGTTCTCATATCGTGAGATGTTGAATCCTACGCCTCATACCTTGACTGGTTGACGATTCAGCCCTTCAATTACCTTGACCCGTTGATCAGCAGATCATCCCAGCCGCTTTCGGCTGCACGCAGCCGCGGAATATCACGGCCACAGCCAGATCACGATGCTCAGCCGTCCCCAATTCATGCAGCTGATGGGTTGGCCAGCCGCCCCATCACCACAGCACGCCCGATGAGGGGCCGGCCGTCTGCATCATGATCGACTGCCACGGCGCGATCGGCCGAACCGCCGCTAAATGGCTTTGAGTGAGAGGTTATCGTTCTTCTTGGCCTTCATCATCATGAACGCCAGTGCACACGCACCTGCCGCGATGCCGATCAGGTCGGTGATCGGTTCAGGCGACATCATGGATAGGCCTGCGCCCAGGAACACTGCTCTCATGAGCAACGGTACCTTTTCCATAAAGAAGCCTTCGACGGCGATCGCCAGCAGGAGCACGCCTGCAACAGCCGTGGCAGTTACCTTCATACCCTCCAGCCAGTTCACGTCCTGGAGCAACAGAACCGGGTTGAACACAAAGATGAACGGAATGACGTATCCGGCCAGGGCGAGTTTCATCGACTGGAAGCCCGTGCGCATCGGGTCAGCCCCCGACAGGCCGGCAGCGGCGAAGGAAGCCAGGGCGACAGGCGGCGTGATGTTGGCGAACAAGCCGAAGTAGAACACGAACATGTGTGCAACCAGCGGAGGCACGCCCAGCTGACCAAGCGCAGGTGCAGCCATCGTTGCGGTGATGATGTAGGTCGGAATCGACGGCAGGCCCATGCCCAGAATGATCGAGGCCACCATCGTCAGCACCAGTGACAGCAAGATTGATCCTGCGCCGAATGCTACGATTGCATTCGCCAGTTTGACACCGAACCCCGTCATCGTCACAACACCGACGATGATGCCAACGGCCGCGCAGGCCACAGCCACGGAGATTGCTGTTTTGGCACCGTTTGCCAGCGCTTCGATGATGTCTTTGACTGACATGCGCGTAGCCGGGCGAAGCTCTGCGACCACTATGGTCACCAGAATCGTCAGCAGCGCAGAGAACAAGATGGTGCGTCCTGAGAAGAACAGCATGTAGATCAGGAAGAGCAGCGGGATCACCAGGTGACCGCGTTCTTTCATAACGTCTCGCACCAGAGGCAACGAGTCACGAGAAATACCCTTCAGGCCTTCCTTCGTTGCCCTCAAATGTACCTGCGCGATGATGCCCAGGTAGTACAGCAAGGCGGGGATCAACGCGGCAATCGCGATTTCACTGTATGGCATGCCCAAGGTCTCAGCCATGATGAATGCTGCAGCGCCCATAATCGGCGGCAGGATCTGGCCGCCAACAGATGACGAGGCTTCCACCGCGCCCGCAAACGTCGACTTATAGCCCACGCGTTTCATCAGCGGAATCGTGAAAGCACCGGTTGTTACCACGTTCGCCACGGCGGCACCGTTGATCGACCCAAGGAAGCCAGAGGCAATGACCGACACCTTCGCGGGGCCACCACGGGATTGACCGGCAATAGCCAGCGCGATGTCATTGAAGAACTCACCCATGCCTGACTTCTGCAGGACCGCTCCGAACAGGATGAACAGGAAGATGTAGGTGGCGGACACAGAAATTGCCGTGCCGTAGATTCCTTCGGTCGTCAAATACAGGAAGTTGAACGTGTCGGAAGGGTAATACCCGCGGTGACGGAAGATTCCGGGGAACAATCGCCCGTACAGCGCGTATATCACGAACGCGATCGCCAGCAGCGGCATGGCCCAGCCGGTCAGCCGGCGCGCCGCTTCAATGACCAAAACAACCAGAATCGTCGCAAAGACAAGGTCTGCAGTCGAGGGTTCACCGAACCGACGCACAATCCCGTCGTAGTTGGTTATCACGTAAACGGCCGTCGACAGCGCAGCCAGGGCCAGGATGATGTCATAAAACGGGACTCGCGAGCGCACGCCCTTTCGGATCGGCGGATACAGCAGGAATGTCAGGAACAAGATGACGCCGACGTGGATCGATCGGTGGATCAGCACCGGCGGCGCACCGAAGTAGGCGGTCCACATGTGATACAGGGACAGGGCGACTGCGACGGCTGTGATGAGAATGGCCATCGGTTTCCACTCGACCTGGCGAACGCGCGATTCCCGGTCAAATTCTTCAAGCACGTCTTCGGCGTGTACATCAATGTCGTGCGTGTCGACACTGACACGTTCGTCGTCACGTTTCGACCGGGTCGGGTGCGTCTGTGAGGGGTGAGCCTGTGTGGTGTGTGAGTGAGACATGGTTCTACTCCTGAATTCGTAGTCGCACGAGGGCATGATGTGGCAGATCCGTCGGGGCGATGACATGAGTTCCGACGGTGAGCGTGGTGTGAGTATCGTGGCTATGCGCCCACGTCAGCTCCGGAATCGTCCGGTTGATTCCTTCGGTGTGGATGACACCGTCTTTGACGGTGGTCACTCCTCCAGGGTCGGCCGGCACCCCCGCTCCGTATGATTTGATGTCGATGGCGTCAAGCTGCAGGTGGTCGCCGTGGACGGTGTAGTACTCGATCCACGGTTCCTTTTCGATGGAATGGATCCATTTCATCGTGATCGGTTCGTCGTCAGTGGCGGCGAATCGAAAATATTCCTGACCGGTTTCCTGGTCTTCAATGATTATCGAGGGTGCGGCATGGAGCGCGGCTGCATACGCACCGCACATTGCACCCGTTGCGACGAGGGCGATGCCGACGACGGCTGCCACGATCCGCGGGCTCTTATTCAGACTGTGCAGTGTCTTTGGATGCATCTTTGCTTACCACCCCCTGTTCTGTGTAATAGCGCAGCGCTCCAGGGTGGATGGGGACTGCTGCGCCTTCATCGAAGCTGTCCAGCGTGATTCCCGTTGCAGCTTTGTGAGACGCGTGCAGGGTGTCGAGGTTTTCAAACAGGGCTTTCGTCATTTTGTAGACCTGTTCCTCGTCCAGGTCCGGAGAGACGAGCAGCTGGTTCATAATCGACGCGGTGAGGACGTCCTCTGCCTGCGAGTATGTTCCACCTGGGATCGCGCTCTGGTCGAAGAAGGGATACTTCTCCTTGAGCCTGGCGAATCCTTCACCCTCGATGGGGACGATGACGACGTCTTCGGTTGTCGCAAGGTCCATGATTGAGGAGTTTGGCAGGCCGGAGGTGACGAACGCTGCGTCGGTCTGGCCGTTCTTGATCTGGTCGATGGCGCCCGAGTATGACAGGAAGTCTTCCTGGATGTCGTCATAGGTCATGCCGTATGCATCCAGAATCATCTGCGCGTTCAGTTCCACACCGGAGTTCTTGTCTCCCACGCCGACGCGTTTGCCGCGCAGGTCCTCCACCGATCGGATCCCAGTCCTGGCGGTTGTCACGATCTGGACGTAGTTGGGGTACAACGCTGTTAGTGCGGTGAGCTCACTGAGCTGGCGGCGTCCTTCGAATGGGCCGGTTCCCTCGACAGCTTGTCGTGTTGCATCGCCCATGACGAAGGCCAGTTCGGCGCGCCCTGAGGTGATGAGCGAGATGTTTTCCACGGATGCGCCCGTTGCCTGTACGGATGCGTCCGATCCTAGTTCGTTGCGGAAAATCTGAGCCATAGAGGCGCCGATCTGGTAGTACGGTCCAGACGTGCCGCCGGCGGCGATAGTGATGAATTCGACAGATCCGCGTTCGTGCGAAGGACCTGGTGCTATGCAGGCAGTCAGTACCAACGCCGCGGCGGCAATTGTGGCGCCAAATCGTTTTCTCATGACGTCCCCTTCCGGGCTTGCTGATTTGTCCGATGAGGTGGCTGTGTGACGGTTGGATTCGCCTGCGGCATGCTGACATGCTGGCTGGGTGAATCCTCATGTAGCCAGTTACTTCCCTGTCCTCCAGCTCACATATTTCTTTTGGACAATACCCCTGTTATTATCTTCACGTCAAGAGAAATTTTAGAATTTCATCGCCGTATCTCGAATCGCAGAATTCGAAATACGCAAAAATGCGGCAGATATCGCTGAGGATATCTGCCGCCTTGCGCGTTTCTGGTGCCGCGGATTAGGACATGGAGCCGCTCGCTGCTACTATCGCAACAATGATGATCCATATGATCATGAGAACAACGCCCACGATCAGCGATGCTAGGAAGCCGTTACGCGACATGCGCGAATCGTTCGGACGCTGGTCCTTCCAGACTAACCATAAAATCAGACCGACAATCGGGATGAAGAATCCCAGGACCGCCCATCCGATGCTGCCGGTGTCCACAGGATTTGCTCCCTGCTGATACTGGCTTGCCTGCTGGTACTGCCCTGGCTGGCCGTATGGCGATGGCTGTCCAGCCTGGTACTGCTGAGACTGGGATCCGTACGCATTGGAGCCGGACGAATTGTACTGATTCTCCTGCCCATAATTAGGGTTATCCTGCTCATAATTAGGGGGAGTATTGGTGTTTTGGCTCATTGCCATTGCCCTCATATCCTCGAAAGTGTATGACGTGATTACAGTTCTGACGAACTATCTCTATGATACGGTCACTGGCCCCACTTTGTGAACGATGTCATTTACGTGTTACGCCCCGTTCACTCCTCGTTTCCAAAATTGCGCTTGATGTGTTCATGATGTCGGATAACCTCCCGCACCATAAAGGCCAGGAACTTCTCCGCAAAGTCCGGATCCAGCCCGCTTTCTTCCGCCAAACGCCGCAATCGCGCCACTTGCCGCGCCTCACGCGCCCGATCTTCAGGCGGCATATCGTGCTCCGCCTTGATGAACCCTACGCGCTTCGTGCAGCGAAACCGCTCCGCCAGGATGTGGATGAGCGCAGCATCAATATTGTCGATCGTTTCGCGTGCCTGGCTGAGTTCTACAGGAATAGCGGGCTGCGTGCCGGCACTGGCGGCACTCGGGTCAGATGTTTGGTTCATATCAGCACTCCCCTCGTTGTCTTACGTGCTGCGTCGTCTTCGACGCGTGCATGTCTTCCTGCCGGGCATACCCGCTCCGGCAAAGGCGGCTACGCGCTTTGAGTCTTCGCCTCACCAGGGGCATACAGTTCCGCGTCCCCCTCGCCGGTGACGACATCGCGGGTAATGACGACGGTGCCGACATCGTCGCGACTGGGGAGTTCAAACATCAGGTCGGACAGCGTCTTTTCCATAATGGTGGACAGGCCGCGCGCGCCCGTACCTCGCCTGTTGGCTTCAGAGGCGATCTCCATCAGCGCGTCCTCGGTAAATTCCAGCGTCATGTCATCCAGCTCAAACAGGTGCTGGTACTGGGCGACGAGGCATGCCTGCGGCTCGGTGAGGACGCGAACCAGGTCCTGCTCGGTGAGCAGTTTCGTTGAGGTGAGGATCGGGAGCCTGCCGATAAATTCCGGAATCATGCCGAACTTGTGCAGATCTTCGGGCGTGACTGATTCGTAAATGTCACCCATTTCGGAAGAGGATTTCAGTGATGAGGCAAAACCTGTGGAGCGCTGTCCAAGGCGCGCCCGCACGATCTCCTCGATACCGGCAAATGCGCCGGCCGCGATGAACAGAATGCCGGATGTGTCGATTTCGAGGAACTGCTGGTGCGGATGCTTGCGACCGCCTTGAGGCGGGACGGATGCGACGGTCCCTTCAATAATCTTGAGCAGTGCCTGTTGGACACCCTCGCCCGATACGTCTCGCGTGATCGACGCATTTTCGCCCTTGCGGCCAATCTTGTCGATCTCGTCAATGTAGATAATGCCGCGTTCGGCCTTCTTGATGTCGCCGTCGGCTTCCTGGATAAGTTTGAGCAGGATGTTTTCAACGTCCTCGCCAACATACCCTGCCTCCGTCAGCGCAGTGGCATCCACGATCACGAACGGAACGTGCAGCATGCGGGCAAGCGATCGGGCCAGGTGGGTTTTCCCGGTTCCAGTTGGACCCAGCATGAGAATATTGGATTTGGTGCCCTGCATATCCTCATCGTTTCCGGCTTCCCTGGAGCGCACGCGCTTGTAGTGGTTGTAGACTGCTACGGATAGTGCACGCTTGGCGCGGTCCTGACCGATGACCCACGAGTCAAGGAAGTCGAAGATTTCGCGCGGTTTGGGTAGCGGGGTCTGCGTGGGCGCGCTGTCAGTCTGCAGCTCTTCTTCGATGATTTCGTTGCACAGTTCGATGCATTCGTTGCAGATGTACACACCGGAGCCGCCGATCAGCTTGCGCACTTGTTTTTGTGTCTTGCCGCAGAACGAACACTTGAGCAGTTCTGCCCCATCCGTCAACCGTGCCATGACGCGCCTCCCATTCGATCCGCACACCTCCATGCGCGTGTTTCTAGCCTAATGGAGCCATCCGCAGTGGGCGAACCGGCGCGCGTGAGAACGCCCTCGCCAATCATGTGAGGTTTCCCAGTCGGGTGTCACATAATTGACGAGGGCGACTTGTCCACGTACAGCTCGGCGCGCTGGACAAAGTGACTGGCACCACCTGCTGATACATGCGAGCAGCACCGCGCGTATCTGAGCCAGCGATACTACGCGCCGGCGATCAGTTACTGGGCTTTGCGCGGCTCGAGCACCTGGTCGATCAGACCGTACTCGCGGGCCTGCTCAGCAGTGAGGATCTTGTCGCGTTCGATATCGCGGCGTACCTGCTCCGAGCTGACGCCTGAATGCTTCGCCAGGGTGTCTTCGAGCCACTTGCGCATGCGGTCGATCTCGTCGGCCACGATCTCGATGTCCGAGGCCTGACCGTGCATGCCTTCCATCGCAGGCTGGTGAATCAGGATACGAGCGTTCGGCAGTGCGAGTCGGCGTTCAGGCGCGCCCGCGGCCAGCAACACGGCGGCAGCCGAGGCGGCCTGCCCCAGGCACACGGTCTGGATCTGAGGCTTGACGTACTGCATGGTGTCGTAGATGGCGGTCATCGCAGTGAACGAGCCGCCGGGGCTGTTGATGTACATCGTGATCATTGAATCGGGATCCTGAGACTCCAGCACGAGCAGCTGAGCCATCACATCGTCAGCCGACGAATCGTCAACCTGAACTCCGAGGAACACGATGCGGTCCTCGAACAGTTTGGCGTACGGATCCTGGCGCTTGTACCCGTAGGCGGTGCGCTCCTCGAAGGTGGGCAGCACGTAGCGGGCCTGCGGCATCTGACGGGCCATTGCGTCAAAGTAAGGAGCAGTGCTGGACATATCAGTTCTCTCCGTTCTGCGCGTCGTTGGCACGGTGGCCGATCTCCTGCGGTGTGGAGACGATCTTGTCGGCAAATCCGTATTCGATTGCTTCCTGAGCGCTGAACCAGTGGTCGCGGTCGGAATCCGCAAGGATCTGCTCGACGGACTTACCGGTGCGCTCAGCGGTGATTTCCGCCAGTTCGCGCTTCATCTTGAGAATCAGTTCGGCGTTGATGCGAATGTCGGTGGCCGAACCACCGGCCCCGCCTGAGGGCTGGTGCATGAGGACACGCGTGTGCGGGGTGATGAAACGCTTGCCGGGTGCGCCTGCGGTGAGCAGGAACTGCCCCATGGACGCTGCAAGACCCATGGCCACGGTGACAACATCCGGCTTGACGTACTGCATGGTGTCGTAGATTGCCATGCCGCCGGTGACCGAGCCGCCGGGGCTGTTGATGTACAGGTAGATGTCGCGGTCGGGATCTTCAGCAGCCAGAAGCAGCATCTGCGCGCAGATTGCGTTCGCATTTTCGTCTTCCACTGCACTTCCCAGCCAGATAATGCGTTCCTTGAGCAGACGCTGGTAGACAGCATCTCCGAACGAGCCTTGAGGCTGCGCACCGTCGGCGCCTCTCACGCGCTGTTCACTCACTTGACGTCCTTCCATCGGGCATTTTTCATCACTGATGTCCAACCTACCGGTTTCGCACTGTGCCGTCGGCCTGGATTGGCACTTTTCGCTGACGGCGCACGCTCATACATGTTCACCTCATGCAGGCGGGGCAGGAACGCTTCCTGGTTCCTGCCCCGCGTGTCAGTGGTGATCCGCTACTCGATCACTTCTCGTCAGCTTCTGCTGCCTCTGCGTCTTCAGTCTCGGCTGCGTCGTCGGCCTCAGCTGCATCCTCAGCCGCTTCGTCAGCGCCTTCGGCTGCATCATCGTTGCCTTCTTCATCACCAAAGAACTCAGTCAGGTCGATGGCCTGGCCGTTTGTGTCCTTCACGGTGACCAGACGCAGGGCCTCGATGATGGCCTTGGTGCGGGTCAGTCGTGCAACCACGGTCTGGACTTCCTCGGGCGAAGAGATCAGCTGGTTGATGTCGATGCCGTAGGTCTGCGACATCTGCATCAGGTAGTCGATCAGTTCGCGTTGGGAAACCTGGACTTCCAGTTTCTTGGCCAGTTCGTCGGAGAGGATGTCGCGACGGAACTCGAGTTCGAGCTCTTCGCGGGCTTCCTTCTTCTTCTTGGCGGTGGGCTTGTCACCCAGCTGCTGCTTGACAGCCTCGTCGATGACGGATTCAGGCAGGAGGATTTCCACCTTGTCCAGCAGTGCATCGACCAGACGGTCGCGTGCGTCCAGCGCCTGCTGAGAACGCTTGGTCTGCTCAGCCTGCTTCTTCATGTCCTCCATGAGTTCGTCAGCAGTGTCGAATTCGGATGCCATCTGGGCGAATTCGTCATCAACCTTCGGCATTTCGCGCATCTTCACGGAGTGAACGTGCAGGACAACTTCCGCCTCTTCACCGGCATGATCTCCACCCTTGAGCTTGGACGTGAAGGTCACGTCGTCACCCGAGTGCGTGCCGCGCAGAGCCTTGTCCTGGCCATCCAGCATCGTGCCGGAACCGATTTCGTAGGAAACCTCGGACACCGAATCCACCTCTTCACCGTCGACCGTTGCAGTCAGGTCGATGGTGACGAAGTCGCCGGTCTTAGCCTGGCGCTTGACGGACTTCAGCGTGGCGAAACGTGCGCGCAGGCGGTCCAGCTCGGTCTGCACGTCTTCGTCGGTGACATCCGCCGGGTCAACCTCAACGGTCATGTCATCGGTAATTTCGGGCACTTCGAAGGCGGGAACGATGTCGACCTCGCCGGTGAAGACGAGCTTGCCGCTGATCGGGCCGCTGGTCGCCGGAATTTCGGTGACTTCGATGCTGGGTTGAGCTATGGGGCGCAGTTCGTTTTCCACGACCGCCTGCGAGTACAGGCGAGGCAGAACCTCGTTGACTGCCTGCTCGATGATGGCGGCACGACCAAATCGCTGATCGATAATGCGCGGCGGAACGTGTCCCTTACGGAAACCGGGGATATTCGCCTGCTTCGAAATTTCCTTGTATGCCTTGTCCATCTGAGGCTTGATTTCTTCATGGTCGGCCTCAACGGTCAAGCGCACCTTGGTGGGCTCGAGGGTCTCAACAGTGCTCTTCACGTGTGTGCACTCCAACGTCTTGTTTCGATTTCAGCCCGTATTTCGGGCACATGACAACCCCTCGATTCTACGACAAGTCCCAGGCGTTGTCTGCAAGGGATCCGTCATATGTGGGATGAATCTACCGAATGTGCGACACGCACCACTGAACGCCCCATCGCAACGTAATCTGCGTCACAGTAAAGGTATGGCTCCAACGACCTTAACTTTCGTGGGCGCAGCTGGAACCGTGACCGGTTCCAAGCATCTTCTAACCGTTGACTCCCCACGAGGCGAGCGACGGATTCTCATCGATTCAGGCCTGTATCAGGGCGAGAAAAAACTCCGCCGCAAGAACTGGTCTGATTTTCCAGTCCCGGCCGATTCCATTTCGGATATTCTCCTCACTCACGCACATCTGGATCACGTGGGATATTTGCCACGCCTGGTCAAGCAGGGCTTCAGCGGCACCATCTGGGCCACACCGTCCACCATCGACCTGGCACATATCGTTCTGCGAGATTCTGCCTACCTGCAGGAACGCGACGCCGAACATGCACGCACCTACGGGTATTCCAAGCACCGCCGGCCGTTACCGCTGTATACGGTCAACGACGTTGAGGACACGCTGCCACTGATGCGAGCTGTCGATTTCGACGCTGACATTGACGTGGGCGGGCAGGTCAGTGCGCACTGGACGCGCGCCGGCCACATCCTCGGCTCAGCTTCGATCCGCGTCCACACACCTGGAGGTGACGCGCTATTTTCCGGTGACCTGGGCCGGCCCACGCACCCCGTTTTGCGCTCGCGAGAAATTCCCGAGGGCGCCCCGACGGTTCTGCTCGAATCAACATATGGAGATCGTGAACACTTTGAAACTGATCCAGGACACGAAAAGCACGAAGTGTTCCGTGACGCCATCTGCCGAACCATCGATCGCGGCGGCTCCGTTCTGGTTCCAGCGTTCGCCGTCGACCGCACTGAAGTAGTGCTGAAAGTACTATCCGACATGGTCGCTGCCGGCCAGATCCCCTCGGTGCCAATCTACGTGGACTCCCCCATGGCGCTGGCGTCCCTGCGCCTCTACCAGGCTGTCAGTGCGCGCGGCGAACTCAATGATGAAGTGGGAGGCCTGAAGCTGAGCAACCTGAATCTCATTGAGGTGCGAGACCAGGAACAGTCGCAAAAACTCAACGATCCTAAGGAGCCTTCCATCATTGTGTCGGCCTCCGGCATGCTCACCGGCGGCCGCGTCCTGCACCATATCGAGCACATGCTCCCCCAGGCGATTCATACCGTCGTGTTGACCGGCTATCAGGCGGTAGGCACACGTGGGCGCGCGCTCCTGGACGGCGCACGCGAACTGAAAATGCATGGCGCGTGGGTGAGCGTGCAGGCCGAGGTGATTCGCGACGAGGAATTCTCCGTACACGCAGATTGCTCGGAGCTGGTGGACTGGGTACGCGATCTGGTGCCTCAGCCTCGTTCAGTGTGGTGCGTGCATGGCGAAGATAAGGCTGCACAGGCGTTAGTCGAATCGCTCGATCAGGAGCTGGGCGTACGCGCCCGGGTGGCCGTCCCGGAGAAGACCATCGAGTTGAAGAAGTGACATAGCGTCCACTCCCCCTCTTCTCAGTCGGCCAGAACCGACCGGAACAGAACACGCTTTTTCCTACTTTTGTGTCCTTTTCGTAACTTTTCTCGTCGCAATTGACTGACACACGTCATGGCGCGCCATACAATAATGTCTGCGACTAAAGTCCTATATGCGCCACTGTGCATACAGGCGGCGGACCGACGATGGTACGCCGCGTCGCGCATCTGTCCTGGGATTCTCCGTCGAGGCGACGCGTCCTCTGTGTCACGAAAGGTCACCATGAGTATTCCTACCCTTCACACATCGTCATCGCATGCAGCAGCTGATGACTACGTAGCGCCATCACGTACCGTCCACCTTGTGCGCGTGGCGGGCCTGCTGGGAGGTCCACTTCTGGCCGTACTGGTGTACTTCATCATGCCCGACAATGCTGCCGACATCGCAGCACAGGGCCTTTCTGACGAAAAGCTCAGCACCATGAATCTTGACGGCCTGCCCATCGTGGCCGCGGTCGCGATCCTCATGGGCATCTGGTGGATGACCGAAGCCATCCCGCTCGCCGCCACTGCTCTGATTCCAATGGTCGTCTTCCCTGCCCTACAGGTCGATTCTTTTTCCGGAACAGCCGGACCGTACGCCTCGGACACGATCTACCTGTTCATGGGCGGATTCATCCTGGCGCTCGCCATGCAGCGCTGGAACCTGCACCGACGTATCGCGCTGACCGTGGTCAACATGGTCGGGACGAAACCTCGCCAACTGGTCGCAGGATTCATGATCGCGACTGGTTTCCTGTCAATGTGGGTGTCCAACACCGCGACCGCCGTCATGATGCTGCCCATCGGCATGTCGGTGCTGCAGCTCGTCTCCCAGCTCGAAGGTTCCCGCCAGGCAGATTCTGAGGATCTACCCGCCGACGCTGAATCAGTGTCCGGCACAGCTCGCGACGCCACAAAAGGTGGCGTCGTGGCAGCAATCGTTCAAAAAGGCAAAGATGCCTCGGAAACGATCAGTAAGCAGACGCAGCTATATCACTCGAAGTTCGCCATTTCCCTCATGCTCGGCATCGCCTATTCCGCTTCGATCGGCTCACTGGGAACCATCATCGGCACTCCGCCCAACTCGCTCCTGGTGGCATACCTGAAGGAAAACCACGATATTTCGATCGGTTTCGGACAGTGGATGCTGGTAGGTGTCCCACTGGCGGTGACGTTCCTGGCGATCGGATGGTTCCTGCTGACATATGTTCTGTTCCCACCGGAAATCTCGGAAATCCCCGGAGGTAAGAAGCTCATTCGCAGTGAACTGAAGAAGCTCGGCCCGATGGGCAGCGGCGAGTTGCTCGTCGGCATCCTCTTCGTGGCCGCCGCCATCTTGTGGGTGTTCCTACCCTTTTTCCTGAAGTTTTTCGGCATTCAGATCAAGGGGATCGACACCATTATCGGCATGGGGATCTCCTTGCTGCTCTTTATCATTCCGGCAGACCCGAAGCGAGGGGTGCGTTTGATGAACTGGGAGTCAATGAAGGACCTACCCTGGGATATCATCCTGCTGTTCGGTGGCGGTCTGGCTCTGTCTGGCCAGTTCTCTCACACGGGCCTGTCAAACTGGGTAGGCCACTCAGTTGAGCAGTTGCGCACCCTGCCCATCATCGTGATTTTGTTCGCCATCACGGCGCTCGTCCTGGCTCTGACGGAGCTCACCTCCAACACCGCAACTGCTGCCGCGTTCCTGCCGATTATCGGCGGCGTCGCCATCGGCCTTGGGTACGGCGATATGAACATCCTGCTCTTCGTGATCCCGGCTGCGTTGGCTGCCACGTGTGCGTTCATGCTCCCGGTCGCCACGCCTCCAAACGCCATCGCGTACGGGTCGGGTTACGTGCGCATCGTCGACATGATCAAGGCAGGTTTCTGGTTTAACATCGTCGGCATCTTCCTGGTGATGGGCACCGTACTGGCTCTGGCGGTCCCGATCTTTGGTCTAGCTTTAACGCCTTCCGTGTAGCACTCCGGTCGCCCTCGGCAATCACGATGAACGAGGGCGACCGCGGCGCCGTGTCGAAACTCCAGCTTGAATCATCGGGCGGATGACCGCGCGCCACTTTAATGACAGTGTGTCATAATCGTGGCATGACACCGACTTCCCGGAAAAGTGCATCCACTGCGCCATCTCGGTCATCAACACTGGCGCACCCCTGGATCGCACTCGTTTTCCTGTCTCTGGCACTGTCACTGATCGTTATGGACGGCACCATCATCAACGTGTCTTTGCCGACAATCATGCGTGACCTTGAGCTCACATTCACGCAGGCTCAATGGCTGACAACGAGCTACGCCCTGATCTTCTCGGCGCTGCTGATCACCGTGGGACGTCTGGCCGATAACTGGGGACGACGCAACATCCTTCTGGCAGGGATCGCCATCTTTGTTATCGCATCAATCATTGCCGGCACGGCGCGCACTTTCACTCCTCTGCTCATCGCACGTTTCCTGCAGGGCACCGGAGCGGCGGCCGTTTCTCCAACAACACTCTCAACTGTCAACGCGACGTTTACAGGCAAGAGGCGCATGATTGCGTTCGCCGTGTGGGGGTCAGTTATTTCAGGGATGGCCGCTGTTGGTCCTCTGCTGGGTGGCTGGATCACGACGAGCACCACCTGGCCGTGGATTTTCCTGATCAATGTTCCGATCGGCATCATCGTTGCGCTCGGCTGCATTTTCTTCGTGCCCAACACTTATGGAGAACGCTCCGAACACGGTTTCGACGCGGGCGGGTTTATCACCTCGTCAATCGGTTTCGCCGCTCTGGTCTACGCACTGATTCAGGGGCGTGACCTGGGCTGGTGGAAGCCGATCAATGAGGACTGGGCGTCATGGCCACTCTCGCCTGTGCCGCTGGCGGCTGCTCTGGCCGCCGTCCTGCTCGGCTTTTTCATCTGGTGGGAACGGCGACAGCTGCGAGTGGACGGGCCGCACCTGCTGAATCTGAATCTTTTCAAGCTCCGAAGCTTTTCTGCAGGGAACGTGGCCGCTGCGGCAATTTCAGTGGGAGAATTCGGTCTGCTCTTCGCGTTGCCTTTGTACCTTCAGAACGTCCGCATGCTCACACCGCTCCAATCAGGCGGTGTCCTGGCTGCAATGGCTGCAGGCGCCTTTATCGCAGGTGGCTCAGCATCCCCACTGGGGCGTCTCTTTTCTGCAACGTGGGTGGCGCGCGCCGGACTGGCCATAGAATCCATTGCCGTATTCAGCCTGGCGATCAGCCTGACAGCCCACACGCCCATCGCAGTTATCGTCACAGCACTGGTTGCCTACGGTTTTGGTCTGGGGTTGGCGTCAGCGCAACTCACATCCGTCATTCTGGTTGATGTGCCACCCAGCACGTCGGGGCAGGCATCCGCCACCCAGTCCACGACACGTCAGGTCGGTACAGCGTTGGGAATTGCTCTGGTTGCAACGTTCCTGGCTGCGTCGGTGAATTCACAGGTACAGGGAAGCCTCGACGATGTGCCGCTGCCCGAGCAGGCACGTCACGGCATCGAAGCGTCTGTCGCACCTTCAGCTGGCGCTTCCATTCGGGCGCTGACTGACTCGGACGGTTCAGAAAGCGTTCCAGCGGAACTGACCGATCAGGTGATCGACAAACTGTCGGAGGCTTTCAGCGTCGGAGCGTCGCGCGCAATGGGAGTGGCCGGCGCAGCCCTCGGACTGGGATGTGCACTGACGTTCTTCCTGCCTGGCGCCCGCAAGCCCTCAGGCGAATAGGGCACGTGGCACGGGGGGTTACCTCGCGTCACACGGCGGCGCTTCTGCGGATACCTGTTCGACACGCCCGCTTAAATCGCTACACTATATCAAATGCATCCCAACTGACAGCGACGATCGCTGTGGCGTAGAACAAGAAATGAACGGAGTATGTATGACCGATCCCCATTCACGGCCACAGAGCCCGATTCGTCGGATCGCACTGATTACAAACCCCGTTGCAGGTTTGGGATCGTCGATGGATGCGGCACGGCGCGCCACTGAGTTTCTGGCCAATCGCGGCATCGATGTGGTCTCCATTGCCAGCTACCTGCCACTGACGACGAGCCTGCGCACTCGCGAATTTGTCGCTGACCCAACCATTGACGCGATTGTGGTGTGCGGCGGAGACGGGCTGATCAACCTTGCATTGCAGGAGGTGGTCGGCACAGGCAAACTCTTCGGTGTCATACCGGCTGGCACCGGTAACGACCTGGCACGCGAATATTCCATTCCTTTCGATCCCAGAGCAGCCGCATCACTCATTGTGGACGGCCACCACGACAGCGTTGATGTGGGCCTCATGAGCCACGCGAACGGGGAAGAACGCTACTTTGCAACAATTATGTGCGCGGGCGTGGATTCAATGATTAACGATCGTGCCAACCAGATCAGATGGCCGAAGGGTAATTCACGCTACCTGCTGGCACTGGGCATCGAGTTCGCACGCCTACGCCCCCTGCGCACAACGATCCGCATCGACGGCAAAGGCACACATCACGTCCCGACAATTCTCAACGCCATTGCCATTACCAAGACGTATGGCGGCGGCATCATGATGTGTCCGCATGCTGACCCCCGCGACGGCCTGCTGTCGATCAGCCTGGTGGAAACGCTCAATCGCCTCGAAGCGATCAGCAAAGTTCCGAAGACCTTCCTGCACCGCCTGGAGGAGGTACCGGAGGTCCACATGTACCGTGCCCACAGTGTTGACATCGAAGTCAGCGGCCTCGATGCATTTGCTGACGGCGAGCGTCTCATGCCCATGCCTTTGCACATCGAATGCGTGCCGCGCGCCCTCAACTTGATCATGGCGAGGTAGAGCGGCGCACGCAAGTCGCCCTCGCTCATTGTGACGAACGAGGGCGACTGTGGCAGATCAGTGAGTTTGCGTCGAATCGGTGGGGCTGGCTCACTATGCTGCTGCAGACCAACGGCCAGCCACCGAGAGGCACCCTAGCTTTCAGCCCACGGATCGACGACTATACGGATCGGGTTACCTGTCTTATTGCGCATGATGTCCAGGCCTTCTTCCAGATTCTCCAGCGAGATGATCTGAGAGACCGATTCGGACAGATCCAATCGCCCAGCCTTGACGAGTTCAGCAAGCAGGAAGATGTCCACTACTTCGTAGCCCAGGTGTCCTATGGCCTGACGGCGCTTGACGCCAAAATCGTAAAGGCTTCCGCCGTGGAATTCCTGGCGTGACAGCCCGACCAGCACGGCGCGCCCCCTGTAGTCCAGTGACTGCACTGCCTGCTCGAAGGTCACCTGAAGACCGGCAGCGTCGAACGCAACGTCAATCATGCGCCCACCCGTCGCTTTCTTGATCTTGTCCATCAGTTCGGGGTCGTCGGATCGGAACGTGAAGTCAGCGCCCAGACGTTTGGCTCGATCAAACACACCCTCGTTGATGTCGATACCAATGACAGGGTACGCACCCGCCAGCCGGGACAGCTGGACGATGTGGGTTCCGACTCCACCCAATCCCCACACGGCAACGGCGTTGCCCATCGAGACCTTGCCGGTGTGCTTGACTGCTCCGAACGGGGTTGCCACAGCATCAGCGAGGATCACGGCCTGTTCCATCGGCACACCATCGGGCACGCGGGTGAGTCCTTCAGCGTTGGCCACTGTGTACTGCGCCCATGCACCGTCATAGTCAAATGCCATAACGCGCAGGTTTTGGCATGAGCCTCGGTTACCTCGGCGGCATTCGCGACACTTCAGGCAGGGCATACCCGACTGCGGGATGACCTTGTCGCCGATCTCCCAGCCCTGCACATTCGATCCCATCTCTGCGATGGTGCCCGAGCACTCGTGGCCCTGCGTGATTTCCGGCATTTTCATGGGAAAATCACTGTCGATCAGCGCCATATCCGAATGGCAGATTCCACAGTAGGCAACTTTGATGAGGACCTGGTTCGGACCGGGTTTGGGAATCGGAATATCCTCGATCGTTACGGTGCGATCTGAATGCAGACGCTGGGCGCGCATCGTGCCTTCCATTGCTCTCTCCTTTTTGCGCGCAGCGCCGTGCCCTCGTGCGCATAAAAAGACAGGCGTCTGTGCCTGCAGATGCGTTGACAAGGTTGTCGCCAAAGCTCACACGACGTCACGCGGACATTATGTAGGAGGATTTCTCCTATGAGCACAGACTAACCCATGACCTGCGGCTATTGGGTCTTTTGACCTATATCGCAGATGCGAGTTTCGACGAAGCGATGCGTGAGCCTGCCTCGACAATAACGAAGAAGCCTCCTGCAACCAACGCGATCGTGCCGCCTGCTGACAGGCCACACACGACCGCAAGCCCCAGTCCAACTACGGCAATAATGGTAGACGCGAGCGTGGACAGTGCGACGAAACGCGGCGTCGATGCGACGCGCCCCTTCAAGACGGTGGGTGCGGCGGCGATTAAGGAGATTGACACGACGGTGCCGACCGCCGGAATAATGACCGTCACCGTCGCGATAATCAGACCCAGGGTGATCAGGCGCATCAGGTCAGGCCGCCCTCCGCTGGCTCGGTAGTTCACCGCGTCGAAGCTGACTGCTACCAGCCGCCCGCCCATCAACGCCCACACTCCCCCAGCGACAATAAGGACGAGGGCGGCCGCGATAACGTCGATGCGCGTACATGCCAGCAGGGATCCTGTCAGGAAGCCATCGATTCGCAGCGGCAGGGGCGCGAACCACTTATTGAGGAAGTAGCCAGAGGCAAACCCCACGGTGAGCGTGATTCCGGCGGCCGCCTGCGAGGAAATTCCTTTCAGGGCCGATACGCCATGCATCAACAGCGCGAGGACGAGTGAGGCCAGGCCAGCACCGATGAACAGTCCCAGAGACAAAGCCTCATGGCTGCTCGAGACCAGCGCCGCGCCGACCACGCCGATGACGGCGCCCGGGAACGCGGCATGGGTGATTGATTCAGTGAAGAAGATGCGCTGGCTGAGTACGGCGAGGGATCCGACCAGGCCGCACAGAGCTCCCACAACGATTGCTTCAACCAGCGGCAGGGCGATGATGGTCCACATCGAGATCATGGGCGCACTCCCTGAATCGGGTGGGCGACAGGCTGCGTCGCGTGCCCGGTGTCCAGTGCGCGCATGCACATGCGGTACAACGTGCGCACAGCCAGTACCAGCCCGAACATGGCACACACACTGAGCGAGACAGCAGCCTGCGGTGAGATTGGGCGCGAAACCGGCAAGTTCATAACATGCATCCCCAGGACCGCCCCACCGACGCCGACCGCAATCCCCACGGGAATCATCCACCCGACGGTGCGGGCGACCAGTCGAGCGCTTGCCCCAGGGATCACCAGATATCCGATCACCAGCAGGACGCCGATGGCGGAAGCGGCTGATACAACAACGGCGGCGATCGCGGTGTTGAGAACAATGTCGACAAGGAGGGTGTTGACTCCCAGAACCGGAGCGGTATCGCGGTCGAAGGCGGTGATTACCTGGCCGCGCCACGTCAGGGCGACGATCACGATGGCGAGCAGGCAGAAGAGGACGGACTGCGCCAGGCGCGCATCGGTCACGTCCAGCAGTCGGCCGAACATGAGCGCTTCCAGCTGGCCGGACATGTCGCCTTTTTTCAGCGAGATCACCACGCCCAGTGCGAAGAAGGTCGTCAGAATCGTTGCGGTGGATCCCTCGGAAATGTGGCTGCGCTGCCCGGCCCACACCAGTGCTGCGATGACTGCGCATGCACATAGCGCAGCTCCGGGCACGATCATGTCGATGCCGCCATAAAGGGCACCTACTACGATGCCAGGGAAGACGCCGTGAACCAGTGCTTCTGCGTTGAACTCCGCACACCGCACGTTGACCAGCACGCCGACCACTCCGCTGGCGCAGGCCAGGATAATCAGCAAGACAAATGGCCTGAACGTGTACGGAGCTGACGCAATAAATCCCCATCCAGGTAGTGGCTGCAGAAACTGCCGTAGACCTTCAAGCCATTCAGCCCACATGCTCGGACTCCTGTGTCGCTATGTGCGCGATGCGAGCACGCCGATCAGCGCGGTGTTCCTCTTTACCTGCGCTGGTCGCTGCGAGTTCGACGGGCACCGACCCGCCGTATGCCGTTGCCACCAGCTCCGGTGTCAGTACCTGTGCGATTGGCCCGAATGCCACTTGCCTGCCTGCCAGCAGCAGTGCCCGTTCACAGGTAGCGTCAGCCAAGATGAGGTCATGCGTGGAGATCACGACGGCTACGCCCTGGTTCTTGGCGTTGGTGATGATGGAGAGCAGGGCACGGCGGTTCGGCTCATCCAACCCGTTGAACGGCTCGTCGAGCAGGATCATCGCCGGCTCAGCGACCAGGGCTCGCGCCAACAGGATGCGCTGACGCTGCCCGCCAGACAGGTCACCGAACCGGACGTCTCCACGATCACTCATCCCGACATTGGCGAGGGCGTCCTCGATGCGCTGTTTGCCGGTCGATCCGAGCCGCCCAAACAGTTTCCGCTGACCTCGGTATCCCATCGCAACTACCTGGCGAGCAGTGATGGGGAATGTGGGGTCCAAGTTGAGCTGTTGCGGGACGTATCCCACTGTTGAGCCTGGCGGCACTCGAAGGTGACCGGCGCTGACGCGGACGGATCCGATGATGCCGCGCAGCAGCGTGGTCTTTCCTGACCCGTTCGGCCCGATCAGTGCCAGCGCTTCACCTGCCTGGATGCTGCCATCCACTCCGGTGAGCACTGTCTTATTGCCGTATGCCAGTGAGCAGTTGTCGAATTCGAGTGCCGCGCCCATAGCCTTTCCTTGCTCCGTTGCCTATTTTTCTGCGAGCGTGTCAGGCAGCTGTGGTACGTTCCCGTTCCACGCCTGGACCAGCGTCGTCACGTTGTGAGTGATGGAGCCGACGTAGGTTTGTCCTGCCGACCCGTCGGGTCCGAGGGAGTCGCCGTATAGTGCGTCGTCTCCGACGATTGCTTTGACACCGGCGGCCTGAGCAACTGCCTCGATTGACTTCGAGTTGTTGGAGTTTTCTGCAAAAAGCGCAACCGCTCCTGAGTCCTTGACCTGTTGGGCGGCTTTCTTGATGTGGTCAGCGGTGGCGTCCTGTTGGCTGTTGAAATCCGACAGGGCTGCGCCGATGAACTTCACGCCGTAGTCTTTGGAGAAGTATCCGAATGCGTCGTGAGAGGTGAAGAGGACGCGGTGCTGAGGCGGAACCGAATCGATCGCTTCACGCACCCATCCGTCCAGGTCGGTCAGGGTCTGCGTGTACTGCGCAACGTGCCGGTCGAAGAGGTCCTTGTTGTCAGGCGAGGCTTTGCCGAGGATTTCACCGATATTGCGCACCTGGATGGCGGCGTTCTTCGGGCTGGTCCACACATGCGGGTCGTACTGAAACTCCGGTGTTGCGGCACCATCTTCAGGCGGGAACGGCCACTTTTGCACATCGACCTTCTGCGAGCCGCGATCAATGGTGTAGGGCAGGTCGCTTTCACGCTTAGTCACCGAGGCAGGGTCGTCGACTTCCGCTGCCGTCAGAACTCCCGATGTCACTCCCATGATCCCGTGGAAGCCAGATGCCTGGATTGCTGAGTCAAGGAAGTGTTCCAGGTCGACGCCAGAAACGAACATGATGTCGGCGTGAGCAAGGGCGTCTGCCTGTGCCGGGGTCATCTCGTGTTCATGTGCCGAGGCATTCGGGGCGAGTAGGCACGTCAGGTTAATCGTGGTGGCGGCTGACTGGGCTGGCGCTCCTAAGGCATGAGTGGCGCCCTGTGCGTCAGTTTTGTTGAGCGCCAGCGTCGAGTGCTCATCGGCGTTGCCGGCGATCTGCGTGACG
The DNA here is from genome assembly GCF_030212035.1 of Pauljensenia sp. UMB10120. Taxonomy (NCBI): domain Bacteria; kingdom Bacillati; phylum Actinomycetota; class Actinomycetes; order Actinomycetales; family Actinomycetaceae; genus Pauljensenia; species Pauljensenia sp. UMB10120. The sequence goes on along the minus strand of NZ_JASODH010000002.1, from coordinate 137,025 downwards.
TAATCGCACACTTGGGTGGTTGTAGCCACCACATTCACTGTGTTGGAGGAGCGTTGTGCGCCGGATTGACCATTCGCGGCGGTCGCTCCTGACATGTTCGCCTGGGTATTGCCACAGCCTGCAAGACTAGCCGCCGCCACGGCGACCATCGCTGCTCGAAGGCACGCAGTTCTCTTCTTCACTCTTTCTCCCCTTATGTGTGATGCCGCTGGTCGTATTCCCTTCCAGCCCTTAACGATAACGGCTCTCACTATACGCCCAAGTTAGGTTTTCGGTCAACCGAATAATATGTTTGGTTCAATACAATATTTGATGGGTGTGGGAGTGTCAACGTGCAGATCAGGAGGCAACACAAGAGCACGGCAGCGTGCTGGATACAGGGGTCTCACTGCAGTGTGTACAGAGGCACAAAGTGCTGAAGTCAGAGGCCTCGCCGCGATGGATACAAGGGGGTAACCGATGGATTCACAGGAAGAGGCAGTGGCCAGCCACCCTCGAAAATTCGAGAGGAGCGGAACGCAACGGGGACAGCTGAAGAACCCAAGAAGAACGGCACATTCGGAATGAATGACAATAAATCGAAAATGGTCGGGGTGACAGGATTTGAACCTGCGACCCTCTGCTCCCAAAGCAGATGCGCTACCAAGCTGCGCTACACCCCGGTCGGTTTCTCACCGCTTGGAAATGATAATGCATCCGCTGAACGAAAACCAATTCTCGCACTCAATCCGGATTGTGGGATAGATCGTGGTTTTTCGATTTCACTTTTCAGCCCCGGCACGTTACGATCGATTCGTTCACGTGAACAGTCACGCCCATCGGCGCTGGCATCGCGGGCGTAGCTCAATGGTAGAGCCCCAGCCTTCCAAGCTGGTCATGCGGGTTCGATTCCCGTCGCCCGCTCCACTTAGACATCGGATTTGATAAGCACCCCTTTGCGTTAGCGAGTATCGCTTAGGGGGGTGCGAAAAATCGCTTGCGTTAGCGGGTTTGGGTTTTGCGTTACCTAGTATCGTGTTTTCCCTGTTCGAATAGGGTTTTGGGGGTTAACTAGCTAACGGATGGCAGGTGGCGTTCGCTGTAGTGCTTGCGATGGTGGTTCTATTTCTATTTTTAATTGGATCTATTTGCGTCGCCCGTGCTTGGCTCTTAGTCTAGTTCTGCTCTGTTGTATATGTAAGTGGCGATGAAAAGTAGCGCAATGATTAGCAGTAGGCTGCTGGTGATTGGCCAGATCCACGGTGCCTCGAGTGTGTCCTGAGCGAGGTTGTTTATTATGGGTGCGAGGCCAAGGGGAGTTTTGTCGCCCTCCTGGACAAATATCGCTGACATCGTTATTAGTAGGTAGGCTCCGAATCCGGCCGCAAGGGGTATGCCGATGCCTGGTTTAACAGTGGCTGCGGCAGTCTGTATTACGTGAATGAGAATGATTTGTAGCGCCCATACCAAACTAGCCAATATGATCGGGGCGGGATTGGCGCCTGGGAATAACAGTGACGTTCCTGCCCAGGCTAGGGTAGCGCTGAAGACGGCAAGGAATAGGGTAGATAGCCAGCTGCTGATAGCAAAGCTGATGAGGTAGTGTGAGCGCTGCACGCTACCAGGGAAAATAAAAGGAATGTCACCATTGCCGGTAAGCACACTGCAACGAAAAGAGTTCATTGCAACGAGGATTACGGTAAGAATTTGGGTAAGGTTCTTTATCCATCCCGCGTAGGCTTGCAGCCAGGAAGGTTCAGGTAGCGACTCTATTAGCGTGGTTACTTCTGATCCGGCCAGAAATCTGATGATTCGCGGCGTGTATTGGGTAAACAATCCTTGGGTGAGAGCAAGGATAACGAATACCCCACCTATCATCCATGTCCCATAAGAGCGTAGGATCCAGACAGCTTGATAGCGCCAGATCAATCTGAAACTCGAGGTATTCACGATTTTTTACCGCCATCCTTAGTCAGTTTGGTGAAAAGTTCATCTAAGCCGCTAAAGGTGGGGTGAATCTTTGCGGCAGAGTCGAGGCTGTAGATAGCCTCCGCCACGGCGGTGGCAACGTCTGAACGCACCGTGACATCAAGCGTAACGTGTTTAGTTTGCTGATTGACCAGCTCGCCTAACTGTCCTTGAGCTAGCAGGCTACCGCGATGCAAGATCCCCACGTGGGTAGAGACTTTAGCGACATCGCTGAGGATGTGGGAGGAAAATACTATCGTTACCTGCCCGGTTAACTCGCGTAGCAGCCCCAGAACATCTGCTCGCCCGATCGGGTCAAGAGCGCTGGTTGGTTCGTCTATCAGTAGTAGTTTCGGGGCAGTAACGAGTGCTGCTGCTATTCCCATCCGTTGCTTCATGCCTCTAGAAAAGGAGCCAATTCTTCCGGGGGCTTTGTCGAGGTTAACCAGATTGAGTAGTTCGTCGCTTCTTTCGGCTGCAAGGTCTGGGGAGATTCCACCAAGGCAGGCGAGAGTGATGAGCGCATCCTTGGCTCTAAGCCAGGGGCTAATCTGGGGGACATCAGTCAGGTAAGACACGCCAGGGATCGGTTTGACCGGAAGTTTGCCTCGACTAACTCCCAGCACGGTGGCGCTACCACTACTGGCTCCGGCCAGTCCTGCAAGGATCCTCATGGTGGTGGTTTTACCAGCCCCGTTCGCTCCCACAAACCCATAACAGGAGCCGGTAGGAACTCGAAGATTTATGTTGTTTAGTACTTGGTGCTTACCGAAGATTTTGGACAAATCTTTAGTACAGACTGCTAAATCCATGTTCATTCCTTCGGATACAGCTTGCTCACCACTGAACTCGCATCAACCTGGTGATGCTTGGCTGTAGCTTTCTGTTCATATTCACGCTGCACCTTAAGCTGTCTTTGTTCGTGAAAGTACATAACCAAAAAGACGATTGGCCCAATCACTTGGCCAAAGATGATAACCAGGAGCCACACTAGGCGATTTAAACCGGCAATGTGAGTTCGCTTATCACGCAGCAAGCAAATCAAAGACCAGACCACCGCTACCAGTTGCAATCCTATAAGGATGCAAACTCCTATCAATGCTGGGGTCGGCAAATCCAACAGTTTATCTATAGGGTTCATTACTTGTCTCCTGAATTATGTAGCCGGGTTTTTACCCTAGCTAACGCGGTTTTTATATAAGCGAGTTGGCAAGCGCCAGCAACGAGGGGCCATAAAGCAACAATGGGCACCATCGACCGGCGGCTCATTTCCTGCTTGTCACCAGCCCGGCGCATTGCTGCAAGCCAGGCTATGGACAAGGCTTCAACACCCAACAAATCAGCCTGATTGGCCAAACGTACGGCATCTTCGGATTCTGGGTCATCGCGCCGAAAGACCTGTGGCGCTAGTGCTGCAACAGTCGTTAAAACCACTGGAGCTAGCGCAGCCTGCTTGCCGCTAATAAATCTTTCAGACCCTCCGAGTGTTGACCGCTGGAGGAGAACCTGATCTTTGCGACTGAGCAGTACCGCCAAGAACCCAACCCCAATCCCACCGGCAATAGTGGTGAGCTTAATGCCGCGCTTTAGACGTGTGGGGACGTAGCTGGCCAAGTCCGGTAGAGAATCATCGGGTCGAATTAGCCCTAAACGCACACCAACAGCACCCAGATTAACGTCCCAACCCAGTCCGTATTTTCGAGGAATGAACAAGCGCGGATTCTCTGGTTCAAAACCATCCAGCGCAGCATCAGAGCGCCCCAACCACAGCCCGGAGACAGGTATCCCCAAAACTCGCGCCTGCCCTTCTATGTCCTTACCGAACCACTTCATCACCGTATTCCTTTCCGCGTTGTACGCTTCACAGCACAATCAAGCGCCTCCCACTCAGAGCGCATCTGCAATAAGCGATTCTTCCCAGATTTTGCGAGCTTATAAATCTTCCTCGGCGGCCCTACCGGAGACTCCTCCCAAGCCGTAACTACCAACCCTGATTTACGGAGGCGTGCAAGCAGCGGATATAACGTGCCCGTAGAAATCTCCAACCCCGCTTCTTCACGAAAACGCTCTACAAGCTGCCCCCCGTAAGAAGGACGAGACGAAAGTAATCCAAGGACAATCAGTTCAACAGCGCCCTTGCGTAACTGTGACTCAGACACAACCCCTCCTTGCTTAACCATGTTCCTTGTATAACATACTACCGCGTGTCTAAAAGGCTAGCAACTACTTTTCGCTAGGACTTCAGGTCTGATAAGTGCTCTTTTGCGTTACCGAGTATCGTGTTTTCCCTGTTGAGCGTTATGGCGTTTGAAATGTTTCTCTGAATGTGGAGTGTTCTACCTAATTCATCCTAGTGTTCATGTACACTATAAACACTAGGAGGTGTTCGTGGATATCATCGTTAGTAATGCAAGTTCTGATCCGGTTTACGCTCAGATTAAGAATCAGCTCAAGGCGGCAATAATCAACGATCAGGTAGCGCCCGGCGACAAGCTGCCGTCGATCCGGCGTTTGGCATCACAGCTTCGCGTGTCGGTGATTACTACCAAGCGCGCCTATGACGAGCTAGAGCTAGAGGGTTTCATTGATTCCGTACAGGGGCGAGGTAGCTTTGTCGCTTCTAAAAACACTGAATTACTCAAGGAAGAGCAGCGTAAAAAAGTCGAAGACTACTTGAAATCCGCCCTCGCCTCGGCTCGGATTGCTGGCTTGTCTGTTTCTGATCTGAAAGAGCTGATTGATTTATTAGGAGAATCCGATGAATGTGATTGAAATCAACGGACTAGTTAAAAAGTATCCGGGATTTACGCTCGGTCCGCTTAACCTTGAAGTTCCCCAGGGGGCAATTGTGGGTTTCGTGGGCGAGAACGGTGCTGGTAAATCTACGACGCTGCGTTTGATTTTAGGTCTTGCTCACCCTGATGCCGGCACAATAGATCTGCTAGGGCAGCCTACAGGTATGGGTAACCCACAAGCGCATGAGCGGGTGGGGGTAGTTTTTGACGATATTAGCCTGCCAGATAGTTTTACTGTTAAGAATGCTGGCGAGCTTGGCAAGCGCCTGTACAAGAGTTGGGAATCAGAAACATACGCTAGTTATCAGCAACGTTTTGATCTCGCTTCGTCTAAGCGAGTTGGTGACCTTTCTCGTGGTATGCGGATGAAGCTGGGGTTAGCGATGGCGCTTTCCCATGCAGCGGATTTGCTGATTTTTGATGAGGCTACCAGTGGTCTAGATCCGGTGATTCGTGATGAAGTGCTTGATATTATGCTCGAATTTATCGAAGATCCAACCCATTCGATCCTGTTTTCGTCCCACATTGTTTCTGATATTGAAAAAGCCGCTGACTACGTGGCTTTTATCCGTGAGGGCAAATTGAAGTTCATGGAACAAAAAGACGAACTTTTAGATTCTTGGCGAATCGCGGCGTTGACCAATGAACAAGCAAACCAGCTTGACTCCGCGCAAGTATTAGGGCGTCGCCGTCATGATTTTGGTCAAGAAGTCATCGTGCGCACCGGGGCCGTTCCTGCTGGTGTACAAGCTACTAGACCGACGATTGAGGACATCATGGTTTACACGATTAAAGGAGAAGATCAGTGAGGGCCGCTTTTTATAAAGATCTTATTGCCAATCGTACGTACATAGCTGTTTTAGGTTTGGTGCTAGTCGTAACCTGCGCTCTAGGAATATATGCGAACCAGTTGATTATCTTTCCGTTCATCTTTGGCATGATTGGAATGCTTTATTTTACGGCCACCTTTGCTCGTGATGCTGAATCCAAGGTGCACCGAACGATTCTTGCCGGACCTATCAGTAGAAACGAACTCGTTAATTTAAATTTTCTGATTACACTCGCTCTTGGGGTAGTGGCTTTCGCGGTTACAGGTGTTCTTGCCTATTTAATGGTTGAGATGCCTTGGAAAAATACTGTTTTGGTGGCCAGCTTTGCCTTTGCGGTCACTTTGTTGTTGACCATTATTCAGCTACCACTGTTTTACAAATTTGGTCCGGAAAAAGCCAAGCTTTTTCTGGTCGCGGTATTCATCGTGGTATTCGCCGGATCATCCTTTGTTGGTTCCAACAAACAAGCAATCTTCGAATGGGTAGCAAAAGCCTTAACCCTACCCCCACTCACAAACGCAGGAATACTACTGACCGCGACGATCGTACTTACCGCAGTATCCCTATGGATAAGTCGAAAGATCATGGCAGGTAAAGAATTCTAAGTTAGTAGAGTCCGATTTTGCATCCAATGTTGACACCCTGCCTTCTTTTCAAAGCCCCACCGTGATTTCTTTCCCGGTTCTAAAGATGAACCGGATCTGGTTTGCGCCAATACAGCGTGGTTGATTAGGGCGTTCCATTGACAGGACTGGAAATGTTCGATGGGTTTGCCGGCTAGCTGGGAGTAGGCGGTTTTTGTGATGTGTCGGGGCATCGTTGACAGTTTGTTGACGGTGTCCCGGTCTTTTTGTGTGTGGGTGTGTCACGTCATTGTTGACAGGTGTGACGGTGCTGGTGTGTTTTTTTGGGCTGGTAGTTGTGTGTGGGGTCGATGGTGTGTTCGGCGATGATTTCTCCGGTGGTGCGGTCGATTGTGATGGTGTCGTTGCCTGCTATGAGGATGAGGACTGGGTGGTGTGCGTAGGGTCTGCCGATGCCGAGGAGGTGGAGGAGTTTTCCTGAGTGGCGCATGGTGACTTTGCCTGCGGTGTCGACCGTGTCGTGTCGTATTCGCCAGATCCTCTCGAATAGCTCGGTGGTGGGGTGTGCTGGTGGTGTGGTTGTGTACACGGTGTGTGGGGTGCGCCTGTTGAAGGCTCTGTGGGGGCGTTCGTGGTTATAGATGCGGGTGAATGTGTCGAGTTGGTTGTGCAGGCTGGTGATGGTTGGGGCTGGTGGTTGGGCGGCGAGCCATTTTTCGAGCGTGTAGTGGTAACGTTCGATTTTTCCTTATGTGGTGGGATGGCCGAGGAGCCCGTTTTTCTGAATGATGCACAGGTCGTGAAGGAGTTGTTCAAACGCGTTGGGCTGGCGGTTTTGGGCGCGTGCTCCGCGCGCGTGGCGCGTGCTGTAGACCATGGCGTTGTCGGTCAGTGTGGAGCGCGGGTACCCGTAGGTGCGTGTGGTGGTGGTGAAGGTTTCCACCACGATGGGGCCGGTGATGCGCGGGTGTGCGCTTGCGTGCAGGAGGAACCGTGAGTGGTCATCAAGCCAGGAGATGATCTCAACTTGCTCGGTTTGAGTGTGCCAGTGCGTGAAGCCGGATTGCCACATTTCATTAGGTGCTGCGGCTTCGAATCGTTTCCATGCTGTGGTTTCTTGTGGGGCTGCGGCACAACACAGTTGTGCTTTTTGAGAATCCTCCAGATCGTGCTCACGCTGGGGCGTTCGTGTTCGTCAAGACGCGCCCATATGCTTTCAGCCCCACCATCAAGACCTTGCTCGATCAGCGTGGCGCGTAAACCCAGCACGTGATCCACCACGTGGAGTGGGCATTGGTGGGGGCGACGGTGGGGTCTACGTGAGCGGGGCTGCAGGCCTGTCAGGCCGTCTTGTTGGTAGCGCCGGATCAGGGTATAGACCCATTGACGTGAAACCCCGAAACACTTCACGGCCTCGCTGATGCTCATACCTGCTTCAACATCGCTCAACACGATTACTTCGTTCTTATTTGTTTCAATCATGTGTCAACGATGACGCGACACACCTGTCAACTATGTATTGAAACCAGACAAACAACGAAAAACAGGGTTACCCCCTCGTTCGGTGCGTGAAGGCGTCACTGACGCTGCGGCAAAAACGGAAAGCACGCGGTCTTCTGAAGCGGGCAATTCGCATGCTTCGAGTGGCACTTCACGATATCCTCAAGGCATGTTATTTGCCTTTTCAATTTCCCCGTCCACGACGGACAGCCCTGACGGTTCGATGGCGCATATCGTAGCGCGCGCCGTCAAAGTCATTCGTGACAGCGGCCTACCCCACGAAACCAATTCGATGTTCACCACCATCGAAGGCACATGGGATGAATGCATGCCAGTGATTCGCCGCGCCTGCGAAGCAGTGGGCGAAGTCAGCCCTCGGGTCTCACTGGTGCTGAAAGCAGACCTGCGCCCCGGTCACTCAGATGAGATGAGCGGGAAAGTGCAGCGACTCAACTCCCAGCTCGACAAGATCGACGGACAGTAGCTCCCCAAGGGAGCACCAAAGTGCGCAGTCACGGACGCGCGCGAGCATGAAGCTATGGCCGATACCGTGGGAACATGAGCATCCCTACCGACACGCCCCAGTCCCGGCCATTCACGATCCGCAAGGCCACACGCGCTGACGTTTCCGCACTGCAGGAACTGTCCATCACGACATTTACACAGACCTTCGGTTATCTGTACGCGCCCGATGACCTCCAGGACTTCCTCGAATCGACCTATTCGCCCAACGCGCTCACAACGCTGCTCACTGGCCCCCAATGCGCCGTCTGGCTGGCGTTCGATGCTGGCGATGGTGGAGACACTAATCCCGACGCGCAGGAGACCTCTCAACCGGTCGCGTATGTGCTTGCCGGATCATGCTCATTTCCCCACCCTGATGTGCGCTCCGGCGACGGGGAGATTAAGCGGCTCTATGTCAGGCAAGGCCTGCAGAATTCAGGCCTGGGCACACAGCTCATGTCCATCGCCGTCGACTGGCTTCTTGAGCGTCAGCCGGACGCCTTATGGCTGGGCGTCTGGTCACGCAACGACCGCGCGCAGCGATTCTATGAGCGTTTCGGCTTCACGCACGCGGGGGAATACCGATTCAAAGTCGGCTGCCACCGCGATCATGAATTCATCGTTAAACGGGCGCTGCATGCCTCACTTCGTCAATGAGGCATGAAATGGGCCCACCGCCTTCAACAGCGGTGGGCCCGAGCTCATACTTTCCGCAGACTACATGCGCTGGATCATCTCCAGCTCACCTGCATCAGCCCTCAACTGTCACAGCGCCACTTTCAGCGTCGATGTCAAATTCGGCCAAGTCTCCGCCGGCTTCGTTTTCGAGTTCAACTTCGAAGTAGAACTTGTTGTCGTCATTGTCGTCGAAGTCAGCGGATTCGAGGTAACCATCGGGACGCTCGGCCAGAGCAGCCTTGACCGCATCTGCCAGCGAGATGATTCCAGCATCCGTGACATGCTTGTCATCTTCATCAAAGTCGTCGTCGATCTCGTTTCGCACGACATTGCCGCTTTGATCAATGACGTAGATACGGCCTTCATTACCCTCAACAACCTTCACTTTCCACTCGGAGCGCTGGTGGTTGGTTTCCAGAGAATAGGCGCGGCCACCGTTCACACCCTCAGCAGCCGCCACAGCCGCCAGAGCCTGCTCGTTGGATGAAACACCTGATGCCGCAGAGGCCTGATCGTCATCTCCAGATTCGGCGGTGTCATCAGCATCATCATCACGGTCATCGTCCGAGGAAGACTGAGTTGCCTCGCTCGTCGCAGTAGTTGACGTGGGTTCAGATTCAACTGGTGCGGGGTCATTTTGGGAGCTGCAGGCTCCGAGAGTGAATGCCAACGCGATCGCAGGGACAAATGCCAGTTTTCGTGTGGTTTTCATGCCTTTATCCTGTCAAGTACTCTCCCACTTTTGCAAGCGATCACGCCAGATTCACGGCGCGCGAAGCATTGCTACCACCCTCAAACGGCGCCAGCGTGCGCAACCCTCGACGTCCGCATGATTATGCATACCTATCAGTAAGTTTCGCTATTTGGATGCCGTTCATCCGACCTTGCGCAAGGTATCCACCATACGAACACTTTTCCACGAGGGCGATTTTTGGCCTACCGTGTTCACATGCTGGTGACAGTCGACTTCTTTGCTGATTCTCGACTGACTGCTTACTCAACGAGGGGGAACGTATGTCTGATTCTGCTGCGACGCCAAAAACTGGCAGCCACGGCAAAGCCGATCCACGCCTTCGACGCAACCTCAAGGCTCGCCACCTCAACATGATCGCCATCGGAGGCGCAATTGGAACGGGCCTGTTCGTCGCATCAGGTGGCACCATCACCGGCGCAGGGCCAGGTGGCGCACTGCTGGCGTACGGCGCAATCGGCGTCATGGTCTTCTTCCTCATGCAGTCACTGGGCGAGATGGCCACATACTGCCCCTCCTCCGGTGCGTTCGAGGTTTACGCGACGCGCTACGTCTCCAAGTCTTTCGGCTTCGCGCAGGGATGGAACTACTGGTACAACTGGGCGATCACGGTGGCAGCCGAACTCGTTGCCGCCACCATCGTCATGCAGTACTGGTTCCCGCCGGATCAAGTTCCACCGTGGATCTGGTCCGGCGTCTTCCTGCTGATTCTGTTCACCCTCAACGCGTTCAGTGTGCGCGGTTTTGGTGAATCTGAATTCTGGTTCGCCGCCATCAAAGTCGTGACCGTCTTGATCTTCTTGGCGCTGGGTGTGCTGATGATCGTCGGTATCCTGGGAGGCGATTCGCCCGGCTTGACTAACTGGCAGATTGGCGAGGCGCCCTTCGTCAACGGCTTCTGGGGAATCATGGGGGTCTTCATGATCGCCGGATTCTCATTCCAGGGAACAGAAATGATCGGCATCGCAGCCGGCGAGACTGAAGATCCGGAGAAGAACGTTCCCAAGGCTACGCGAGCGGTCTTTTTCCGCATCCTGCTGTTCTATATCGGCGCGATCCTGGTGATTGCCTTCCTCATCCCTTACACCGACCCGTCGCTGCTGCAGGGCGCAAGTGCAGACGATTCCACCGCACAAGGCTTCACTGAAGCCGTCACAAAGTCACCCTTTACGTTGCTCTTTGAGCGAGCCGGCATCGCCGGTGCTGCAGGTGTAATGAATGCGGTCATTTTGACCTCGATTCTGTCTGCAGGAAACTCCGGTGTCTACGTCGCCACTCGCATGCTCTACTCAATGGCGAAGGAGCGTAAGGCGCCTCGTCTGTTTGGTCGTGTCACCTCACACGGTGTTCCCCTGGCTGCTCTGGCCGCTACGTGCCTGATCGGCGCAGCATGTTTCGCCACATCTCGCGTCGGTTCCGGCGTTGTCTACAGTTGGCTGGTGAACGCGTCCGGCCTGGCCGGTTTCATCACGTGGATGGGAATCGCATGGTCACACTTCTGTTTCCGTCGCGCATATAAGGCTCAAGGGAAGGACCCGAAGGATCTGCCCTACCGCGCTCTGCTCTATCCTGCAGGTCCGCTCATTGCGTTGGCGATGTGTGCGATCGTCGTGGTAGGTCAGTCCCTCGACGTGATTGCCGGCGAATTCTCCGTCATCAAGTTCATCGGTATCTATATCGGGCTGTTCTTCTTCCTCGCCATTTGGGGCGGACATAAACTGGTGACGCGCTCGCGCGCAGTTGACCCGATGAATGCCGACCTGTCGCGGACAGCGCAGTAGTTCCACCGTTCCCTGTCCTAACAGAATCGGCCTCGCGTTCGACGCGAGGCCGATTCCTTATGCGCTGTTCTGTGTGCGCTGTTCTGTGTGCTCTGTTAGACGCCCCACCCTTTTGAGATTGATTCTCACTATGTTAGTGTTGATACATATTGATAATCGTTCTTAACAGGAGGTCTGATGCGCCATTCACACACGTTCACTCGGCGCCGCGGCGTCAAAGCCCTTGCGGCAGCAGCACTGCTCAGTGTGGTCGCCTCACTCAGCAACGCCATGCCGTCGCCGGCATCCGACACACTCACCCTTGATCACGGTCACGTCGATATTTTTCACCTCAGTGCCGCCTCCTCAGGCGGAATCGACCTCGACGTGAAAGAAGACGTTACGGGCGCAGGCGTCCGTCACGCCCCTGAAGATGTCACATTCGTCGTCAAGGAAGCTGCAAGAACAGCGATTCCATCCGATGCGGGTGTGCCCGGTGCACCAGAGGCGTATGTGCTTCCGCAAAAGCAGGATTTCAACCTGCTGTGGCCGGGATGGGACATTTTGGCGTTGGGAGATTCCTACACGGGCGCGAACTTCGACATTTCGTATTCAGGTCCCCAGGGAGGTCGGATCGCAGCGTGGATGACACCAGCCTTCGGTGCGCCTCAGTCAGTACTGACCGACAAGTCCCTCGCTTTGGATCCTGCCGGCTCCACTATCGAGCAGCCTTATCTGGCGCATGCGCACGTCAACTGGCTGTTTACACATGCCGGTACCTACATGCTCAAGGTCACCGCGCGTGCCACGCGCACCGATGGCTCTCAGGTTCACAGCACCCCACATACGTACACGATCGTCGTAGGACATGCACAGCCTGCCTCAGATTCACAGGGCACTGATGAACCTGGCTCGAAGCCGGGCGAGGGCGAGGCAGCCACGACACCTGCAACCCCTGAAGGGGACGAAAGCACCTCCCCGGCAGGTGACGACGCGCAGACAGGTGACGGCACGCAGACAGGTGACAGCACGCAGTCAGGCGACGGCACGCAAACGGAAAGCAGTTCACAGACGGGCACTGGCTCACAGGCACAGCCTGACTCGCCAGCAGCCGTCTCGAAACCGCACGCAGACTCACCAGCACACAATGGCTCAGCAGCACAACCAACTCCGAAAGCGGAACCGGAGAAGTGCATTGCCACCGAAATCACCCGACCCGCCACCGAAGCGGAGATTGCGCAGGCACAATCTGCTCCCCACGGTGATTCCACAGTCGCCACAACAACCCTGCACTTTTCGGTAGGCCCGAACGCTTCAGGAGATGCGACCGATGGACACTTCGACCTCGGCGTCGGCATCTCCAACGGGCGTGCCGTGGCACTGCTCAAAGACGATCGCAGTCAGCCCGCATCGTGGGTCAATCCGTCGAGCCTGACGTTTGCCGTGGGAGGCGCCGCATATCTCAAAGCACCCTCAGCATTGTCATTTCTCACCACCGCAGGAACGCCCGTGTGGATGATCGGCTCCACACAGCAGCACGGTGTGCCGTGGCTCGGCATGAACTCACAGCGCCCCGAACTGTCAGGCGCCACAACCGGTCAGGTGCGATGGACACTCGAGGATGTGCAAGGTCCTGGCCGTCTGGGCGTCTTCTTCTCCGGAGGACTTGGCGGCGGAGTAGGCGAAAAAATCTTCACCGCTCCCGGTGATTCCTTCACACTGCCAGCCAACACTCACGCGCATCCGAACTGGGTCTTCACAGCTCCTGGCCATTACTCCGTGACCATCAGCCAGACACTCACCCCCACCAATGCCGCAGCTTTCGCAGCCTCAGGCGTCCATGTGGATGAGAACGGCCAGCACGTCGTCACAGAAATCGTGGGCCGCACCCCCTCCGGAAAAGCATGTGAGTTGCCGGAAAACGCCACCAGTCTAGCGTCAACCGGCGCCAACAGCTTTCTGGCTCTTGCCGGCCTCGTGCTCATCGCGGGCCTGGCTGGTCTGGGCATGCACCACGCTGCTCGTCGCACACGCTGCGATCGCTAGATGCCGCTGATCGCCATGTTCCACACATTACGACGAGGGTGGCCAGCCCACCTGCATGCTGCAGCACACACCTTTCGCATCACAGGTCGCGCACTGCTGACACGCACGGTGGTCGCCCTCGTCACTGCGGCATCTGTCGCCACGATAAGCGCGTGCAGCGGCATCGGACGCGCGCAAGCAGGTGCCGATCAAACCGGCGCGCTCAAAGTCGTGACAACCACAGGAATCCTGGCTGACCTGGTGCGTCAGGTCGGCGGTGAGCGCGTGTCGGTTAATGCACTGGTGCCCGATGGGGCAGATCCGCATACCTATGAGCCCTCACTGCGCGACATCCGCGACGTCGCCTACGCTGACGTGGCATTTTCGAACTACCTGCTGCTCGAAGAACATGCCATAATCCGCGCGCTCGACGCCAACCTGCCTTCCCAGGCGCGCTCGGTGTCCATCGCGGAAGTTGCCGCGGCATACGGTGCGAAAGTACGCCCGCTGGTCGAAGATCGCGCACTGGATACGGTGTGGCTCGGCATGCGGGTAAGCGGCAGCGGGGAGAAATACGGAGCGGATCGAGCATCGGAAATATCCCTGTATTGCACCGGCGCAGACCTACCCGAAGGATCGGTGGCGAGCGCGTGGCTGACCACCACGTTCGGTGCACCCAGCATCGCCTTTACTGCGGGCGGGCAGACAGAGACTTCACAGACACAGGCATGCTCAGATGATCAGATGCGCCTTCCCGCCCAGGCGCACCAGCACATGAGCTGGGGTTTCACAAAGCCAGGGATCTACCGCCTCACGCTGGGAGCGACCATCCACCCCGGGCGCGGCCTGCCTGACAGCAACCTGCGCAATGGAACACTGGTCGTGGCTGTGGGCATTGACCCCGGTGAAGTTGCCGCGCGCGAAAGGCGCACCGTCGTCGATTCTGGCCATGCGGATGTGACCGTGGACCTGGAACGCGGTGACGTGACCCTCATGGCTGATTCACACGCGGGCGGGGATTCGAGCCTGGAGCGGATCAACCTGGATCGCGCCGTCCTGTCAGTTCCAGCTTCCACTTTGACCTCAATTCCGGCAGATGGCTTCCGATTCCTCGGCCATCCAGGCGACCCGATTTATCTGCTGCCGCAGGCAGTCCTCGGCAAGCATGCACACGGCGAGATCGACCCGCACCTGTGGCACGACGTATCGAATGCGCGCGCATACGTGCAGGTCATTCGCGACGAACTGATGCGCGCTGATCCCGAAGGGGCCGCAACCTACCAGCGCCGCAGCGCCGCCTACCTCAACGAGCTGGCTGACCTGGACACCTATATGGCCCAGACGATTGAGCAGATCCCGCCCGAGCGACGCCACCTGGTCACCACTACTGATGCGTTCGCTTATCTTGCCGACGCGTACGGGTTGGACGTGGCGGGCTTCCTGGCTCCCAATCCGGCCACAGAGCCATCCCTCGCTGACCGCCAAGCACTCCAGGCAGCGCTCAGTGACCTGAAGATTCCCGCCGTTTTCCTGGAGCCGAACCTGGCCCGAGGGCGCTCACCGCTGCGCACGATTGCAGAGGAATCAGGCGTGAAAGTCTGCCCTCTGTACGGCGACACGCTGGATTCACGCGCCCCGACCTACATCGACATGATGCGCGCGAATGCCGATTCGCTGCGCACATGCCTCTGCCCTGCTGATTCAACGAAAGAGTAACCGTGACACAATCCCTGATTTCACGCCTGACCAGTGCCGCCCTGGGGGCCCTCGCCGCCACTGCCTGCCTGGCCCTGCCCGCCTTGTCTGCGCCGATGGACGAGGCTGACCCTGCCCTGGATCAGACGGTTAAGGCAGATGAACCCGTTTCCACTGATCCGACCGTGATTTCGCGCGGACACGTTGACATCGGTCCGCGCGTCATCGACGGCACGTGGCAGATCCTGGCGCGCGATGATTCGGCTGCCACACCACTGTGGCGCACCCTGGATTCGGTTGCCATCCACGTGAGCGATGAGTCCATGATGGATGTGCCGGATACAGACGATTACGCCTTCCTCGAAGGCGCGCAGGGTAAGCGCGCCTGGGTGATCCCGCAAACTCAGCAGGTCGATGTGCCCTGGGTCGGGTGGAACACGCAGGATTCGGCGGCACTGAAGCGCATGGGAACGGGCGCCACGATGACGGTTGAACGTGTCGAGGGGCCGGGCCGCATGTGGCTGTTCCTGCAGGACGGTACGTTCGGAGCGCCGCGTGTGCTGGCGGATTCGGGGGCGAACAGCGCTGACGGATCAGCGGGCAGCACACCTGCCGGTGAGGTATGGATGGAAGCCAATACTCATGTCCATGCCAACTGGGTATTTTCTGAGCCGGGCGTGTACCTGGTTCATCTGCGTGTGGCAGCTGACGACGGTGCAGGCAACGCGTCGTCTGACGCGACGGCTCAGGCTGTCATGCGTGTCGCTGTCGGCAGCCAGACTGATCCGCACGACGCCCTCAGTGCTGTGCCCTCAACTGCAGATCCTGCCGATTCTCAGGGCGCTTCCGACCAGTCTGGAGCAGGCGAACAAGCTGGCGACAATTCTGCATCCACTGCTGAATCGGCGCCGCCCGGTGTTTCCTCACAGGACCAGTCGGCTCTGAAAGGGCCGCGGGACGTGTCTGATTCGAATACGTCCGTTCCCCTGTGGATCGCCATCATTGCAGCCGTCGTGCTGATGGGTGCGGGCGTGGCGTGGCTTGTGAGCAGGGCGCACAGGAAGCAGCGCGCAGGCTCATCCCTCGTCAATCCACAGGATTCAGAAAGGACCACTCGATAGGCATGACTCTCACGGTACCAACTGCTGCGGCGGACAGGTCACCGGCAGGCGATGCGCTGAGCGTGTCGGGCCTGAATGTGTCACTGGCGGGCCGTTCGGTTCTGCACAATGTCTGCTTCACTGTTCCTCCCGGCTGCCTGATCGGCCTCATCGGCCCGAACGGTGCTGGCAAGACCACACTGATGCGCGCGCTGCTCGGATTGGTGCCGATCAGCTCCGGCAGCGTTCAAGCCGGAGGGACGCATCTGAGTGCGCCGATGATCGGGTACGTTCCTCAACGCCATGAATTCGCGTGGGAGTACCCCATCAGCGTGCGCCAATGTGTCGATATGGCTGCGCGCCTCCACCCCGGCGAGGGATCGCGCACGCTCCGCATGATGCGGCGTTTCGATTCCATCGCACGCCGCGAGCGCCATGAGCGCGTCTCGCGCGCCCTGGATCGAGTCGAGCTGTCGGATCTGGCTTCCCGTCCAATCGGACAGTTGTCAGGCGGGCAGCGCCAGCGCGTCCTGGTTGCCCGGGCGCTCGCCGGTAATCCGCAGTTACTGTTCCTCGATGAGCCGTTCACGGGGTTGGACATGCCCACCCAGGAACTCCTGACTGATCTGTTTCAGCGGCTGACCGGCGAAGGCCGCACCATCATGATGAGTACGCATGACATTGCCTCCGCGCTCCATACGTGCGATCAGCTGCTGCTGCTCAATCGCACGGTGATTGCGCACGGCACTGCCGCTGAGCTTGCTGATCCGACGTTGTGGGTGCAGGCCTTCCACATTCGCTCCGACAACCCGCTGCTGCGCCTGTTGCCGACAGAACGACTGGAGGACGCATGCTGACGCTCAGCGAGTTTTGGCAGGATCTGCACAATCCCCTGTTGGCTTTCCTGCCTCGGGCGCTTCTGATCTGTGTGTGCTGCGCCGTGGTCTGCGGTGTGGTCGGGTCCTACGTTGTGCTGCGAGGGATGGCGTTCATGGGTGATGCAGTTGCCCACTCTGTGTTCCCCGGCCTTGCCATCGCGTTCGTCCTTCAGGGATCTCTGGTACTGGGAGGTGCGATCGCCGGCATCGTCACAGCGGTGCTGGTCGCTCTGTTGTCAGGCAATCGGCGTTTGAAGGAAGATTCTGTCATCGGAGTACTGTTTGCTGGTGCGTTCGCTCTGGGTTTGCTCATCATGTCGAGGGCGCCTGGCTACGCCGGTTCGCTCCAGCAGTTCCTATTCGGTTCCATCACCGGAATACCTGCATCCGATGTTCCCGTTGTTCTGGGTGTGAGCGCTGGGATCATGGTTGTGGTTGCGCTGATGCATCAGCGTTTCCTGGCGGTTGGGCTGGATCGGGAAAGTGCTCGCGCAGCCGGGATGCAGACGCTGGCTGTGGACGTCTTGCTGGCTGTAGTGATTTCGCTGACGGTTGTCATTTCGGTGCAGACGATCGGAAATGTTCTGGTGCTGGCATTGCTGGTGACGCCGGCAGCCACCGCACGTCTGCTCACTGATCGCCTAGGCGTGATGATGCTTCTTGGCCCTGCCATCGGGGCGCTGTGCTCGCTGATCGGCGTGTATCTGTCGTGGAGCAGTGATCTGCCGACGGGGGCGACGATTGTTGTCACGCTGACAGTTGTTTTTGTTGTGGCGTGGGTTCTTGCTCCGCGACATGGGCTGGCAGGCCGCCGCGCGCGAGACCGCGTGCCCGCATCATCTGCAGCCCGCTAAGCGATCGCGGACGACAGGCTGCACGTGGTTGTATGGGTTATTCCGATTGGTTGCGTTCGAGCTCGCGCAGGTCGTCAGCCAGGGCGAATCCTTCGTCGGATTCAAAGCAGAAAGTGGCACTGCCATTGGGGTCTACGCCAATGCTCGTGGTCGGTTCAACGCTGATCAGGGTAAATGTCCCCACGGATTCCAGAGTTGCCGATTCTCCAGCCAGTAGCACTACCTGGATACCGCCCTGTGTGCTTCCGGCATTCAGATATGTCTTCATAAAGTGATCCTGCACCTGCGGCGCAGTGATCGTCGCGGTGTAATTGCCGGCGTTGTCCAGCCACAGCGGCGCATTCTCACCGATCGTCAGTTCAATTCCGTTGTCACACACTATAGTCTTGCTCCCGTTTTGTCCGTGATTTCCACCGATGATTGGCTCTGAGTCTGATTTCGACTGCTGATGGGTGCTCTCGCTTTGTCCTGTTTCTCCATCAGAGCACCCGGCAAGGGCACCCATCGCGACTACGAAAGCGCATGCCAGGAGGGCCTGTCCCCTGCTCCCATATCTACTTCGCATATCCATCTCCAACCGCGATCGAGCCGTAATACTTTCCAAAGTCTTCCCAGGAAATGGTGATTTCACCGGTGGGAGTTGTTCCTCCACCTTCCAGATAGTTGTGGCCCCATGGATTCACAATCGTGACCGTATCCGCTGTCGCGCTCTTGACCTGATAGGCGTGCTGTCCCACAAGTTCGACGTTGACGTCCCGTCCGCTGGAGTCTGTGGCATGGACCACGGCGGTATGCCTGTCCGGATGGAATTGTCCGCTTGTCGTTGCTGTCTCCGCAGTAACAGGCTTGTCAGCTTCAAGCGCACCTCTGACTTCCATCTGATCCCAGGGCTTATATCCTTCTTTGAAGAACAGGAAGCCGTTCGACTTATCGATGACGTGATAGTCCCCGCCGGACAGTTCCTTCGTGGCAGGGCCAGGCCATCCACCGGTGATGCCGCCATTGTTGCCAGGCATCGTTCCGCCCTGATGCATTTGCCCATAGGCCGACTCAAACAGCGAATACACATTCGCTTTCCCGTCTTTTCCACGGGCTCCACTCGCATATACGTCATCAACGAATTCAGTTCGTTTCCGACTTTCGTCAGGATGAAGCGGATCATCATAGATCGTCACAAAATAGCCGTCGAGTTTTCCATTTTCATCGTAATGGGGCTTGATCATGTTCCGAAGATGCTCACGCCCTTCTGTCGAGTCATTAAGAGCTATTAATGCCGACAGCAGCCCGTTCCCCTGACGCGCAACAGCTACGATCGTTGCCAGTTTCTCCAGGGGCGGAGCCGCATCAATTTGCGCATCGATTGTGAGCGCCTGGTGATGGAGTTCGTCGGCTTTTCGTTGAAGCGCTGAAACCGAGGCTCCATATCCTACGAAGGCATCGCCTGCCTGGCCGATTCCGTCCACCACATGCAACGCCTGTTTTCGAATCTCTTGATGCGCGCTGTCGAACGATTCGCGCGCTTCCCCTTCCCATGCACGTATTCGGCCAGGAATTCCTTCCAGTTCCTGAGTATTCGTTTCCATCACTTGTGCGGTGGTTTCCACACCTGAGGCTGTTGCGTTAATGGCGGCGGCATCTCCCGGAATATCACCGATAAGAAGAGAAAAGAGCGGCATGGCGATCACGACCTGAATTTGTGTTGACGTTCTGGGTCATATCTGAAACTCCGGGCCCATTGCCCGTCCGTCTGTTCACTTTGCTTCCTGGCAGTCGCAACGGCCTCAGATGTCTTGTTACACCATTGCCCGACTTCCCCAACACGTGTCTGTGCGGCTTGGGAAAATGCTTCGTATGCATCGCTCAGCTCCGGCTGACCAAGCACCCCGATCCCAGGGTGAGCTGGCGTCTTGACAGTGGAGAACGCAGAAAACAGCTGGTTCAGATCGTTCGACAGCTGTTTCATTTCTTCGGGGGACATTGAAAAAGTCATCGTCGATCCTGTCCGGTTGCACTGGCTCTACCGTCACGACACTGAGGTGGATCATGTCTCACATCACACTATCATACAAACTCTAGACAATACAAGTGTTTTCGGTGAAAACAACCGGCACACCTGTCGCTTCAGCTATCTCATTCAATACGCAGATGTCCCTCATCTGGACTGCTCTATCACACACAGAGCATTCCAATGACTCGACTGGCTGACACAAAGTCGGCGTATGATCAGTTCACACGTTGTACCCCAAGGATGCGAAACCACCATGGATGTCTTTACTCAAGCAATCACTCCCAGTGCCACAATTACCGGCTACGCTCTGTCCGCAAGCGAGGAGCTGTCCACAGGTCTTCGCCCTGCAGTCCTGATTTTCCCTGGCGGCGGTTACCAGTTCTGCTCGGACCGGGAAGCAGAGCCAGTAGCGCTCGCCTACGCAGCTGAAGGATTCAACGCATTCGTCGCCCGCTACGCAGTGGGTCAGGACGCACCGTGGGAGCAGTCTTTTAACGATGGGCAGGAATGCATGCAATGGGTGCGTCGACACGCACGCAAGTATGGCAGCGACCCTCATCAGATCGCTGCAGTTGGCTTTTCGGCGGGTGGCCACCTGGCGGCATCCATTGCAACGACGCGCGGTGACCGGCCGGACGCCCTCGTCCTTGGTTACCCCGTCACGCGAGCCGAGTTCGGCCCTTTGATGGGTAAAGAGATCCTCGATGTGGTCGATTCAGTTGACGAATCCACTCCTCCCACATTCGTGTTCACCACTCAAAGCGACGGCCTGGTTCCCGCTTCCAATACGACTGATCTGGTCAGCGCGCTGATGGCGCACAACGTGCCCGTGGAGGCGCACATGTACCTTCTGGGTGCTCACGGCCTCAGCCTGGCGAAGGCTCACACGGCTAACGGGCAAGCGGGAAGCACAGATGAGGCGGTTGCGCAGTGGTTCCAAGCTTCCGTTACATTCCTGCGGCGCATTTTCTCCCCCTTCCCGCTCGAGGGTGCTGCGATGACGTGGAAGTCCTATACAGATACACGCCGAGTGGGGATCGACATGCGAGTCGATCGCCTCCTGGCAGTTCCTCAGGCACGCGCGATCCTGCAGAAACTGGCACCTGAGCTTTTGGCATTCGTGGAAGCACATCCGGCGTCAGCGCACATGTCTGCACGCATCCTGTTCGAACAGGCACCCGACCGTTTTCCTGAGGACACGATCCGTCAGGTCGAAAACGAGCTCACCGCTTGCAACAGGTGAAGACTCCGCGTATTCAAGCGAAAGCCCCGTAACCTCAAGGCTACGGGGCTTTCTGTGGGGTGGCTGACGGGGCTCGAACCCGCGACGTCCTGGACCACAACCAGGTGCTCTACCAGCTGAACTACAGCCACCACTGCCGCACCGACCGGTGCAACGAATGCTTACTCTATCAGAGTTCACGCCGGACCTGAAAATTCTCACGCCCCCTCCGATGGTGGCATCGAACACGTCCCGAACGGCGCCGGCACAAACCTGCTTCGTAAAGCTGCCGTGAACGCTGTGGAACTCATTGATGACACCTCAGAGTCACTTGAACCACCAGAGTCGGTGATTGTCCTTATCTTCATCACAATGCTGTTCCCTGCCTGTTAGTATGCGAAAAAGAGCGTTGTGAAGGACAATTGCAATGTTTATCCCACATTTTGCACATGCAGGTCACCGGCGCACAGGAACAATTGCTCTTAGCGCATTGATTTCCCTAGCCTTTATTGCAGGCTGTTCCGGGGGCGGCACCGGAGGCGGCGATGCCAACGCCGACAACGCCGGCGCGACAGCCTCCAGCAACGGCAGTCTTCCCACCTATGACCCGATTCCCGTGCTCGGCGGCGAAGGCGGATGGCTCCTCCCTGCTTACATCAATGGATTCGATGAAATCGCGTATGACACAAACGGTTCAACCAAGATTCTTGCAGTAGCACCCGATTCGTCCTACTACGTCGTCTGGAATATGGATGAGCACCTTGCGATTCAGGGCATCAGTATCCCAGACGGGAAAGTCATGTGGAGCGATACAGAAAAATACATAGGGTGCGATACACCTAAGGGCCACTCCCCCGGCGGCGACGTGGTCTGCTACTACGGCACAGACGACAATAACGGCGACGTCAGCCACGCAGTCCTGTTCGATGGCGCAACAGGAAAACGAACGAACCTTGTCGATATTGAAGGTGCCACGATTTTTGGCATCGATGTGATCGGCGTGCGCGACAACATTCTTTACGCAGCATTCGAATACACCGATCGAGACACCGACGACATCTGTGCACTCGCTTTGGATGGCTCCGGCGCCAAGTGGTCCACTGATGCAAAGACACGATTGGGAGACTGTGCGCTTGCCGAAAAAGCTGTGGCGTGCCAGAGCGAAGACAACGAGGCGATGGCCTTCGACATTGAAACAGGAAAGCCGACAATAGATCCCGTCAAACTCGGAGAAAACGACGGTTTCTACCCGTTCAGCGACGGATACATTATTGCCGGCCTGAGCGCCGACCCGGAAGAATCACCTGAGATTCCGATCTACTCGTACGACGGCACGCAGATGGGTACCTTCAGCGGGAACCCGTCACCCGATCTCTATGAAACCGTCGTCCACGGCGTCCTGCCCACGAGCGCCCTCTATCCCGACCGAGAAGACGGCCCTACCAGCATAGATGTCGAGGGTAAGGTCACCACGATCGAGTACGACCATGATGGCTATTTCGCATCAACTGGTGTTGAGATCGACCGCAGTGGCTATATCGGCGGATCAGCGGCCGATGGGAGCTTCGCACTGGTGAAAGGCCTTGATTCCGGCGATCAGCTCATCAGCACTGATGGGAAGACACAGATTAAGCTTCCGGACGAAACGTACAGGATCTTCGATCGACACCTGCTCGTCGACGAATTCGGTGACCACCCACTTCTGCTTGTTCCCAAACAATAGACGAGGGCGACTCGCTCAGCCCCACCCCCACTGGTCGAGCTCTTCGTCGTCAACACCGAAATAGTGGGCGACCTCGTGGATGACCGTTGTTCGTACCTCGTCCTCGACTTCTTCAAGCGTGTCGCACACGGCCAGGGTGGGGCGACGAAATATGAAGATACGATCCGGCAGCATCCCGGCGTAGTCGCTGCGCTCAGTCAGAGGCACGCCATCATACAAACCCAACAGGTGCAGTGAATCTTCGGGTGGGTCGTCCTCGACAATGAATGCAACATTGTCGATTGCTCGCCACAGTCTTTCGGGGATCTCATCGACTGCACGCGCCACCATCTGTTCAAACTCATCAAAGCTGACGTCAACGCTCACGCCGGCCGCCCTCACAGGATCTTGCGAGCGCACCTGCCCGCAGCACCGCAATGCTCACCAAAACGCGCGCATCGCAATAGCGTCAGCAAAGTTGTTCATGGCGGCAGGTGACGAGGCAAGATACAGGTCCGCGTCCACCAGTGACACTTCCATCACCCTGAACGAGCCCTGCCCGTCGGGGACAAGATCAACCCGGTTATACAGGAACAGCTCGTCGCGGCCCATCCGATCACGCACATAGGAATGCAGGACCGAGCGGATCAACTCGCCCCACTGCCACTGCTCGGCACTCGCGTCACGCGCCTCGACCACTGATTCACGGAACACAGGTGCCGACATGGTGTCCGGGGACAGCATTGCGGTTTTTTCAACCGAGTGCGAAACCAGGCCGTTGAAGAACAGCAGCGAGATCTCACCGTGAATATCGATGTCCTCCAGGTAGCGCTGCACCATGACCGAACGGCCCTCCGACAGCATCGTCATCGCGTGCATGATCGCGGCCTGACGCTGCTTCGTGTCGTTGGCGGAGTACCGACCCACATCGCGCACACCCGAGGACACAGCCGGCTTCACGACGAAGTCACCCGAGGCGGGAAAACGTGCATGCACCTGATGCTTCGACAGGTTCTGTTCCGGCTCCAACCACATCGTGGGAATCACCGGAAGGCCACGCTTCTCCAACTCAATCATGTAGTGCTTATCCGAGTTCCACTCCAGTACATCGGGGTGGTTGAGCAAACGTGGAACCGAGCGGCTCCACTGGATGAAGGCATCACGGTCAGTGGCGTAGTCCGACACTGAGCGGACGACGCTAACACCGGCATCATCCCAGTTCACGTTCGGGTCGTTCCACACTGCGATGTGCGGATCGGTACCTCGCTCGACCAGTGCATCAAGAAGTCCGGCATCATTGGTGTACAGGTCAGGCATCTCCGCTGACGTTACGAGCGTTACCTTCGGTTTCGACATGACTCCACATTACCCCGATCGGATCTCAGCGAAGCCCAAGCGGGCGTGCAAGTGCTTCGCGCAGCAAAGTATCGAGCAGCTGACCGTAATCCACTCCGGAGCTCTCCCACATGCGCGGGTACAGCGAAATGGGAGTGAACCCCGGCATGGTGTTGATTTCGTTCACGGTAATGGCGCCGGTTGAGTCGTTGAAGAAGAAGTCAACGCGTGAGAGTCCTTCACCACCCACCGCGGCAAACGCCTGGATCGCAACATCACGGATCCGGTCGGCGTCTGCCTTCTTTAAATCTGCAGGACACTTGAGCGTGGCAGCTTCCGCGTCCACGTACTTGGAGTTGAAATCGTAAAACTCGCCGTCAGGCACGATAATCTCACCCAGAACTGCGGCACGAGCCGGAGCCCGCTCCCCTGTCTCAGCGCGGGTGGCCAAGACGGCGCATTCAACTTCGCGCCCCTGCAACATTGATTCGACGATGACGCGCGGATCGTGCGCGTGTGCTTCTTCGATCGCCTGGTCCAGCTGCTCCCACTGGTCCACACGCGTGATACCGATGGAGGATCCAGCGCGACATGGCTTGACAAACAGAGGCAATCCGAGGGCACGGATCCGCTCGTGCGCATCGTCCTTGTGATGCGACCACTGCTCGGCCGTCACCAACTCCCAGCGCCCTACGTCTACGCCAGCCTGGCTGAGCACTGTCTTAGTCAGGTGCTTATCCATGCACACCGCAGAAGCTGCCACACCGCATCCCACGTAGCGCACGCCAACCATCTCTAGGAGCCCCTGGATTGTGCCGTCCTCACCGTAGGGGCCATGCAGCAGCGGGAACACAACGTCGATTGCTCCCAGATCGCGTGCCGTCCGCAGGCCTTGGCCACCCTCGTCACTGTCTGACAGTTCAAAGAGGTGTCCGTGCGGCCCCCACACCACATGTGCGCCCGTCGCGGTGACTTCGTGCCCATGCCCGTCGTGGAATTCAAGGTCATCAGGGTTGTCACTGACGCGCACCCACTGGCCATCCTTCGTAATGCCCACCGGCACAATGTCCCACACGTCGCGGTCGATCGCTGAAAGGATCCCTGCGGCAGTGGCGCACGAAATCTCGTGTTCGCTTGATTGTCCTCCAAAAACCATGAGGACACGGGGTCGGGCTTGAGTCGTCATGGCGTTAAGCCTACCGCCGTCTGC
Organism: Pauljensenia sp. UMB10120; assembly: GCF_030212035.1. Lineage (NCBI taxonomy): Bacteria > Bacillati > Actinomycetota > Actinomycetes > Actinomycetales > Actinomycetaceae > Pauljensenia > Pauljensenia sp. UMB10120. Next base: position 111,647 of record NZ_JASODH010000002.1, on the reverse strand, counting down.
CGCGTTTATTGACGAGGGCGCCCCCTGATGCCTCGGTTCACAGCAGTTCGATGCGCCACCCGTCCATCTTCTGAGGGCGCGACATGAGCATCTGACCCATGTGCTCAATGGAGTCACCGTCATGGACCACGCGCACCACGCTCTCCGTGATCGGCATATCCACATCGTGAGCGCGAGCCAGCTGCAGGATCGGAAGTGCGGAGCGCACACCTTCCACCACGCCGGGAGACAGTTCGAGCGCTTCGTCCAGGGAAGCTCCGCGCCCCATGCGCACACCCAGCGAGTAGTTACGCGACAGTTTCGATGAGCAGGTCGCCACAAGGTCACCGATACCGGCAAGACCGGCGAAGGTGTCGGCACTGGCTCCCAGTGTCGTACCCAGACGGGTCATTTCAGCAAGGCCGCGGGTGATCAGTGTGGCACGCGTGTTGATTCCCAGGCCCATTCCCTCGGCGGCTCCAATGGCAACGGCGATGACGTTCTTGACAGCACCGGCGATTTCGCATCCAAGTACGTCGCCGCTCACGTAGGGGCGGAATGTTGACGTGTGGCAGGTGCGTGCGATCATCGTGGCGCGCTCGATGTCCTCACATGCCACGACCGTTGCCGTCGGCTGACGGTCGGCAATTTCGCGCGACAGGTTCGGACCGGACATGACGGCCACGCTGGTCGGTGCGAAGCCGGTTGCCTCGCAGATCACTGAATGGACTGTGCGCAGCGTGTCCAGTTCAAGACCCTTGGCCAGGGACAGCAATGTGGCATCGGGGTCCAGTGCGGGTGTGGCCTGTTCCAAAGTGGCGCGCACCGCCCCCACGGGCACGGCGATGCATAACAGGTTCGAGTCCTGAATGCACTGCCGGATGTCGGTCGTCGCGTTAATCGCATCGGACAGTGTGACACCAGGCAGGTAGGTTGAGTTTTCATGAGAGTTGATGAAGTCGACGACACCCTCGTTCCTACCCCACATCGACACGGTGAGGCCGGCCTGGCTCAGGATGTGCGCGAAGGTTGTTCCCCATGCTCCGGTGCCCAGCACGCTGGCGTGGGTGAAGCGCTGTTCAGGTGCGCCTGCCCGTTCCTCGGAGCTGTCCGCCGGAGGCGTGTGGGAGTGAGCGTCGTAGCCGGTCGTTGCGTGAGGTGTCATACATCAACTCTACTGCGCGGGCACTCAGATCGCGGTTGAGCCACAAGTACGAAAAATGGGAGATAAGCTTTTGGGTACTGCCACATGCGCACGAGTGCGCATAAGCGACGCCCTGTAAGGAGATTGTGATCATGGTGCTGCCCGGACCGCACAACGAGGGATCAAAACGTGACAGTGCTTTTCTGCCTGCTGTCGCAGCAGGGATTGCCGCAGCCAGCCTCCTTGTCGCCGGTTGTTCATCAACTCCTGACGAGGGTGCCTCAGCATCCGGTGCCAGCGAGCATTCTCAGCAAAGCACACCCGACACGCCGCAGACACCGGATGAATCGGATGTTTCCGACTCCGGCAGCGACACGGATTCATCCGCGACACCCAATGAGCCGGAAGCGAACCTCTCAGACGAAAAAGATGCAACGTTGCCAGTGAACGTCGATCAATGGATTGACGGTCCCACTCATCAGGAATCCGCTCCTGTTGAAGGCAGCCAGCTCATCTTCCATGACATGCGAGTGGGAGAACATGAGAACTTCTACCGGTTCGTCATCGAATTTTCAGGTGAGGGCCTACCCGGCTGGTACGTTGACCGTGCGGCTCAGCCTCTTGAACAAGGACGCGGATTGCCGCTGAAGATCCGCGGCGCCACCTTCCTGGATGTGGGCATCGAGGGCACTGCCATGCCGCTGGAGGAAGAAGATCAGAACGTGTATTACTCGGGGCCTCCTCTGCTCAATATCGGGCCGCTGTCGATCATTGAGGACGGCACATTTGAAGGGCGCACGCATGTTGTGATCGGTATGGATCAACAGCGCGTCTATCAGATTGGAATTCTTGAAGACCCGATGCGCGTGGTGATCGACATACGCAAATGAGCCGCCTCATCGCTCAGGTGGTCAGGGGGCAGCGGGCGGAAGAGTCATCCTCGTCGATTATGAGTACACGGGGCACAGGCGCCGCATTGCAATGAAATCAGCGTCCCTGGACGCCCCTGCGCCAATGCCCGAACCGTCCCAGCGTCTTCTTGGCTGGTCCCTGCATCTTGTCAGGATCCCACGGCTGTTCAGGAGCCTTCTCTCCGCGCAATTCCTCTACGCCACGAGTGATGGCCTTCTGGATGCGCTCAGTCGCTTCCACCACCGCTTCGCGGTCCTGCGATCCCTGATCGGAATACAGATCGGAAAGGTCGACCGGTTCCATGATTGTCATGCGCACTTTGCGCCCGGGACGAATGTCCAGCGCCTTCGAGTAACGCTCCAGGATCGCCTGGGGACCCCACTGTGCAATCGGGATGACCGGGCAGCGAGTATCCAGGGCAAGGCGAGCAGCACCCGTCTTGCCACGCATCGGCCAGTACTGCGGGTCACGTGTAAGAGTACCTTCAATATAGATGCCAACGCACTGACCCGCGTCGAGCGCCTTACGGGCCCCTGCCAGCGAGTCCACAGAATGCGAGGAATTACGCAGCACCGGCACCATGCCAAGCTTCTTCATCACAGCGCCCAGCACCGGCACCTTGAACAGCTCGTTCTTGGCCATGAAGCGGGTCGGAATTCCTAGCTCACCCAGGACAAACGCCACGCACACCGGGTCGGTGTTCGAAATATGGTTCGGGGTCACCAGGAAGCCGCCTGATTCGGGCAGATTTTCTTCCCCCGTGACGTCAAAGTTGATCCACGTGTGCATGATCGGTGAAACCGCCGCCACCGCATTCTTGTACAGGCCTTGAATTCTGCTCACAGTTCACCAGCTTAATCACAGGGGTCGGTCAATAAGGCGTCTTCAATCCGAGCTGTCGGTGCCGCTTGATTCTTGGGCACTGCCGAGGAGTCGCTTCAGTCGTCAACGTACTGGACGCGGGCGTCCAGCTGGCGCAGTTTGGTCAGGAAATGCTCATATCCGCGCGAGATCACGTCGATACCGGCCACGTGGGACGTTCCCGTCGCAGCCAATGCTGCGATGAGGTGGGAGAAACCGCCACGCAGGTCAGGCACGGTGATGTCAGCTGCCTGCAGCGGCGTCGGTCCCGAAATCACTGCGGAATGGTAGAAGTTACGCTGACCAAAACGGCAGGGAGTCCCACCCAGGCACTCTCGATACACCTGAATATTCGCCTTCATCTGGCGCAGCGCCTGAGTGAACCCGAAGCGGTTTTCGTACACCGTCTCATGGACGATGGACAGCCCGTCGGCCTGCGTCAGGGCGACAACCAGTGGCTGTTGCCAGTCCGTCATGAACCCGGGATGGACAGCCGTTTCCAGCGCGATCGAATGCAGAGAACCACCAGGATGATAGAAGCGGATACCCTCCTTCTCGATGTCGAAGGCGCCGCCGACCTTCCTGAAGGTGTTGAGGAATGTGAGCATGTCGGGTTGGCGCGCACCCTGGACGTACACATCGCCGCCGGTTGCCAGTGCTGCCGCGCCCCACGATGCTGCTTCAATGCGGTCGGGCAGCGAGGTGTGCCGATATCCAACCAGTTCCTTGACACCTTCAATACGGATGGAACGGTCGGTATCCGGTGAGATGATCGCGCCCATTTTCTGCAGCACGTTGATCAGATCCATGATTTCCGGTTCAACGGCCGCGCCGCGCAGGATCGTGACGCCTTCAGCACGAACCGCGGTCAGCAGTGTCTGCTCGGTGGCTCCCACTGATGGGAACGGCAGGTCCACGACTGTTCCGCGCAGCCCTTCGGCTGGCCGTGACATATGGATGCCGTCGGATCGTTTGTCGACAATCGCACCGAACTGGCGCAGGATCTGCAGGTGAAAATCGATGGGGCGTCCCCCAATGTTGCATCCTCCCAGCTGTGGGATGAACGCTTCACCCATGCGGTGCAGCAGCGGGCCGCAAAACAGGATCGGGATGCGTGAGGATCCGCCCAGAGCATCGATGTCAGAGCGTTGAGCCACTTCAACGTTCGAGGAGTCAATTCTCATGACGCCGCGGTCCTGGTCGAAGTCGACGTGCGCACCATGCAGGCGCATAAGATTCGACACCACATCCACGTCACGGATCAGCGGAACGTTGTACAGCTCAGAGGGCGTGGTCGCAAGGAGGGCTGCAACCATGGCCTTAGGAACAAAGTTCTTTGCCCCTCGCACGGTAATGCTGCCCGTGAGCGGGTGTCCCCCTTCAACTTCAAGTATCGACGTCATCTGAAGCTCCTCGTGGAAGAATCCGTATTGTCTCACTCTATGACAGTCGAGTGCGCAACGGAGTCTCAGGGAGCGCACTGCTAGGAATCTCTCACTGCTCCTGCTCGTCGCCGGGGCGAGCCGACACGACTGTTTCCTTCGGCAGGGTCCGCACCGGCAGGGTGCGCGGCTTGAAAGAGGGGCGGCGCGCCTCGTACGCTTTGATGGCATCTTCGTTGCGCAACGTCAATGAAATGTCGTCCAGGCCTTCTTGCAGACGCCACGCCGTGTAATCGTCGATGTCGAACGTGCAGGTGAACGAGCCGCATGTCACGGTGCGGTTCTCCAGTGACACGGTCATCATGACGCCTGGTTCGTTGCGGAGAAGCTTCCACAGTCGCTGGCAGTCGTCTTCGCTGATCTGCCCGGCCAGCAATCCCTGTTTGCCCGCGTTTCCTCTGAAGATGTCCGCGAACGAGGGGGCCAGAACGACTCGGAACCCGTAATCTTTGAGCGCCCACACCGCATGCTCACGCGAAGAGCCAGTGCCAAAATCAGGGCCCGCCACCAGGATCGACCCGTGTTCGTAGGCCGGGTTGTTCAACACAAAGTTCGGGTCTGAGCGCCACGCCGAGAACAATGCGTCCTCGAAGCCCGTGCGGGCAACGCGCTTGAGGTAAACGGCCGGAATAATCTGGTCGGTGTCAACATTCGACCGTTCGAGCGGCACGCCCACGCCACTGACGGTGGTGAATTTTTCCATCTCACTCTTCTTCCACAAGTGTTTTTCTACGATTGCTGGTCCGGTACGTAGGCTGCTATCTGACCGGGGCTCGTGCGCTGCGCGTAAGGACGGTGCGCGCGTCGTTCCGGTCAGGCCAGCGGTTCCAGATCGTCCGGGCTGGACAGTGTTCCGCGCACGGCAGTCGCCGCTGCCACCAGTGGCGAGACGAGGTGGGTGCGTCCACCTTTGCCCTGGCGTCCTTCAAAATTGCGGTTCGATGTGGAGGCGGAGCGTTCACCGACCGACAGTTGATCGGGATTCATCCCCAGGCACATCGAGCATCCGGCGTTTCGCCACTCGGCTCCAAAGTCCTTGAAGATCTTGTCCAGGCCTTCATCTTCAGCCTGCAGTCGCACGCGCGCTGATCCTGGGACGACGAGCATTCGCAGGCCGTCAGCTTTGTGGCGCCCATTGATAATCTTCGCCGCAGCCCGTAGGTCTTCAATACGTCCGTTGGTGCATGATCCCAGGAAAACAGTGTCGATGGGGATCTGCCGCATTGGTGTTCCTGCACGCAGATCCATGTATTCGAGGGCTCGTTCAGCTGCATGCCGCTTGGTTGCGTCACCCATGTTCTCCGGATCGGGCACGCTTGCTGACAGCGGGACGCCCTGACCGGGGTTCGTTCCCCATGTGACGAATGGTTCGATCTCTTCAGCTTCCAGCACCACTTCGGCGTCAAATACTGCGTCGTCATCTGAATACAGTGTGGACCAATATTCCACAGCCTCGTCCCATTGCTCGCCCTCGGGCGCGTGAGGGCGGCCCTTCAGGTAGTCAAATGCGGTCTGGTCGGGAGCAATCATTCCGGCGCGCGCACCGGCCTCAATGGACATGTTGCATATGGTCATGCGGCCTTCCATTGACAGTGCGCGAATGGCTTCGCCTCGGTATTCGAGGACGTATCCCTGCCCGCCACCTGTGCCGATCTTCGCGATGATCGCGAGGATGATGTCCTTGGCTGTCACACTCGGTGACAGCGTGCCGTTGATCGTGATCGCCATTGTCTTGAAAGGGGCCAGCGGTAGTGTCTGGGTAGCCAGGACATGCTCGACTTCAGAGGTTCCGATGCCAAATGCGAGGGCGCCGAATGCACCGTGTGTGGACGTGTGCGAATCGCCGCACACGATTGTCATACCCGGTTGAGTCAGACCCAGCTGCGGGCCGACCACGTGCACGATTCCCTGATCCGAATCTCCCAGTGAATGCAGGCGAATGCCGAATTCTTCGGCGTTGGCTCGCAGCGTGTTGATCTGAGTGCGCGAGGTAAGGTCTGCGATCGGCAGGTCAATGTTGACTGTCGGAGTGTTGTGGTCCTCTGTCGCGATGGTCAATTCAGGGTGGCGAACCTTGCGTCCGGCCAGGCGCAGCCCTTCGAATGCCTGAGGGCTGGTGACTTCGTGGCACAGCTGCAGGTCGATGTAAAGAAGGTCCGGGGCACCGTTCTCGCCTTTCGTCACAACATGGTCTGCCCACACTTTTTCAGCCAATGTGCCGCTCATGATTCCTCCTTCACGTGTGTCATCACCGTCAGTTCCCTCTGATTCAGCGAATTTTCAGCACCGCCGTCGAACTGGGTGCATAAATACGTCGACAGTGTCTATGGTTAGACACAACACGTGTCTGCAGATTTTGAATCTCAGGACTTGAGATGAGAGGATCACTATATGGACGACGCATCTTCATCAGGCGTCGGGGTTCTCGACAAGGCGACGCTGGTTCTTGACACACTCGAGGCAGGCCCTGCCACTCTTGCCCATCTCGTCGCCGCCACTGGCCTGGCGCGGCCCACTGCCCACCGCCTGGCTGTAGCTCTCGAATTTCACCGTATTGTGGCCCGCGACATGCAGGGTCGATTCGTCCTGGGGCCGCGCCTGAAAGAACTGGCCTCCCAAGCGGGCGAGGATCGTCTGCTGTCAGCCGCTATGCCCGTTTTGATTGCACTGCGCGATCACACCAAAGAATCCACGCAGCTGTATCGCCGCCAGGGCGAATCACGCGTGTGTGTGGCAGCGAGCGAACCGCCGATGGGTCTGCGCGATTCCATTCCTGTCGGCGCAACACTGTCCATGAAAGCCGGATCCGCCGCCCACGTTCTGTTGGCCTGGGAAGAGCCGGACCGCATGCACCGCGGCCTGTACAACGCTTCCTTCAGCGCGACGATGCTGGCACAGGTGCGTCGCCGCGGGTGGGCTCAGTCTGTAGGTGAGCGCGAAGCCGGCGTCGCGTCGGTGTCCGCTCCGGTGCGTGGACCATCTGGGCGCGTCCTCGCCGCGATCTCCGTGTCCGGCCCGATTGAACGCATGGGACGTCAGCCTGGTCGTCAGCACGGCCCGTCAGTGGTTGCTGCTGCCAACCGCCTGTCCGAGTACCTGCGTTCAGTTGAGGAAATGGAACTGTAGGGCGCTGTGAAAGTCGCCCTCGTCTCTGACTGCTACCCACCGCGACTGGGCGGGATCGAAACGCAGGTGGCGGGGCTGGCTCGAGCGCTCTCTGCTGCCGGGCACGACGTCACCGTCATCACTGCCACACCGCTTGGATCTGAACGCGGCGATCACACGTCAGTTGAGGACGGGGTACACGTTCGCCGCCTCACGATGCGTCTTCCGTGGGACATTCCCATTAACCCATTGGCGAGGGCGACTCTCACGCGCGCTCTTCCTACTTTCGACGTGGTACACATCCACACCGGCGTGGTTTCGCCTTTCGCGCGGATGGCAACGAATATCTGCGCGCGCCATGAGATCGCCTGCGTGGTGACGTGGCACTGCATGCTTGACGATCAGCGCCTGTGGTACGGGTGGGCGAATCCGTTGGATGACTGGCAGCGTGCCGGCATTGTTCTGAGTGCCGTCTCGAGCAGCGCAGCGCGGGCCGTTGAACGCTGCGCCCGCGGGCCTGTATCGGTGCGAATTTTGCCCAATTTCATCACCGCTGAACCCTGGGAGACCACCCGAGTGTCCCATGCAGCGCATGCCGGGCTGCTCCAGGCAGAACGGGCACGAGGGCGGGCGGCGATGCCGGTGCCGCTACCGTCCTCACGACCGTCGAGACCGCTGCGAGCGGTGACTGCTACGCGACTGGCGCCACGCAAACGCATCACGCAGCTGGTCGAATGCGTGCGGGCTGCTCGCAGTCGTGGAGCTGACATTGAGCTGAACGTGTATGGTGACGGGCCGATGCGCTCATCCCTGGAACGATGCACGGCAGGTTCCGGTTTTATTCACTGGTGCGGACGCAAAACCGCTCACGAGCTGGCCGATGCGTACCGCGATGCCGACGTGTTCGTCTCCCCTGTTGTTCACGAGGCGTTCGGCATTGCGGCGTTGGAAGCTCACGCCAGCGGCCTGCCGGTCATTTACCGCAGCGGCAACGGAATCGCTGACTTCTGTACCGACGGTGTGGACGGACTTGCTGCAGCCAGCGACGGCGAAATGGCGCGCGCTTTGTTCACTCTGGCAACCCGACCCGAACAGCTGGCTGAACTGCGGCGCGCTGCCACGTCCGAATCTACGCCGCTGACGTGGGAGCGTGGAGCACGAGTCGTCACTGATCTGTACCAGGATGTTCGCTCTAACCATCATTCCTGTCGTTGAGCGTTTCGGTGTTTGTGCGTGCAGACGATGCCTTGAAGGCACAGGCCCGCACATGTGGATCTGCTTGTGAGGTGCTCAGACATTGATCAAATTGATCCGAAGAACAGTTTGAGCAGTACAATCAGGGTTTAAGCCCTTAGTATTCGCTTCTTCCGGGGCACGGATCCTGGAGATTGGAAAAGGGATCCGAGCGTACTCCGTACACCGAAAGTGAGCGGAGGAGGAAATTGGTATCCGATGAAGGAAGACAAAATGAGCCATGTGCCAGGCGGAAAAATCCGAATGTCTCTTGACGCATTCATAGCTGAATACGGTTGCCATGTGGATCGGATCGGCAAACCACGAGGCACATGGTTGGCTGTAGCACCTGACGGTGTGCCCGTCTCATTCGAGAGCCGTTCGCTGCCGCACAGCGCACTCAAAGAGCCGCACTACTCATACAAGCTCTCCAGTCTGCCGGAAGGCTACTCGATTGAAGTCAGCACAGCGCCGCCATGGTTTGGCTATTCTGGCGGCGCGACACAGTTACAGATCCTTGACGCAGACGGCGAACTGCTGACAGTCTTGGAAGCACTCATCAAAGGGGTCTTGTCGTGATGTCGTTCAACAGCCTTAATGAACCTTTTTTCGAAGAGCTGCAGCAACTGGCGCACTGCAGTAACGCTCATTTCATGCGTAATGCGCTTCACCCATCCTCGATCAGTATCAGCCATTGCGGGGATCCGCTCTATCACCTTGTCCAGCTCAATGAAGGAAAATTCGCATACGGGCTCAGCTCGCGAAACGAACCCATTTCGTTCAGGCTTTTCTCGCCGGACCTCGGCCTCATTACACGCTGGTTCATCTACCAGGCAGGAACGGCGTACCGCTCGGAAAAGCACTATTCGCTGGCTGATCTTCCCTGGCACACGGATCAGCAACGGCCCGGGTACTCTCTGGTGGAAGTAGCTCGAAACACCTACACGCTCAAGACTCCAACCGGCCACGTTCTGCCTATCCGGATGCATGACGACCTCGTCAACAGATATTCACCCACAGTGGAGTTTTCCTACATATGCGATATCCCGGTTCGCGATCTTCTCGACTTCTTCTTGGAGCCAGAGGGTGCCTCCAACCTGGAAGCAATCGTTGCGAATGAAATTGCCCGTAAAGAAAGCACGAAGCGATGCCGTTTCAAAGCCTTGATGAACCTTTTTTCGAGGAGCTGAGGCCGCTGGCGGAAAGTTCGGACGCTCTTTTCATGCGTAATGTGTTCCATCCGAATTCAGTCAGCCTCAGTTACAACGACGAGGACCCTGTCTATCACGTGGCTCAGCTTGAGGACGGGCAGTTCGCATACGGGGAAAGCTCCCGAAGCGGGGGTATCCAGTTTACGTTCTTTTCCCCGGATCTTGACCTGGTGACGCGCTGGCTTATTTACCAAGCAGGCGAGGCGTTCCGCGTAAGAGCTGACTGTGCGTCCATGTACTTTCCGTGTTATACCTACGAGCAGCGGCCCGGATATGAACTGGTGGAGGTAGAAAAGTACACGTACACTCTTAAGACGCCAGCTGGCCAGGTCCTGCCTTTTCGTATGCATGACGATCTGGTCAACGACTATTCAGAGACTGTGCTGTTTTCTTATATCTGTGATATTCCGGTTCGGGATCTTCTTGACTCGTTTCTGGATCCTAATGGTCATCCAGCCCTCGAAGCATTCGTTGTCGAGGAATAGCGTGTGTGCGGGTGGTGTGAGGCTGTGTCGTTGAAGAGTCTTGACGAGCCGTTCTTCGAAGAGCTGAGGCCGCTGGCGGAAAGTTCGGACGCTCTTTTCATGCGCAATGTGTTCCATCCTCGTTCGATCAGTATCAGTCATGCTGGTGATCCGATTTACCACTTGGCTCAGCTTGAGGACGGGCAGTTCGCGTATGGAGGCAGCTCGCGGAATGAGAGGATTTTCTTTTCGTTCTTTTCCCCAGATCTTGACCTGGTGACGCGCTGGTTCATCTACCAGGCGGGCGAATCATTCCGCTGGGCGCAGCGCGGCTACGCGCCCTTGTACTTTCCGTGTTACACCTATGAGCAGCGGCCCGGATACGAACTGGTGGAGGTAGAAAAGTACACGTACACTCTTAAGACGCCAGCTGGCCAGGTCCTACCGATGCGCATGGATGACGATCTGGTCAACGACTATTCAGACACAGTGCTTTTCTCCTATATCTGGGACATTCCGGTCCAAGACCTTCTTGACTCTTTCCTGGACCCCGACGGCCGCCCGGCGCTCACCCGATTCATTGAAGACTAGAAGCGGGTGTCTTCGGATCCCGCCGCAGCGTGGAAGGCGATCGGGGTGACCGCTCAGCAGATTAGCTGGCCTCGTGCGGCGAGGCGGATGACTGCAGCGGTGAGGCGGCGACGGCGCTGACGCAACCGCCGCCATGTACAGCCTCTTACTTGCGGTACAAACTCTTGCGCCAGTACTCCGGCTCAGAGGTGACCTGAATGTCGAGATTGCGGAAAATTCCTTCATCCACGGATCCCAGAATCGTGGTGGTGTGAACCTGGCATCCGCGCAACTGTTTGAGATACTCCAACGCCTTCGCAGCGTTCGGATCAGTATCAGCCGACACAGACAGGGCAATCAGCACTTCATCTGTGTGCAGGCGCGGGTTGCGACTGCCCAGATGCTCAGTCTTCAGAGTCTGAATAGGCGCAATTGAGGAGGGCGCCAGCAGGTCGATCTTCTTATCAATCCCCGCCAGCACCTTCAACGCGTTCAGCAGCATCGCGGCCGAACATCCCAGCAGTTTCGACGTCTTCCCTGTGATGATTCGTCCGTCATCGAGCTGCAGCGCACTGGCCGGCAGATGCGTCTTTCTGGCCAGCTCCAGTGCGGGAACCACCACCGGGCGGTCCTGGCGCGTGATGCCCAGTTTGCTCATCACAATGGCAATGCGTTGAGATTCAACTGGATCCTTGACATCACGCTTTTCAGCGACCAGAGCCTTGAAGTAACGGCGGATCACTTCCTGTTTGGCAGCTTCGCGGCATACCTCGTCATCGCTGATGCAGTAGCCAGCCATGTTGACACCCATGTCTGTGGGCGATTCATAGGGACTCTCGCCGACGAGCTCTTCGAGCAGTTGACGCAACAACGGGAAGACTTCCACGTCACGGTTGTAGTTAACGGCCTGTTTGCCGTAGGCAGCCAGGTGATAGGGGTCAATCATGTTGACGTCATCCAGGTCAGCCGTTGCCGCTTCATAGGCTAGGTTCACCGGATGGTCCAGTGGCAGGTTCCAGATCGGGAAGGTTTCAAACTTTGCGTATCCGGCCTTGTTCCCTCGAGCAAATTCGTGGTAGATCTGCGACAGGCACGTGGCCATCTTGCCCGATCCCGGCCCCGGGGCCGTTACGACGATCAGGTCGCGGCTGGTTTCGACAAAGTCATTACGCCCGAATCCCTTGTCCGATACCACCGTGTGCACAGCAGCTGGATATCCCTCGATAACGCGGTGACGCGCCACCTTCAAGCCCAGTTTCTCCAGCTTGCGTTTAAACGTCTTGGCCGACTTGTTGTCATCTTCCATCTGCGTCATCACGATGTTGTCAACCAGGAACCCACGTTCGCGGAACACGTCGACCAACCGCAATACGTCCTGTTCGTAGGAAATGCCCAGGTCGGCGCGCACCTTGTTGCGCTGGAGGTCTTTGGCGTTCAAGACGATGAGGATTTCCAGGTCGTCCTTGAGCTGTTCCAACATGGCGATCTTGTTATCCGGTGTGAATCCGGGCAGGACACGCGAAGCGTGCAGATCATCAAAAAGCTTGCCACCCATTTCCAGGTAAAGCTTGCCGCCTATTTCTTTCCTGCGAGTGGCGATGTGGTCGGACTGTAAAGTGATGTATTTTTCGCGATCGAATCCACTACGGGCCATGAGTCCTCCAAAGGGGGTGTTTCACCGACAAGCCGCCGACAAGCGGATTGCCACCCGGCGACCCTGAAACAGGGGAAGGACGGACCCGCTGTCAGGTCCGTCCTCCAACGTTTCGTACCCCTAATCGGATTTGAACCGATGTTACCGCCGTGAGAGGGCGATGTCCTAGGCCGCTAGACGATAGGGGCTCTGTTCAGTTATGACGCACTTGTACCCCCAATCGGATTTGAACCGATGTTACCGCCGTGAGAGGGCGATGTCCTGGGCCGCTAGACGATGGGGGCCTGTGAATGGACGGCAAGAAAATGGCCGAATCCGCTGGGGTACCAGGACTCGAACCTAGACTAAGTGAACCAGAATCACTCGTGCTGCCAATTACACCATACCCCATGGCGTTGGTTGCACTCACAGTACTGAAACTATGCCTGCAACGAAAGAAAACACTACCCGACGCGGGCTCTCCTGACAAATCCTACGGACGTGGAACAGCTCACCTACCGCGGCCCTACGTCCACAATATGCAGGACAACCCGGTTCGCCTCGTCGGTCGCATCCACGTCCACGACGGCCACGATGCGCCAGTCGCCATCACCGTTGGGATCATCCAACGTCTGCTCAACCAGCCACAGGTTCGACCCCACCAGTTCGTCAGGCACGCCAACTGCCAGTAGTTCAGCCTCGCTCGGATTTTCATTCAAATTGACGAGGGCGCCTGACCGCGCATTCTGATCAATCCCGATCCAGTCGTACTCCGCCCAGTATCGTTCCAGCGCATGATCCCAGCGCTCCTCATCCCATCCGCACCAGCTGTCCAGACGCGCCAGAGCGTCCACATCGTCTCGACTCATCAACTCCACGCGTTCGAACAGTGCACGCAGCACGGCGGTGCGCATGGCATGACGGTTGGCGCTGAAGGCAACTGTTCCGTCCTCGCTGGCTCCAAACGCGACTTCCTGTCCTGACGCATCATCCTCACCCTCCTCGCGACGCTGCCCAGATGCCAGGGATTCCCATTCGTCCAGCAGAGAAGAGTCAATGGCGCGGATGAGGTGCGAGAGCCACTCCATGATCGCTGCCACTTCCTCGGTGACAACCCGGTCGGGCAACACCTGCCGCAATGAACGGTATGCATCGGTCAGATACCGCAGGATCACGCCTTCGGAACGCGCCACGTCATAGCGGGAGACAAGCTGCGTGAATGTCATCGCGTGTTCGATCATGTCGCGCACAACAGACTTGGGTGAAATGTGCTGGTCCCCGACCCACGGATTCGTCTGCACGTAGGTACGGAACGCGTCTTCAAGCAGATCAGCCAGAGGTTGCGGCCACGTCACCTCGGCCAACGCTTCCATCCGCTCGTCATATTCGAGGCCCTCTGCCTTCATCGCGGCCATCGCCTTCGAGCGCGCCATGCGCTGCTGAGCGGCCAGCAGCGGACGAGGATCTTCCAGCACTGATTCGACAACTGAGACGACATCCAGGGCGTATGTGGGTGATTGCGCGTCCAGCAGGTCCAGCGCTGCCAGCGCGAACGGCGAGAGGGGCTGGTTGAGTGCGAAGTCATCAGGCAGGTCACGCACCAGACGCACACGCGCCATCCCATCAGATTCAGCCTGCTCAGTGGAGACATGGTCGATGACGCCGGCCTGCCGCAAGGAGCGGTAAATGTCTGCGAGTGCGCGCATATGCGGATTGGAGTCGCGCGGCGGGTCGTCGTTCGTGCGAGCCAGTTCAATGAGGTGCGCAGCGGGGTCATGACGCTGCCCTGCCAGCACGTTAAGCACCATCGAGTGACTGATCGCAAAATGTGACTGGAGACGTTCGGGTTCTGCATCACGCAGACGTTCAAACGTTGACCTCGTCCATGAAATCTGACCCTTCGCGGGTGCTTTCGTGGAGCGTTTAGCCGACTTCTTGGCGGCCTTCTTCGCAGCTGCCTCATCGCGCGCCTGACGGGCCGCTTCCTGCGCGGCGCTGAGCCGAGCCTTTTCGCGCGCAGCCTCCACCTCATGTTCGGGAGCGAGAACGCGGACAAATCCAACGGTGTCGTATCCCGCGCGCCCTGCTCTGCCGGCAATCTGATGAAATTCGCGTGCCGACAGGTGGCGCATGCGCCGCCCGTCGAATTTCACCAGCGACGTGATCAGCACGGTGCGGATCGGCACGTTGATCCCCACACCCAGCGTGTCAGTGCCGCACACAATAGCCAGGAGTCCCTGTTGCGTCAGGCGCTCGACTAGTCGGCGGTAGCGCGGCAGCATCCCCGCATGATGCACACCGATCCCCTGTGCGAGCAGTCCGCGCAACTGCTGCCCGAATCCGCGTGCAAAGGAGACAGTCCTGAGGATGCGGCTGATCTGCTTCTTTTGATCGTCGCTGATCAGGGAGGCCCGATCAAACGCGGCAGCAGTTGAGACGGCGTCATTTTGCGAAAAGTGCACAATGTAGACCGGCCAGCGTCCCTCTTTCAGGAGGCGCTCCACGCAGGTGCGCACGTCCTCGACCACATAGTCGAACTCGAGTGGCACGGGTCGTTGCGCATTGTCGACGAGGGCGACGTCCCGACCGGTGCGTTCTTTCCACTGTTCCTGAAAACGGGTGGTGTCACCGAGTGTGGCCGACAAGGCAATGAACTGTGGGGCGGTCAGTTCCAGCAGCGGCACCTGCCAGGCCCAGCCGCGCTCCGGGTCGGCGTAGAAGTGGAACTCATCCATGATGATCATGTCGGCATCGAGCGCATCGCCCTCGCGAAGGGACTGGTTCGCCAGAATTTCGGCGGTGCAGCACACGATCGGTGCAAGCGGGTTGAGCGAGACATCCCCCGTGACCATGCCGACGTTGTGCGCACCGAACAGCTCGACCAGGTCGAAAAACTTTTCTGAGACCAGCGCTTTGAGCGGTGCCGTGTAATAGGAGCGGCCCGAATGAGCCAGGGAAACGAAATGTGCGGCCAGGGCGATCATGGATTTACCTGAACCGGTGGGCGTGGCTGCGATGACGTGATTGCCCATCACGATCTCCAGCAGTGACTGCTCCTGATGCGGGTACAGGGGTCTGCCCGTTGATGCCGCCCACGACTGGAACGCGCGCACCAGTTCATCGGGGTCGTCCAGATGTCCGGCATCTTCCAGGTCGTCGAGCAGTTCGTTCAGCGGGGCACTCATACACGCCATTGTGTCATTACTTGCCGCAGTCTCACATGGAGGATGACGCAAACATGATATCCGCGTCCTGTGGAAAGATGAGAACCGCTTTGTTAACTAAAGTGCCCATCACGCGATGAGATGAGAGAGGAGCTCGACGTGGAAATTGCCGATATGATCAAGGTCGTTGCGGATTGGATCACCGGTCACATCACCATGTGGATCCTTATTGGTGTCGGTATCTACCTGACAGTTCGCACCCGCGCCGTGCAGGTTCGCCTCTTTGGTCACATGGTCAAGACCGTGGGGTCATCCCGTCAGGACTCCAAAGGCGGGATCTCATCATTCCAGGCTTTCACCATTTCACTGGCAGCCCGCGTCGGCGTCGGCAACGTCTTCGGCGTAGCCGCAGCACTCCTGCTGGGCGGACCAGGCGCAATCTTTTGGATGTGGATCGTGGCAGCGGTTGGCATGTCCACCGCATTCGTGGAAGCGACCCTCGCGCAGGTCTTCAAGGTGAGGGACGCTGATGGTACGTATCGCGGTGGCCCGGCCTACTACATGCATCTGGGTATGAAGAGCAAACCCCTGGCGAACATTTTCGCCATCATCACGCTGCTCACCTGCGCATTCGTTATTACATCCGTTCAGTCCAACGCGATTGCGGAGACAATGGCCGCCGCCACTCCGATGAGCAAGTGGGTCATCGCAGCATTCCTGCTGGCATTTGCAGCACCTGTCATCTACGGCGGCATCCGCTCCGTGGCTCGGGTGACCGAGTGGATGGCACCGATCATGGCTCTGATATATCTGGTGATGGTCTTCATTATCTGCATCATGAACGCAGGCGAGATCGGCAATGTGCTGTCGATGATTTTCCGTTCCGCATTCGCACCTCAACCTGTGGTGGGCGGCCTGGCCGGCGGCATCATGGCTGCAGTGATCAACGGTGTTCAACGCGGCCTGTTCTCCAACGAGGCCGGTCAGGGCACCGCGCCGAACGCGGCCGCAACCGCAACCGTTTCCCACCCTGTCAAGCAGGGCCTGATCCAGTCCCTGGGTGTCTTTGTCGACACAATCATCGTGTGTACGGCAACCGCATTCGTCATCCTCATTGCAGGACCTTCGGTGTGGAGCGCTGAAGGCGTCAACCCCTCGAACCTGACTGCTCTGGCCGTTGCCGACAAGCTCGGCGCGTGGAACACCGTGCCGATGGCACTGATGATCTTTGTCCTGGCGTTCTCCTCCATCATCGCGGCCTACGTGTACTCCGATGTCAACATGGCGTTCGTGACGAAGCGCCCCTGGGCCACGTGGATGGTGCGCACCGTGTCAGTGGCCTCCGTCGTCATCGGTGCAGTTGCCCAGCTTCCATTGGTGTGGAACGCCGTGGATATTGCAATGGCGATCATGACAGTGACGAACCTGGTCGCCCTCGTCGTTCTGGGTAAATGGGCGTTCGGAGCGCTAAGCGACTATGAGGACCAACGCAAGGCGGGCGTCAAGGACCCGGTGTTTGTCGGAGTGGATAATCCGCACCTTCCTGCGGACGTTCCCACCGACGTGTGGACCAAGTCGCGTCAGGAGTAGGACGCGTCATCCAGGAAGATTCAGGCGTGATGTACGTTACAGTACAGTATGCGCATTGCACACTACATTGATCCGAATTTCCACTCCCCCGCCTGGGGGGTCCTGAATGGTGATTGCACAACAATCACTCGCCTGGCGGGTGCGCCTTTCGAGGGGGAGCTGACTCCCCCGCTGCAAGCCACGAACTACGATGTGACGTCGGTTCGCCTGCTCGCTCCCACTGAGGTAGCCACGGCCAAGGTGGTTGCTGTCGGGAAGAACTACGCTGACCACATTCAGGAGATGGGCGGGGAGGCACCACAGGAGCCACTGCTGTTCTTTAAGCCATCGACCGCCATCATCGGGCCTGGTGAGACGATCAAGTACCCCTCGTGGTCATCAAATGTGCATTACGAGGGGGAGCTGGCTGTCATTATCGGGTCGACATGTTCACAGGTCGCACCCCAGGATGTGCCGGCACATATTTTGGGGTTCACCTGCGCCAACGATGTGACAGCACGCGATAAGCAACGCAGCGACGGGCAGTGGACGCGTGCGAAAGGCTTTGACACCTCGTGTCCTCTGGGTCCGTGGATCCTGATTCCTCAGGCAGATGATGAGTTCTCAGTCGGCAACGCTCATCTGCGCACCGTTCTGCGTGACACAGTTGTGCAGGACGTCTCAACTTCTTTCATGATCCGTCCGGTGTACGACTTGATCTCGTTCATCTCCCAATCCATCACCCTCAAGGCGGGAGATGTTGTACTGACAGGCACGCCAGCAGGGGTGGGAGAGCTACAGCGTGGTGATACGATCAGTGTCGAAATAGACGGGATTGGAACGCTGACGAATCCGATCGCCTGAGGCCGATACCTCACACGTAAGTTCCGGTCCTGACTCTTTCGCATCCCATTGGTCACGTTGAAGGAAGCAATCGTGAGTTCCACTGAGCCAATCGCACCCAACGCTGGGGCACCGCATGCAGTACAGACACAGAAGGAACAGGGCCTGTCCGTTGAGATGGCCGGCCTGGATGTCATTCCTGAGTCGGATCGTAAAGGCAAACCATCAGATCTGTTCATGCCGTGGTTCGCTGCGAACATCTCCGTCCTGGGAATCTCATGGGGCGCATGGGTGCTCGGGTTCGGCATTTCCTTTACACAGGCCGTTATCGTCTCCATCGTCGGCATCACGTTCTCATTCCTGACCTGCGGTGTCATCGCCATTGCAGGTAAGCGTGGGTCTGCCCCGACACTTGTTTTGTCACGCGCGGCATTCGGTGTGAACGGCAACCGCATTTCCGCCGCGATTTCATGGATTCTGACGGTGGGCTGGGAAATGTTCCTGTGCATCATTGCCACGCAGGCGTCCGCGACGGTGATGGGTGCCCTCGGCATGCACAATCATGTTGCCGCGCAGATCATTTCACTGGTACTCGTTGTCGCCATCGCAGGCGGTGCCGGCATCCTCGGGTTCGACACCATCATGAAGGTGCAGACCTGGATCACCTGGTTGACGGCGATCCTGACTGTCATCTACCTAGCACTGACCATTCCCACCATCGATCTCAGCGCGATTTCCGCTCTGCCGTCCGGCCCGTTCTCCGCAATGCTCGGCGCACTGTGCATGCTTCTCGCCGGTTTCGGATTCGGCTGGATCAACGCGGCCGCCGATTACTCGCGTTACCTTCCCCGTCGGGCATCTACCGGCGGCGTGGTCGGCTGGACCACCTTCGGTGCCACTCTGCCCACTGTTGTCCTCGTGATCTTCGGTCTGTTGCTCGTTGGGTCCGATGAGTCGCTGGGACAGGCAATCAACCTGGATCCGATCGGCGCGCTGACCACTATTTTGCCGACCTGGTTCCTCATTCCGTTCGCCCTTGTCGCGATCCTTGGTCTGGTCGGAGGCATCGTCATGGACATCTATTCGTCGGGCCTGTCGCTGCTGGCGACGGGTGTGCCCATCAAGCGTCCGGTTGCCACCGCTCTGGACGGCACCATCATGCTGGTTGGCACAATCGCCGTCGTGTTCTTCTCCGCGAACTTCATTGACCCATTCACCGGCTTCCTCACCACGCTCGGCGTGGTCATCGCGGGCTGGGGTGGCGTCATGATCGCTGATATTCTGCTGCGTCGCTCCGACTACAACGAACCTGATTTGTTCCGCTCCTCCGGCGTGTACGGGTCCGTGAACTGGGGCGCGATCGCCTCCCTGGCTGCTGCAACATTCGTGGGTTGGGGCCTGGTGGTCAACAACGCCGCCAGCTGGCTGTCATGGCAGGGCTACCTGCTCGGCCCGATCGGTGGCCGCGAGGGCGACTGGGCGTACTCGAATATCGGGATCCTGCTGGCCATGCTGATCGGTTTTGCCGGCTATTTGCTGACCAGTCGTTCGCGTGTGCGCAAACAGGAGGAGGCCGGTGCCCGCACTTACGCTGACGGCGCTCAGGAAAGTGAGGACTGACCATGTCTGACGAGTCGATCCGCAGCGTTCTTCTGGATCAGCAGGCCCAGGACGGGGCCCGCGCTATTGCGGAGCTGTCGGGGCGTGACCACCATGACCTGTTCGTGGTGCTCGGCTCGGGTCTGGCACATGCACTGGATGCTGTGATCGACGCGCCGGATTCTCAGTGCCGCTCGTTCGCACTTTCCGACATTCCGGGGGTTGAGGCTCCCGTGGCTGATGGACACGTCAACACGATCCACTCGGTGCGAGTCGGCGCATTGAATGTGCTTATTGCTCTGGGTCGTACGCATTTGTACGAGGGCGTCTCCCCCGCGTGTGTCACCGCATGTTCGAGGGCGGCTGCCGCAACCGGTGTTCACACTGCCCTGTTGTGCAACGCGAACGGATGTGTGCGCCAGTGGCAGCTGGGCGACGTCATGGCCATTGATGATCACCTGAATTTCTCAGGATATTCCCCGTTTAACGGGCCAATATTCGTGGATGTGACCAGCGTGTGGAATCGTGAACTGACCGATATCCTCGCTCAGCATTGTCAGCGCCGAGGTATCTACGCATGTATGCGCGGACCCGAGTATCAGACGCTTGCCGAGGGCCGCTGGCTCATGTCGACGGGTGCCGACTGCGTGGGCATGTCGACGGTGATGGAGGCGATCACTTTGCATGCGTTGGGTGTGCGCGTGTGCGGGATGAGTGTCGTATCCGACCTGTCGTTTGCTGACGCCCCCACTGACCCGAACGCAGTTGTTGAGGCAGCCGCAGCTGCCTCAACAACGATTGAATCAGGTTTCAGAGCGATCTGTTCTCACGAGTAGATCTTCTGCATGTGCTCTTCGATCTCTTCCAGTGACCGGTTGGAGGTTTCCGGCATGATCGTGAGAGCACACCACCGGCCGCTCTCTCCAGTGAGTTGCGCGTGACTTCGTCGCCGCTATCCGCGGTACGTGGATCAAAGATGCAGAACGCCGTCTTGGTCAAAGGTCGTCACAGCATCAACTGGCGCTACTTCATGCCATGTCCGGTCTGCAGCAGACTTTTCGATGGCATCATCGACTTCAGCTGCCGCCCAACCATCACCGGCAGATGGCCCGTACTGCTTATTGTCGAGCACACCTTGGATGAACTGCGCGGCCTCGACCACTTTCAGGTCATCGAAGCCCATTGATGTTCCAGCTCCCGGCTGGAAGCGGCTAAATCCGGGGTAATCGGGGCCGGTCATCGCGTCGACATATCCTTGCTGGAATCCATGATCGTTTCCGATGCAGATCTGCAGTCTGTTCAGATCTTCAAAGTTCCACCGCAATGAGCCGTCGGTGCCGTAGACCTCGATAATGTATTCGGCGCGCGGTCCCACGCTCACGCGCGAGGACTCCATCGTGACCAGGGTGCCTGATTCGAGGATGCCCAGAACTGCGACGTAGTCTTCATTGCCCACTGGACCTTTCTGGTCGGATACCTGCACCGTGGCATGTCCCATACCCTGTTCAAGGGGAATCGGACGCTCCGTGATGAACAGTCCTGTCTGCGCTGTAACAGCGGTAAAGCGGTCCTTCAAAACGTACTGCACCAGGTCGGCTCCGTGTCCGAGCAAATCGAGGATGACTCCTGCTCCGGCCTTTTCCTTCGCGTAACGCCACGTCAGCGGCCCGTCGGGACTCGAGGCATAGTCTGCAATCAGCCACACGCGGGCATTCGTGATACGACCGATTGCGCCCTCCGCAACGATCGCGCGCGCCATTTCAATGGCAGGAGCATGGCGGTAGTTGAATCCGACGGAGGTAATCAGGCCTGCAGATTGAGCCCCTCGCGCAATTTCTTTGGATTCCCGAGCGGAGATCCCCATCGGCTTTTCGATCCAGAAAGGTTTGCCTGCCTCGATCGTGGCCATCGCGATCTCGTGGTGAAGGAAGTTGGGCGCACAGATCGACACAACGTCGACCTCCGGGTCACTCAGAACATCTCGGTAGTCCTCCACAGCCTTTTCAAATCCCAAGTTGTCAACTGCGAACTGACGGTTGCTTTCCACAACATCGCAGCACACCACCAGCTTGATATCGACTTCAATTTCCGGATACTTCTCCTGAAGCGCCTTGAACGACCGTGTGTGAAGACGCCCCATCCATCCCAGTGAGATGACACCTACGCCGATTGACTTCTTGCTCATATCTGCTCCTTCGCGCGCGGCCACCACATCGCCCAACAGCCTAACTGCGACGCTGCAATCACATTTATCCTAACAATCTAGGCCTCAATGAAATTGACGGTCAGCACACGAGTGCACTTTCTCGGAAAAGTGCAGAGCATCTCATGTGCATAAGCAGGTGTTTGTTAAGACTTAACCTCACCGTGTTCGAGGCAGCACTGAAACAATCGCGTCGATTATTCGACGCGCATTCGCCTTCGAACACGCCAGGTTGACGCGGATCCAGTTCTCGTATCCGGTTCCCAAAGTCGCACCGGCATTGACACCCACCCGAGCGTTCTCACGCAGGAAAGCAGCAGGACTATGCACGCCTGACCAGTCATACGCATCCAGCCCCCACCATGTCAGGTATGTCGCTTCAGGACTGACAAAGTCGACCAGAGTGTCTGACAGTGCTTCATGCGCGAGCGTCATATTCGACGCAACCTCCTCACGCACCACGTCCTGCCACGGGTCACCGTCGCGGTAGGCAGCAATTGTTCCGATCGCCCCCAATGAGTTTGTCAGGTGACCAATCTGGCCGCAGGATTCGTCCCATTGTTCACGCAAAGCGTCATCAGTCACGATGATTTGTGCGCAGGGAAGTCCCGCAATGTTCCATCCCTTCGATGCAGCTGTCGCCGTGATCGTGCGCGCCGCCACCTCATCATTCAAGCGCGCACATGAGAAGTGACTCGTGGGATCTGTCAGGACCAGCGGACTGTGGATCTCATCGGCAAAAATCATCACATCCGTATCGCGAATCGCTTCCCACAACGCTTCCAGTTCGTAACGCCGAAAGGCACGCCCCGTCGGATTCCACGGATTGCACAAGATCAGCAGTGCACCACCCTGACGGGCTTCTCGGCCGATCGCTTCCACATCGAGTTGCCATTCACCCCCACTGCGCAGGTCTCCCTCGTCACTGAATGGAACACGAACAGCGGGGACTTCAACGATGGGATGCCCAGCGACACCGGGCATCGTCAGGAAGGGCATGTAGGCAGGGGTCGGTACAATGACTCGGCTCCCCTCGGGGATCATCGAGCGCAACACGACATCAAGGGCTGGCAAGACGGACTGGACCGTGCGCACGCATGTTGGATCAAGTGTCCAGCCGAATCGGCGTTGCTGAAAATCGACGAGGGCGTCTCGCACCGCGCCATCCAGCCATGTCGGCTGGTATCCGAGCAAGCCGTCATCGATCGCTTTCTTCATCGCCTCGACAACCGGTGGAGCGGTACCAAAATCCATCTCAGCGACCCATGCACCCAGTGTTGGCTCACCGCTGGCAGTGCGAATGCCTGTCCATTTGAGCGATCCAATGGTCCAGTTCTCTTCAGGTGAGCGGTCAGGCAGCACAGGTTTCATGGAACATACTCCTTCATTCATTCAGCACCATGCTAATGCTCTTCACGCACTTCACGCCCGTCACTCGATGCTGTCCCCGTCGTCTGCTTCTGTCCCCCGCCACCGGACTCAGTGTCGCTGCCTGTGCGGGTACTCGCTCAATTGCTTGCGCGCACCTGACATGTACAGTGAACCGTGTCATGCACAATGTCAGACTGACAACGTTTTGTTCTTCCTCATTGTCACCTTCCTGGACGCGCCTTAAAATGGATGGTCGGCCCTCGTTGATCAGCCGTTCAGATTACTGTGTGTGGAAGAAGGTTAAGTGGCGACTTCACGCTATTTCACGGTACCGGGATCAGATCGACAATATGACCGCAACAGAATGCTCATTGCCATCCTTATACCGCTGGTCATGGCATTGCTTCAGGTTTCAGCAGTCAATACGCTGCTCCCCGCTATCCAGGAGACGTTGGGAGCCACCTCGTCAGGCATTCAGTGGGTGCTGGCTGGCTACGCGCTGGTCTACGGCATCATTTTGGTGCCCGCAGGACGTATCGGTGACCTTGTCGGACGCTCCATGATGTTCGTCATCGGGCTGGCGATTTTCAGCGCTGGCTGCCTGGCCTGCGCACTGGCAACTGACACCGTCATGCTGAACGCCATGCGGATTCTTCAGGCGGTGGGAGCGGGAGTATTTTCGCCTCAGGTCAACGGAATGATCCAGCAGTACTTCGATGGACGTGCGCGCGCCAAAGCTTTCGGCCTGATGGGGTTGACCATTTCTGCATCGGTTGCAGCCGGACCGCTAATTTCCGGCGCTACGGTAGCGATCTTTGGCAATGATCCAGGGTGGCGCTACGCGTTCGCGATCAACACTCCAATCGGCCTGCTCGGACTTTTCCTTGCCTTCCGGTGGCTGGCCTTCTCAAAGGAGCGACGCACCATCGGCCCGAATCGCAAGAAAGCACGCGAAGAGTACCGCCGTCGGGAAATTGTCGCGGGGCGTCCTGCTTCGAAGCGACGCGGTCGCACCCTGGATCTCGACCCTGTCGGCATGATCACACTGTGCATAGGCGTATTCCTGATCATGATGCCGTTTACGATGCACGCGTCCTGGCGAATGTGGCTGCTGCCTGCCGCCGTGCTTGTTCTGACTGCATGGGTGTGGTGGGAACACACCTACGAGCGCCGCGGCCGCATCCCGATGGTGAACCTCAAACTGTTCAAGATCAGCTCATTCAGTTACTGCACGGCAATCTCCGCACTGCAGTTCCTGGGCTCCACCTCCATCTTCGTGCTCATCGCACTGTTCGTACAGCAGGGACTGGGGCAGACTGCTCTGTTCACCGGCCTGATCGGCCTACCCAACGCCGTGATTTCAGCCTACTTCGCGGTGTTCGCTTCACGCCACGCGATCGAGAAGGGTCGCGTGCTGCAGGTCGTCGCGCTGCTGATCGTCATCGGCTCGGTTCTGGCCACCGTCGCTGTAGCGTACGGTGTGGCCAATCTGGGGTGGCACCCGGCATGGCTGACTCTGCCCATCACGCCCGTCGGTATCGGACTGGGCATGATGGGCTCGGTCAACCAGACACAGTCCATGCTGGAAGTTCCGGCGGCTCACGGAGGTACGGCCGGTGGCATGGTCCAGACCGCCCAGCGCATCACGACTGCCATCGGTAATGCTGTTGTCACTGCCGTCTTCTTCGCCAGCGGAGCTGCTGTGGGACATACGCCCAGCGAATGGTTCCGCGGCTTCGCCTCAGCCCAGGCTCTGGTCGTTGGATTCATTTTGTTGGCTGTGATCGTCGCAGTGGTCTACATGATACGAGGGCGCCGCTCCATACCTGGCACATCGCAGGCATAAAGGACGATCCGCAACCGGTGACCTGGTATTTTCCTGGGCACCGTTTCAACGGTAGAATAGGCAGCACTATGACTGTCACGAATGCAACTGGGCGCGATATTCGCCTCCGTTTTTGTCCTTCACCAACTGGCACTCCGCACGTCGGAATGGTACGCACCTGCCTGTTCAACTGGGCGTATGCGCGTCACACCGGCGGAACGTTCGTCTTCCGCATTGAAGATACGGACGCGCAGCGTGACTCCGAAGAGTCCTACCAGCAGATCCTCGACTCCCTGGAATGGTTGGGACTGGACTGGGATGAAGGTATCGGTAAGGGCGGGCCGCACGCGCCCTATCGTCAGTCAGAGCGTATGGACATCTACCGTGACGTCGCACAGAAACTGCTGGAAGGCGGATACGCGTACGAGTCGTTTTCAACGCCCGAGGAAGTTGAGGAACGTCACCGTGCCGCTGGCCGAGATCCGAAACTCGGGTACGACGGTTTCGACCGTGATCTGAGCGAGGAGCAGAAAGAGGTGTTCCGTGCTGAAGGGCGCAAACCTGTTCTGCGTATGCGCATGCCGGATGAGGACATCACGTTCACGGATCTGGTGCGCGGCGATATCACCTTCAAGGCGGGTTCGGTTCCTGACTATGTCATCGTTCGTGCCAACGGTCATCCGTTGTACACGCTGGTCAACCCTGTCGACGATGCACTGATGGAGATCACACACGTCCTGCGCGGTGAGGATCTGCTCTCGTCAACTCCTCGCCAGATCGTGCTCTACCGTGCACTTGAGGAGCTGGGGATCGCCTCATTCACGCCGCGTTTTGGCCACCTGCCCTATGTGATGGGTGAAGGGAACAAGAAGCTGTCCAAGCGTGACCCGAAGTCGAATCTGCTGCTGCACCGCGAAAACGGCATGATTCGTGAAGGCTTGCTGAATTACCTGGCATTGCTGGGCTGGTCGATCAGCCCGGATAATGACATTTTCTCCGCTGAGGAAATGATTGAGGCGTTCGACATCGAAGATGTCAACCCGAATCCGGCGCGCTTCGATCAGAAGAAGTGCACCGCCATCAACGCCGAGCACATCCGCATGCTCGACATCGACGATTTCACCCGCCGCATCGTGCCGTTCCTTCATCGCGATGGCGTAGTCAGTGCGGACACTTTCGATGCACTCACCGATGAGGAACAACGCCGCCTGGTTCCTGCTGCCCCGCTCATCCAGACACGCATTCAGGTGCTCTCTGAAGCGTCCGGCATGCTCGGGTTCCTGTTTGTGGCTGACAAAGATCTTCAGATCGATGAAAAGTCGCAGGGCAAACTCAAAGATGATGCGGCAGATGTCCTCAGCCGTGCCATCGAGGAGTGCGAAAAGGTTACTGAGGCTGACTTTGGGACGGAAAAGCTGGAAGAAAAGCTCCGCTCGGCCCTCGTCGATGAAATGGGAATTAAGCCGCGCCTGGCGTTCACACCCATGAGAGTGGCTGTGACCGGCAAGCAGGTGTCTCCCCCGTTGTTTGAGTCGATGGAAATCCTTGGTAAGGAATCCTCGCTCAAGCGTCTGCGTCACCTGCGTGACGTACTTGCCCAGTAGGTCAGGGCTCCGGAGCTCAGGGATTGAGCATCTCAGCGGCGCGGGGCAACGGGAATCGCGCCCGCCTAGTCGAGCGCGATGAGCGGAGCGAATTCGCCTTTTGTCAGTTCTGCCAGATCAGTGGCGGCAACCAGTACGGAAAATCCGCGTTTGCCGCCGCTGACCGCGATCGCATCGTAGGCGAGCGCTGACTCGTCGATGAAGGCGCGGTGCCGGGTGGTCTGTCCCAGCGGGGAGATTCCACCGACCACATACCCGGTTCGGCGCTGCGCGACAGCAGGATCTGCCATCTTTGCCGAGCGAGCGCCCGCTGCACGCGCAATGAGTTTGAGTGACAGGTGGTGGTCTACTGGAATCGCCGCCACGACGAACTCACCGTCGGAAGTTTCCACCATGAGGGTCTTGAAGACCTGCTGTGCCGGCAGATCAAGCTGGTCGGCGGCTTCTCCTCCATATGAGGCTGCCGACGCGTGGTGCTCATAGTGCAGGGGCGTGAAGTTGACTCCTGCCTGCGTCAGCTCCTCGACAGCTCGCGTCGGGCCGGTGCCGTGATGCTTTTTCTTCGCCATCGTCAGATGATGCTCGCGTCAGGCGAATCGACGACCTCTTTGCCGAAGGGGAAGCATGTCACGGGGATGAGTTTGAGGTTGGCAATTGCCAGCGGGATCCCGATGATGGTGACGAACTGTGCGATTGCGGTGGTGATGTGTCCGATGGTGAGCCATAGTCCTGCCACGAGGAACCACACGACGTTCATGAATGTTGAGCCTGCGCCGGCGTCCGGCCGCTTGACGACCTCGCGGCCAAATGGCCAGATCACGTAGGACGCCATACGGAAACATGCCACGCCGGCTGGGATCGTGATGATAAAGATGCACGCGATGATGCCGAAGAAGATGTATTCGAGGAAGAGCCAAAAACCGGCCAACAGGAACCAGATGATATTCAAGAGTGTGCGCACTGTGATCTCCTAGAGTTAAACCCGCTCATTTTACCTTATCTGCTTCCTTTATTGTCCCACGGCGTTCTTCTCCAACAGAACCGGCTACATAGCGAGGACAAAGTGCGTAGTATCGACCAAGTGAGCATCAACGACAACATTGCCCGAGTCCGCGACAGAATCGACCGTGCCTGCGAAGCTGCAGGCCGATCCGATACTGCGACACTCGAGCTTGCTGTCAAGACCCAGGACGCACAAACCTGCCAGGCTGCGGCTCGTGCTTTGTACGAGGCAGGCCTGCCTGTCCTCCTCGGACACAATCGCGTTCAGGAAGCCCGCGCTACCGCGGAGGCGATCCGCACTGTTCCGGGCGCCAGCATTCATCTGATTGGCTCATTGCAGACCAATAAGATTAACCAGGCGCTGGCCTGCACCGACTTGATCGAAACGGTTGATTCGCAGCGTCTGGTCGATCACCTCGATAAACGTGCCAACGGGCTGCGCCCCGTGTTTATCCAGGTCAACGTGTCTGGTGAAGACTCCAAGAGCGGGTGCCGACCTGACGATGTTCCAGCATTGCTGGATGCGATCGAATTGTCCAGCGCGCTCACGCTCGAAGGATTCATGACGGTTGGACTGAATTCGGATCACGAATCTGACGTGCGTCGCTCATACTGCTTGCTGCGCGACATTCGCGACGCCGCCTCCTGGCAGCTGGGTGTACCTGAACCTGATCTGCAATTGTCGATGGGGATGTCACGCGATCTGGAGTGGGCAATTGCAGAAGGTGCCACGATCGTTCGGATCGGAACCGACGTGTTCGGCCCGCGCCCTCGTCGCGACTAGCCTGCTGCCGGATCGTGGTCTTTCACACCGGAACCACATAGCGGAATGATGCATGAAGCCGGACCTCGACCACTCGAGACATACTGACGGTATGCCGCATAGTTGGCGGCTGACGTGATTTCACAGTAAATTCCGCGGTGCGCAAGGTCGCTGTGTGCACGCACAATGTCCTGCTCATGTACGGCAAGAAATTCAATCGAGCAGGCGCGCGCATATCTCATGATTTGCTCAGCCCGTGCAGGCCTTGCAATTGCGATTCCATCGGCAAGCGTCGCTGTGGCATGGAAATCGCTGAGATCCTCACCTGCCGCCATACGGCGCAGCGGATCACAGCGCTCACTTTGCACCGCCACAATGTGCGGAAAATGATCGATGCATCCTGATGTCATCAAATGTTCAAGCGCCTTAACCACGCCGATCAGTAGCGTGCCGTTGCCAACCGGAATGAGCAGGACCTCAGGAAGCCTCCCGCCACACTGTTCAAAGATCTCGTACACATAGGTCTTCGTGCCTTCATAGAAAAAGGGGCTGAAAACATGCGACGCATAGAACGCATCATCGCGCTCCCGAACGTAGGTTCGCGCGACATCTGCGCAATGATCGCGCGAGCCTTTCACAATGTGCACCATCGCGCCAAAGGATTCAATCATCGCGATTTTCTTGTCGGATGCCGCTTCCGGCACGAAGATCTCGCACTCCATCCCCGCTCGTGCAGCGTAGGCTGCGATCGCGCATCCGGCATTTCCGCTTGAATCCTGCACCACGCGCGTGATTCCAACCGAAGCGCACCACGTGATCAGCACGGCCGCCCCTCGATCCTTGAATGACAGGGTCGGCATGGCGTATTCCAGTTTGCCGAGGACACCCTCGTCAATAAAGACGAGGCCGGTCATCCCCTCCCCCATGCTGACGCGCTGCCATGTGGAATCATCTGACCCAACTCCGATCATCGACGCACGATACCGGAATTGTGACCACTGCGAGGAATCCACGGTGTCGAGCGCGAACGGTTCCAGATCGCCGTGCAGATCCCACAGTCCGCCGCATCGACATTTTATCGAGGTCGCGGGCGTCGCCTCCGCGGTGCTGCTGCACCGCACACACTGGTAGTACATAGTGACAGTTTACGGAAGACGGTACGTCCACTCGTGGGTCGCGAACTTGGTACGGCACCGGTTCTCAGCGATCTCAATATCATGCTGCGTGATTTCGCCGTCCGTCGCGTGGTACTTGTCGCGGAAATGCCCCAGGAACGCATCGATGATGTCTTCGCGCGCCTTACCGGTCTGCGAGCGCATAGGGTCGACTCTCTTGACCGCTGAACGCGTCCCCTTATCGTGGATCTTTTCTTTGCCGATGCGGATCACTTCCAGCATCTTGGCTGCATCAATGTCATACGACATCGTCACGTGGTGCACCATGTAGCCGTTCGCGAATCGTTTCTGCGCTGCACCGCCGATCTTGCCTTCCTCGGACGCAATGTCATTGAGCGGTACGTACCGCGCTTTCACGCCGACCTTTTCGAGGGCTTCCATCACCCATTGGTCAAGGAATTCGTATGACTGGGCGAACGAGAGTCCGTCGACCAGGGCGGTGGGAACCACAAGCGAGTACGTCACACAGTTGCCGGCTTCCATAAACATTGCGCCGCCCCCGGTGATGCGGCGGCACACTGTAATGCCGTATTTGTCGATACCGTCCTGCCACAGTTCGTTGGCATAGGACTGGAATGATCCGATCACAACAGCCGGATCGTCCCATTCCCAGATGCGCATGAACGGTTTGCGGCGCCCTTCGGCGACATCCTGAGCAAGCGTTTCGTCCATCGCGACGTTGACCATTGGAGGTACCACCGGCCCGTGGATGACGTCGAAGTCAATGTCATCCCAGCTCAGTGCTTTACCCAGTGCACGCCGCAACGCGATGCCAACGCCTTCAGGAGTGATGCCCAGCAGGTTGTCGCTGGGCTGCAGGGCTTCAGAAACACGCTGAGCGGCCTGTGCCGCGCTCATGTCGGCTGGGGCGCCTTCCAGGGCATCGCGCATACGCGTCAGTGCGCTGTCTGGTTCCAGGAAGAAGTCTCCTGACAGTTGTACATCGCGCAGTATGGCGTCCGAATCCGTCTGGTCGACTTCCACGTCGAGGACGACGAGCTTACCTCCAGGAACTTTGTATTCTCCATGCATGTCTCTATTGTCGCTGTTCGGAGCGATCCACGCTCGGCAACCGGAAAGCGAAACCGGTCATTTACTCAGCGCGGCAGAAGTCCCCAGCGGTATCCGTCGAATAGTGCTTCCCATGACGCCTCGATAATGTCGGTGCCGATTCCAACTGTGGACCATTCGCGCTCCCCGTCACTCATGGTGATCAGGACGCGGATCGTTGAGGCCGTCCCGGCGTGATGCTGGTCGAGGATATGCACCTTGAAGTCACTCAGTTCAATCACCGCGGCTTCCGGTTTGTACTGTGTGAGTACGGCGCGCAGCGCACGATCAAGGGCGTTGACCGGACCATTTCCTTCGCTGGTGTGGATGTAGCGCGCGTGGGTGCGGATCGTGACGGTAGCGCGTGTGCTCGAGAGCGGCTGTCCCTCAGCAGGTCGCTGACCCGTCGACACGTCCCACGATTCAACGTCCACGAACGGGGGCAGCATTCCAACCTCGTTGCGCAGCAGCAACTCGAAGGAGGCGTCTGCGCCGTCGTACATATAGCCGTCCGCTTCGCGCTCTTTCACAATGCGAGCCAGTCGTGTGGCAACGTCAGGACTGGTGAGGTCAATGCCCAGTTCCTGCGCTTTCAGTTCGATCGATGCACGTCCCGCCATCTCCGATACCAGCATTCTCATGCCGTTGCCTACCTGCTCGGGATCGATGTGCTGATACAGGTCAGGATCGACCCGAATGGCTGATGCGTGCAGTCCAGCCTTATGCGCGAAGGCGGAAGCCCCCACGTATGGAGTGCGCGAGAACGGCGCAATGTTGACGATGTGTCCGATGCTGCGTGCCGTTGAGGTCAGGTGCGTCAGCGCGTGGTCACCAAGCAGGTCAAACCCCATCTTGAGCTGCAGGTTTGCGAGACAGGTCAGCAGGTCTGCATTCCCGGTTCGCTCTCCGTAACCATTGATGGTTCCCTGGATCTGTCGCGCGCCTGCCCCGACAGCTGCCATCGTGTTGGCCACTGCGCAGCCGGTGTCGTTGTGGGCATGTATTCCCAGCACCACATCTTCATGTCCGTCATTGACGAGGGCGTCCCGAGCCTGTTCAATCATCTGCGCAATAGTGGCAGGCAGATTTCCGCCGTTCGTGTCGCAGGGAATGACGGCTGCCGCGCCGGCACGTGCCGCCTCGATCATGACCTGAATCGGGTATCGTTCGCGTGAGTCCCACGCCAGGCCATCAAAGAAGTGCTCCAGGTCGACCATAACGGTGATGGGACGCCCCACCGCGTCGGGTGACGACAGGTAGGAAACGGTGTCGCGCACCATGCGCAGATTCTCCTCTAGCGTTGTGCGCAAAGCACTGGTGACATGTCTGGGATCGGATTTGGCAACGACAGTGATGACGCTGGCGCCGCTGTCAACGAGCCCCGCAATCTGAGGGTCTTTGCTGGCCTTCATTCCGGCTTTCGTCGTTGCTCCGAACGCGACGAGGGAGGAATGTGACAGGTCAAGACGCGCTGCCTGCCTGAAGAACTCGGTGTCTTTCGGGATCGCTCCGGGCCATCCGCATTCAATGAAGTCGATCCCCAGGCGATCCATAATTCGCACGCACTCGATCTTGTCAGCAACTGACAGGCTGATGCCTTCCTGCTGGGCACCGTCACGCAACGTGGTGTCATATGTGAATACGTGCTCTTTCATGGATACAGTGTGTCAGTTCCGTGGCCCGTGACCTAATTCATGACGAGCATCGACCACAATGCGGGCTGTCTTGAGGCGCTGAAAAATGGCCTAACCGTCTACACTGAACGGATAGAAGCTGAAGGGGGTGTGCCATGTTCGGGATCAACGGAGCTGAATTCGTCATTCTTTTACTACTGGCGGCGTTGCTGCTGGGACCCCGATCGGTGGCACAGGCTCTGCATGGTTTGAAAAAGGCTCTGACAATGTTTCGGCAGTGGTCGGCCCGGCTTCGAGCCGACGCGTTAAGCGAATCATCTGCCTTGACGCCTCAGGATCTGAAGAATCTGCAGATGTTACGCGAATTTGACCTGTCGCAGTACTCCCCCAAACAGATGGTTCGAGAAGCTGTCCAAGACGAAATCAACGAGTGGATGAAGCAGGCAGGCCTGTCAGCCACCTCACTCAAGGACGCCGTGCAGTCCGTGCCGGATGGGACGCCCTCGACCAATGACACGAAACTTTCAATACAGCAATTGGATGCAGATAATCCCACTGGAGGTACGCCATGAGGCCCAGCCACATCGTCATCATCATCGTCGTTCTCATTATTTTGTTTGGCGCCTCGAAGCTTCCCGATATTGCGCGCTCGATCGGGCAGTCAGCCAAGGTTCTCAAGAAAGAGATGCGCGAGCTGTCTGACGACGATGGCTCCACGCCGGTTGCGCAGCCCCAGTCCCAGGCTCCGCAACCGCAGGCTCCGGTTCAGCAGCCCCCGGCCGAGCAGCCGCAGGCTCCGCAGCACGGCACATCTGCGCAGGCTCCCATGCCGCAGTACCCGCAGCAATCTCAGCAACCGCAAACCGGCCAGCAGCCAGACAACGGCACGCCTGAGAGCCCAGCGCCCTCCCAGAACTAGGTCCGAGCTGCGGGCATGAAGAAGTCCAATCCCGCAGGCCGGATGCCCATCAGCGCCCATCTGCGTGAACTGCGCAAACGCCTTGTGATGGTGCTGGTGGGAATCGTCCTGGGAGCCATCGCAGGATGGTACCTGTATGACCCCGTCATGGCGTTCATGACAGAGCCGCTGCGCGCTCTCGACTCGGCGACCACCCAGATTAACTTCCACACGATCGGCGCTGCGTTCGATCTGAAACTGCAGGTTGCGATCTGGATCGGCACGATCATCACGTGCCCGTGGTGGATCTTCCAGATCGGCGCTTTCATCGCTCCCGGCCTGCGCAGACGCGAAAAACTCTATATCACCGTCTTCGGCCTGGTCGGCGTCGTACTGTTTTGTGCGGGCGCTGCAACCGGCGTGTGGGTGGCGCCCAAAGCCGTCCATATCCTGCAGTCCTTCATACCCGACGGCGGCGTATCCCTGCTGCAGGCCTCCAGCTACGTCAGCTTCTACATGCGCCTGGTCATCATTTTCGGCCTGTCGTATCTGTTCCCGGAGGTCCTGGTTCTGCTCAACTTCCTCGGCCTGCTGCCGGTTCGCGCAATGCTGCGCGCATGGCGATGGGTCACCATGATCTGTTTTGTGTTCGCCGCAATCGCCAATCCACTCCCCAGCCCGTGGCCGATGACAATCCAGGCGTTGGTGCTGATCGCGCTGTATCTGCTTGCCGTCCTGGTGTGCTGGATTCGCGAGCGCTACATCAAATACGGCCGCAAGCTCCGCCCTCGTCCATCCGCCCAGTCCTCCAACGACATTGGCGAGGGCGTCTCACTCCCACGCAGACGGCGGATTCCACGCAAACGCGTAGACTGACCGTAGGTCACACATGGCGCACTGAGCAATTGAATCGGTGCCGACTGATCGGCATCCGCTACCGGAGGAGATGACATGGCAGACGCTGCAAAGAGCCCTGAAATGGCGGCCTGGTTGAAGGACGTCGCTGAGTCCCTCAAAATTGAAGACAACCCGCTTCCTGGTGCTCAGGAGGCTTTGCTGGATATGACCAGCAGTGTTGCACACGGGCCGAGCCGTCCAGGTGCTCCGCTGACGAATTTCCTGGTCGGATACGCTGCCGGAAAACTCGGCGTGGATGCAGCTGAGGCTGCGCGCGCGGTTGCCGAGCAGGCCGACACCTGGCAGATGAAGTAAGGTCTCAGGTTTCGTCCTCAGCTTTCGACGCCGTTTCGTCGATGAATCCGCGACGCGGCATGGGCGCTTTCCCACTTTCCGAGAAATGCACCAGCTGCCACGGCGGTGCAAGCGTCAGATACGTGGCGACCACTTCCTGAGCGTTCGCCGTCATTCCTGTGCGCAGCCACGCCGTAATCATCGCCATCATGTTGTGAAGCTGCTGGGAAACAGCCATTTCGATCCACAGTTGCGACGCGTTCCATTCCAGGCGTTGCGCAAAATCGGTCACATACTGGCTGAAAACTTCTTCCAGACGCTGCGCGAACAGTGAGCGCACAACCGAAGGCGCGTTGGTGGCGAAAATCTTGTGATAGATCTCGGGCTGTTGGCTGATTGTGCTCATCATCCGCACATACACGTCAGTCAGGCGTTGGCGCGGATCCTGTGTCACCGACGACAGCAAAGTGGCGAGGTCGGCGAAATCAGGCTGGAGCTGGTCAATCAGATAATTCGCCAGCAGGTCAGCTGGTGTGGACGCATGCTTGTAGAAGGTTTGCCGCGCGACGCCGGCGCGTGCTGTCAGCTCTGAAACCGTAATCTTGTCCGCAGGAGTGGTGCGAGCCAGCTCGATAACTGCGTGAACTAGAGCAGCGCGGGTGCGCTGATAGCGAGGGTCTTCTTCAGGACTGCGCTGTTTTGAAGCACGACCAGTAGCGTTCACGCATCCTCCTTGGCACCTCGGTCCTGATTGCGCATCAGGCGCTTTTAAGTGACCATACACAATTCCCGACAACATGGGTTGATGTGCTCAGCAGGAGCGGCAAGGCGATCAAGTACTCCGTGGTCCGCCATGTCGGCAATGGCGTCAACGGGGACCACTTCGTCGGGGGTTACACACGCCGAAAAACACCTAGGAAACGCCCCGCCATTTATGCAACACAGATGCCATCATATTCACCACTTCGAATGGCGTATTATCAGGCATTTCGCAGTCTTCAGGCATAATTGGATTATTCGTTATTTGACAGGTGTCAGCTAGTGAGACAAAGGGGTTGCAGTGAAAGCAGTCAAGACCGCGTCGGGACCGTCCCGACGTTCGTTCCTGCAGTGGTCGGCAATCGCTGGGGCCAGCGTCGGTCTAGTGGGATGTTCAAACTCCAACGTGCAGTACTCCCACACAGACGATTCAGGCACACTCGTCCCCAACGGCACGGGACGCCTGGATGTCGACAAGACAGTTTCGTCGGCATGCATCGTCAACTGCGGTTCGCGCTGCCCACTACGCCTCCAGGTCAAGGACGGCACGGTCGTTCGCGTCCTGCCGGACAACACCGGCGACGAGACACTGATGAACCGCAATATCCTGGCATGTGTGCGCGGCCGCAACATGCGTGAGCGTATCTACAACCCCGACCGTATCAAGACACCGCTGCTGCGCGTGGGAGCCAAGCGCTCCGACGGCGAGTTCAAAGCCATCAGCTGGGACGAAGCCATCGACCTGATCGTTGAGAAACTGCGCTACACCTATGACACCTACGGCCCCGAAGCGATCTACAAGAACTATGGATCAGGAGTGTGGAACGCCCTCGTCGCTTATTCGGGAGGCTGGCACCGCCTGTTCAATCTGCTTGGCGGCCACCTGAACTACTACGGAAACTACTCCTACCTGCAGATTTCTCAGTGCACAAGGTACGTGTACGGTTCACCCGATGAGCAGATCTCCAACTCGATCGAAGATTGCATCGACAATTCCAAACTCATCGTGTTCTGGGGCAACAATCCTCTGGAAACACGAATGTCAGGCGGCGGCATCGCCTACACGGCAACGCGTGCGAAGAAAGCTGGTGTGAAGATCATCGTGGTTGATCCTCGCTACTCCGATACAGCCTCCCTGATTGCGGATCAGTGGATCCCGATCCGTCCCGGAACCGACGCCGCCCTCGTCGCTGCAATGGTGCACGTCATGCTGTCCGAAAACCTGCACGACCAGGCTTTCCTCGACAAGTACTGCATCGGGTTCGACGAACAGCACATGCCCGAGGGCGCCCCGAAGAACGCCTCCTACCGTTCGTATGTGGAAGGCAAAGGCGAAGACGGGATTGAAAAGACTCCGGAGTGGGCCGCACAGATTACGGGGATCCCGGCCGACACCATCCGCAAGTTTGCACGTGAGGTGGCCACTTCCACGCCCGTCAACATCAACCAGGGGTGGGGTCCGCAACGCCACGCCAATGGTGAAAACCAGGCGAACTCGATTTATCTGCTGGCCTGCGTGACCGGCAACGTCGGTATTCCCGGCGGCGGTACCGGCGGGCGTGACGGTTATTACTGGCCACTGTCCCAGTGGCTTGACGACGGGACGAACCCGGTGGAAACGTCGATCAGCTGCTACAAGTGGACCGACGCGATTGACCACGGACCGGAGATGACGGCTCTCAAAGATGGTGTGCACGGCAAGGACAAGCTCGATGTCGGCATCAAGTTCATGGTGGTGTACGGCTCCAACATGCTCTCCTCGCAGCACGGCGACATCAATCGCACGCGGGAAATCCTTGACGATGACACCAAGTGCGAGTTCATCGTCGGGATGGATAACCAGATGACAGCGTCGATGAAACTGTGCGACCTGGTGCTGCCTGATACCACCACTGCTGAACGATGGGATCTGGTTCCCAGCGAATACACCGGTGAGCTCGCCTACGAAATTATGGTCGAACAGGCTATCGACCCGCTGTATGAAGCTCGCAGCTCGATCGAGGTGACCACGGAGATCGCCGAACGTATGGGTATTGGTGAAGAGTTCGCGCACGGCAAGAAAACCACGGAAGACTGGGCGCGTGACGTTCACGAGATGACACGCAAGGATCAGCCGCAGTTCCCGACATTCGACGAACTGCGCGATATGCGCGTCTACCGCTATAACCCCGACGAACATGTGGTGCCCCTCAAGGAGTTCCGCGAAGATCCGGAGGCCAATCCGCTGGAGACGCCGTCGGGCAAGATCGAACTGTATTCCAGCCAGCTGGCCGAGATGGCCAAGACGTGGGAGTTCCCCGATCCACTACCCGGTGACCGACTGACTCCGATCCCCGAATACGTCCCCACTCGTGAGGGCGTCGAGGAGGCGCGCACCAACAAGAAGTATCCGCTGCAGGTCATTGGACACCACTACAAGTCACGTACGCACTCGACGTACGGCAACCTGTCGAAGAACCGCGAGGCTCACCCGCAAAAGGCATGGATCAATATTCAGGATGCCCGCAAACGAGGGATCGCAAACGGCGACCAGATCCGCATCTTCAACGATCGCGGCACAATCCAGACGCAGGCGTTCGTTTCAGCGCGCATCGCACCAGGCGTTGTCTCTGTTCCGCAGGGCGCATGGGTTGAATGGGACGAGAACGGTGTGGATCACGGCGGTGCAGTCAACGTTCTGACATCTCAGCACCCCACTCCCCTGTCGAAGGGCAACGGTCAGCACACGAATCTTGCACAAGTGGAGAAGGTGTGAGGCACATGGACGTGACGCTGCCATTCGCGAAGCCGGCTTCGACAACGCCCGTGAGGCTGCCCGTATAAGCGGCGGCTCCGCACAAGCCCCACGACCCGCCAACCACAGATTTTCACAGACTTGACCGTTCAGTACTGAACAGATCGCCACGAGGAGGACCGATGGATCAGGACGCGATCCCACAGCCAGGCAGGCACGACACGGTTGATCAGCCGTTGACGCAAAAGGACGCCGGTTACGGATTCTTTTTCGATCAGAACATGTGCAATGGGTGCAAAGCCTGCCAGATCGCATGCAAGGACAAACATGACTTGCCTGTCGGCATGAACTGGCGCCGCGTGATCGAATACACCGGTGGCACGTGGAGCACCAACGAGCAGGACGGCACGTTCACGCCCAACGTATTCAGCTACTACACCTCCATCTCGTGCAACCACTGCGAGAACCCGATCTGTATGCGCGTATGCCCCACCACTGCGATGAGCCGACGCGACGACGGCACCGTCTACGTTGATCAGAGCAAGTGCGTGGGATGCCGATACTGCCAATGGGCATGCCCCTACGGCGCGCCGCAGCTCGATTCACGCACCGGTCACATGTCCAAGTGCGACCTGTGCTATGACTACCGCGAGCAGGGTCAGAACCCGGCATGTGTCGACGCCTGCCCGACCCGCGCGCTCGGATGGGGACCGATCGAAGCTCTGCGCAAGGAGTTCGGGTCCGAATCAGGTATCGCACCCCTGCCGGATCCGTCGATCACGAAACCGCACCTGGTCATCAAACCGCACCGTGATGCCCAAAAGTGGGATGAAGGCACCGGTATGATCCAGAATCCTGAAGAGATCTAGGCCCGTTACATCGGCACGAAGGAGCATCATGCACATCGGCGAACTCCCCATGATCATATTTACTGTCGTGGCTCAAATGTCGGTCGGAGCATTCTGGATTCTCGGCCTCATTCAGTTGATCGGACGGCGCTCAGGCATGAGTAACACCACGATTGACCGCATCACGAATGCCGGCATGTATGCGGCCGGCCCACTGTTGCTGTTCGGTTTCTTCGCGGCGTTCTTCCACCTCAATGATCCCTTCCATGCGCCCTTCACACTGCTCCATATCGGATCCTCGTGGCTCTCGCGCGAACTCATCTCCGGGGTTCTGTACGCCGGTCTCGGCGCCTGTTTCGCGATCGCTCAATGGTTCAACATCCTCAGCCGCACTGCCCGAGACACCCTCGCAGGACTGACCGCACTTGCCGGTCTGGCTCTGATCATCTCTATGACGGGTGTCTACTACTTCACCGAAACGGTTCCCGCCTGGCACAACATCTTCACGTGGGTTTCCTTCTTCTCCTCAGCGTTCTTTACCGGCTCCCTCGCTGTTGCGCTAGCCTTGTTCATCGCATGGAGTATGCAGTCCGGCAACGCCGCCCCCGCACGCAAGCAAGTCCGCGAGCCAGCTCGTGCAGGTGCCTACGCCGGCACTTCGTCCGTCCTCATTGACGAAGTCGACTCACCCATCACCGACGCTTCACCGAATTCTTCAGCCACGCAGCCAGCGCCACAGGCTCGCGCCGGCAAGAAGACAGGCCTGATGACCAAGGTGCTGGATATCGTCAAACGTGGCGTGTTCCCTGACGGCCAGCTCTCCGATGAAACCGTGACACTTGCGCAGCGTTCCATGCGCCTGTCCACCGCGATCGCAGCCATTGCCGGGATCGTCCTGATGGTCGCCTACCCCTTCTACATGACGTCTCTGGGATTAGGCAGCGAAGTGGAACGCACCGTCGCTCACCACATTGCCTCACACGGATACCTCGCAATACGCTTGGTGTCACTGGCCGTTGTGGTCGTGCTGATTGTGCTGGTTGTGCGCAAACAACTGGAAAAGGCAACCAGCCCGTCCAAGCCGCTGGTGTGGCTGCTTGCCGGAGCTTTCGTCCTGGCCGTTCTGACCGAGCTACTCGGCCGCGGTCTGCACTACGAAGGGCTCGTCCGAGTCGGAATCAACACCGTCTTCGGATAACATGACGTATCCGACACGCTGATTCATCCACGATAAGACACTGATGCTTGATACTGATTCACTCGACGCTTTCAGCGCCGCCTTTTCCGTACTTGGCGCTCTGCACCGCGTGCCGGCGCGCGACACGACGGCACGCAGCATTCGAGGCATGCTTAGCGACTGGCCCCTGCCTGCCAGCGGCGCTTCAGCAACGGGTATTGACCTGCTGCGTACCAGCTGTAACGAAGATGAGTATTCGCGTTGGTCGGATCAGGATGCGCTCTACGGCATCTCCGCGCGTGCACAGATCCCACCCTACGAGTCTGTTCACCGCGGCACTGACGGCCTGATCTTTGGCGTGGAGACTTTGCAGGTGCGTCAGTATTACGCGGCTCTGGGCTATGAGGCGCCACGACTGGGCAAAGAACCCGATGACCACATCGGTCTTGAGCTCGACTTCATATCAAAAGCGCTGCTGGTCGTGCTCGATCACCTTGAACAGGGCGACAGTGATCAGGCAGAAGACGCCCTCGTCCTTGCCGCATCTTTTACGTACACGCACCTGCTACAGTGGGCGCCTCAGATGCTGGAAAGTGCGGTCGAGCTTGCCCGGACACGTTGGGTACGCGGCCTGATCGAGCTGACCGGTGGCACGCTCGAGCAGTGGAAACAGGCTCTTGAAGATGACGGTCATCCTCTCGAACGCTATGTGCCGGATGAGGCTGCCCTGCACGAGGGCGACCTGACTGCATGCCAGGACGCACAGCGAAGCGGTGGCCCGGTGCCGGTGAAGATTCAGCCGGCACCGTCGCACTCCGCCTCACACAGTTGGCTGAGCGACCTGTGATGACCGCTTTCGATCCGTTGAGCGCGCCTGACACATCCGATGTGATCAGCCGGGGCACACGAGTGGGCACAGCCGCCTCCGTTTTGTCGATGCTCTTCGCATCCACACCCGAGACAGGCGTTCTGCATAACGTTGCGAACCCCGAGATGCTGCGGTTGTGGCCGCTGCGAGATGACGACTCACTGGAAGCGGCGCGACAACTTGCCGCTGCCGATGAGAGTGCCCGCCAGATTCGCGATGAGTATCTGCTGGTTCTGGGCTTTGGCGGCCCCATCCCGATGACGGAACGCGCTGCGGGGTTGGCGCAGCGTAACGCGTGCGCAGACCTCGACGCTTTATATGCCCGCCACGAATTCCCGACCGTCATGTTGCGCGATGTGCCTCTTGATCACGTGGGCGTGGAGGTCGCCTTCGCCGGGCACCTGGCGACTGCTCTTGCCCTGGCGTGGCGCACGCGCGACGCCGCCGCATGCGCGCAGCAGGCTCACAGTCTTGGCGATTTTCTCGATCACCACCTGGGCCCACTTGCAGCGCGTGTCATTCACGGGATCCGCACACAGTGCGCAACTGCGACGTATCGTGCGGCGGCTCTTCTGCTCACTGGGATGCTCAAGGAAAGCGTGGCGCTCGCCGATTTTGCCGTGCACGCGGATCCAGGCCAGGCGACTTCCAGCGAAACCGACATCTCATGAGCGCGATGCAGGCGGTGCTGCGGTGGCTCGGCGCCTTCGATCCGGCGCACCACCTGGTGCTGGTGTGTGACCATGAGGCGGTTCCCCCGATCAGCTCTGGAGATGCGGCGCTGGTGTGGGATAGCTGCCTACACACCGTGACCGCTTCTGATACAGCACAGCTGCTGGTCCAAGGTGCCGAGGCTGTTCGCTTCGTCCCCTGTTC
The DNA here is from genome assembly GCF_030212035.1 of Pauljensenia sp. UMB10120. Classification (NCBI taxonomy): domain Bacteria; kingdom Bacillati; phylum Actinomycetota; class Actinomycetes; order Actinomycetales; family Actinomycetaceae; genus Pauljensenia; species Pauljensenia sp. UMB10120. Next base: position 69,940 of record NZ_JASODH010000002.1, on the reverse strand, counting down.
GGAGCACCCATCGCAGTGCCAGGACACTTTGAAGCATTTGCGCAACATTTTCGGTGACCTGCTCGGCGCCTATAAGACTCCCCGGCGCGCAGCCCATCGTCCACGTGTCACTTGGATGGCACACGTGCAGATGCCCCGACGTGCCCTGCTTCCTGTGCCCTCGGATTCGGCGCTGACAATCTCAGCAAGCAACGAGTGGAGAAGCTTCGAAGCTTTCCATGAGTTGGCTGACCAGCGCGCCATCGTCCGGCCCGCGGTATTCGCCGATACCGACCGGGTGCACATGCTGCGCTGTTCGACATGTTCGGCTCAGGTCGTTCACTGTCAGGTCAACCAGTCCGCAGGCATCGATGCCTCTCAGGCGTTCCACGATTTTTCGGCGCTGTGTCCGGCATGCCAGGTCGCTGTCCATTACTGTCCCGCGCACACCACTCAGGACGAGCAGGGCGCGGCGCTTCTCGCACCTTTCGAAGCAGACGAACAGCGACGCGAGCAGACTGACCTGACGCCGTGCACAAAATGCCACAACTTGCATCCCGCGTCGGAGGGCGCTCTGTGCGCGCTGTGCACATTCCGCATGGCGCACCCCTTTGATGCCGCGATTCCTCGCGACGTGCGGGAAACCTTCCCTGAGGACGTGCGCACGCAGTTGCGCGGCATCTGAGCCGCATGGTCGTCTAGCCTGTAGAGTCCCGCAATGCGGGGGTTTGCCGTACCACTTCCGCAAATGCGGCATTAGTGACGAGATAGTTCCGCTATTACCCGATAGGATGATGAAGATGAATTATCGTATCTCGGAAGTGTCAGAGCTGTTGGGAGTCTCTGACGACACGATCCGTCGATGGATTGACGATGGACGCATCGAATCAGCCGAAGGCTCGTCACCCCGTGAGATCACGGGCGAGTCGTTGGCGCGTTATTTGATGTCCACTAACAACCTGTCAGGTAGTCACACGGCGTCGAGCCGTAACCTACTCAAAGGCCTGGTTCTGGAAGTCGAATCAGACAAAGTCATGAGCCAGGTCGTCATGCAGTGTGGCCCCTTTCGAGTCGTGTCACTGATTTCAACCGAGGCAGTACGAGACCTCGATTTGAAACCTGGCGTCATCGCGCGTGCGCAGATCAAAGCAACGAACGTCGCGATCGTCACGTAACTCGCTCGCGGCCATGCCGCAATGAAAAGATGAACAATGCTTCGCAAATTTGGTACCAGTTTTGCGCTGCTGGCAACGGCAGCATGTGCACTGGCAGGATGCTCCGGTGGCGGCTCAACAGAATCTGAACAGTCCGAACCCGCAGCTGCCCTTCAGTCAGAAACTTCGCAAAGCTCCGAGGCCGCTTCCGCGTCAGAGGGTCAGAACTACGGTGACATCACTATTTTCGCCGCAAAATCTCTGACGAAGTCCTTCACCGAACTCGGTGAAGCGTTCGAGGCGGAGAACCCAGGCTCGAAAGTGACGTTCAGCTTTGACGGCTCACAGAACCTAGTCGACCAGATTCACCAGGGCTCCCCCGCCGACGCATTGTTCACCGCCGACCAAAAGAACATGGACAAGGCCGCTGAAAATGGCGACGTCGAAGCTGATGCCTCCTACGCCACCAACACGCTGGTCATGGTGGTTCCCAAGGGCAACCCCGGCCAGGTCGAAGGCTTCACTACTGAGGCGCTCGAAGGTAAGAAGCTCGTGGTGTGCGCCGAGGGCGTCCCATGCGGCAACGCCACCAAGACTCTGGCTGAAAAGAACGGCGTCACTTTCCAGGCCGTGTCCGAGGAGCAGAACGTAGGCGACACGCTCGCCAAGGTTGAAACCGGTGAAGCTGATGCCGGACTCGTGTACAAGACCGATGCCATGTCATCAGACAAGGTTGACGTCATTGAGATCGTGAACGCCGATCAGGTTGTCAACGATTACCGCGTGGCTCTGACGAAGAGTGCGAAGAACAAGGAAGGCGGACAGGCGTTCATCGACTTCATCCTCTCCGACAAGGGTCAGCAGGTCCTCGACGCCTACGGATTCACTGCTCCGACTACGAAGCAAGCAGTACATACCGACATCCATGTGTGACCCGCTTCGGCGGGCCACACTCACGTAAGGGGCATTCGTGAAACTGAAATACGCGCCGTGGCTGACGGCACCGGGGATCCTGGCCGCGGTGTTCCTGGTATTCCCGCTGCTCACGATCTTTGTCCAGACGCCGTGGACTGATTTTGGCCGCTTCATTTCCACTGATATTTCTCAGGATGCCCTCTGGCTGTCACTGAAAACGTGCGGAGTATCGGTCGCGCTGTGCGTGTGTCTGGGCGTTCCCCTCGCATTCGTCCTGGCGAATCTGCCGGATGTGTGGTGGGCGCGGTTGCTGCGCACAATCGTCACCCTGCCGATGATGTTGCCGCCGGTGGTGGCTGGCTTGGCGCTGCTGCTCACCTGGGGGCGGCGTGGCCTGCTCGGCCAGCACCTGTCGGTGATCGGCATCGAAATCGGCTTCACCTCCATCGCGGTCATCATGGCGCAGACCTTCGTCGCCATGCCGTTCCTCATCTCCTCTCTTGAGGGTGCGATCCGCACCCGTGGAAACGAATACGACGAAGCCGCCCGCGCGCTCGGCGCCTCGCGTACCCGTACGTTCTTCCACGTCACCTTGCCCGTCATGTTCCCGTCGATCCTGTCAGCAGCTGCCGTGTCGTTCTCTCGCGCGCTGGGCGAATTCGGTGCGACGATCACATTCGCAGGCTCGCTGCAGGGCACCACCCAAACCATGCCGCTCGCCATTTACCTGCAGCGTCAGTCCTCCACAGAAGAAGCGCTCGCCCTGTCAGTCGTCCTTCTCACCATGGCAATCGTCATTCTGTTCGGAGCGAATCTCCTCGCTGTGCACCTTCCCGGTGGCCGCCCTGCAACCGAGCGGAAACCATACAGCGATCACGCGCAGCGAATTGACGAGGATGCCCTCGACACTCCTCTTCCCGACGAAAACAAGACGGACAGCGTTGACCACTCCAAGGTGGATTCGGCCACTGCCACTGCTGCGCGTCCCTCATCGAGCACGGACATCGATGTCGATGCGGAAGTGGCTCAACGTGGAGTAATGCTGAAGGTGCACATTCCCGGCGGTCAGATGACGGCCGTCATGGGGCCGAACGGTTCAGGCAAATCGACGCTGCTGGGGCTGATTTCTGGCACAGTGACTGCGTCCAGCGGTGGAGTCACGTTTTCGAAGCCGTCACCCAGGATCGTCCTGCTGCAGCAAAAACCGTTGCTGTTCCCGCATATGAGTGTGCTTAAGAACGTGGAGTTCGGGTTGTGTTCGGGCGGAGCGTCGCGCGCCGATGCACGCAGGCGCGCAATGGCTGAGCTGCGGGCGGTGCGAATGGATGGACTGGCGGATCGTCGTTCCACGCAGCTGTCGGGAGGCCAGGCTCAGCGGGCTGCCATTGCCCGCGCCATGGCGTTGGATCCGGACATTGTGCTGCTCGATGAGCCAATGGCCGGGCTGGATGAGCGGTCAGCGCAGTCGGTGCGCACTGAGCTGGAACGCCGCATGCGCACCTCTCCCTTTACCGGCGTGCTGGTAACGCATGATCCAGAGGATGCCGAACAGCTCGCTGATTTCAACGTGCTGATTCGCCACGGCCGTGTCGATCGTGCAGAATCCGTCGACTCCGCTTCCTGAGCGTCCAGCCGGGGCGTTGGGCCCTCCAATACCCAGCCAACTGGCGTCCGGCCATTGCTTGAACGTCCGTCGGGTCAGCGGCTAGCTGCCTGTCGCACGACCCAGCGACTATCGTTCAGCCAGCGTCAGGCTCAAATCCGGGGCGATACCAGTCGCCCGACCGCCCGCCTGCCTTGTGGATGATCTGGCAGTTGGTGATTCTGGCTGAACGATCAACGCCTTTCACCATGTCAATAATCGCCAATGCGGCCACCGAAACAGCGGTAAGCGCCTCCATCTCCACTCCCGTGCGATCTGCAGTTCGGACCGTTGCGCGAATCAGCACCCGGTCCGCGCCCAGTTCAAGATCCACTTCGCAGCCGTGCACGCCGATGACATGAGCCAACGGCAGCAAGTCAGGCACCTTCTTTGCCGCCGCGATTCCCGCAATGCGCGCCACTGCCAGCACATCGCCCTTGGGGACGGTTCCGTCGCGCAGCGTCTGCATGATCTTCGGTGAGCACTCAACCTCGCCAATAGCTGTTGCTTCTCGAACGGTTGGCTTCTTGGCGGTGACGTCCACCATGAAAGCACTGCCGTCTTCATTCAGATGCGTCAGTTTCATCGCGCCCTCCCTAACCACATCACATCAACCAGATCGCCAGCCTCCACCTTCGCACGTTCAGCCGGCACGCGCGCCAGACCGGTTGCACCGGCAAGGGAGGCCACAAAATGAGACTTCGAGCCGCCGTGGCTGGACGGGTGGATCAGCACGCCATCAGGTGTGACAGTGCCACGCTCGTCCCTGTTGCTATCCCCAATCATCACCTCCCGCTCGCGGGCAGTGACCGGCAGGAACTGTACGCGGCCAGGTTTGCGTGACCAACCGGTACCTGCACGAACCGTGGTAAACAGTGCATCAAAATCGACGGGAGGCTCACCGGCGAGCGCGCGCATCAACGGCACGGCAAACAGGTGCCAGGAGACGAAAACACTGACGGGATTGCCAGGCAGGCACAGAATCGGGATGCGGCGCGCGGGATGACCCGCAGGCTCGAGCACACCACATCCCTGGGGTTTACCCGGCTGCATCCCCACCTTCACGAACTCCACGCCGTATGCCCGCAAAGCGGCTTTGACCACGTCAAACGCGCCGGCCGAAACGCCGCCTGCCGTGATGAGCAGGTCAACCTGGTCGAGGATATCCTGCAGATCCCTCATGAAATCTTCCACTGTATCGGCGTGGAATGCGCGGACCAACGGCACCGCACCGGCTTCACGGACCATGCCTGCCAACAGGATTGAGTTGGAGTCCGGGATCTGTCCGAGGGCAAGGTCAGCTCCAGCCTCGCGCAGCTCCTCCCCCGTCGTGATCACTCCGACACGCACCTGTGAACGTACCGCCACCTGCCCGTATCCCACAGAGACGAGGGCGGACAGGTGAGCTGCGGTCAGGTGCGTTCCTGAAGGATAGAGCAGGTCGCCCTCGTTGATGTCCTCACCGCGTCTGCGCACATTTGCGCCTGCAGGAACTGTCGCGGTTGGAACAATCCGGGCGGGCGGATCTGGCGCCATATTGGCTCCGGGGTTCTGTGTGTTTTCAACCGGGATCACGGCGTCGGCGCCCTCCGGCATCGGCGCACCTGTCATGATGCGTATGGCGCAGCCCGCGGGAAGAACTGGAATATCAGTGCGGCCGGCGGGAATATCGTCTGAGACACGCAGTGCGTGGCCCTCGCGTACCTCGTCAGCACGCACGGCAAAACCGTCCATCGCGGAGTTTGTGAACGGTGGGACGGCGAAGCGTGCGCGGATGTCCTCAACCAGAACTCGCCCCAGAGCTTCGTCGATGGGAACAGTACTTTCCGGAAGAGGCGCGCCCAAGGCCATCACGTCGCGATAATGATCGGCAACGTCTTTCATCTGCTTGTTCCTTTCCTCTGCGCGTGCGGTTCCTTACGGCATTTCAGGCTTACTCCGGGTGACCGGAGATGCGCGTTGAAGTCCGCCGCTTAAATGTCATGTCCCGTAGCTGCCCCGCAGCTGTGTCGATGAACGCGACACGCCCCAGCAGGAGCTGCCCGTATCCGGCGGCAAGTTTAGTCACCTCTCCTACCATAAGAGATCCGACCATCCCGGTGATCGGACCGATGACAGGCGAGCTCGCTCCCTCTGCGACCACGTCTTCTCGCGGCGCGCACGCATACAGGTCAGTGAGGCGAACCTCGACGGGTACGCCCGCTGTACGCGCAGCAGGACCGCTCCAGAAAGTTGAGACTTGCCCGGCAGCTCCCAGCACGGATCCCCACACTTCAGGTTTACCCAAGCGTGTGGCCGCCGCGTCGATGAGGTAACGGGTGGCGAAATTGTCCGTGGCGTCAACAATGATGTCGAATGGCTCGAACAGGTCATCAACATTTTCAGCCGTCAGACGCAGGTGGTAACACGTCACGTCCACGTCCGGATTGAGATCAGCGATCCGTCGCGCTGCACTGTCTGTTTTCGCTTGTCCGAGCTCGCTCATGGAGTGAATGACCTGGCGATGCAGATTCGACGTATCCAGTACATCGGAATCCACGATGCCGATGTGACCAATGCCGGCACCTGCCAGATACATCAGCACCGGCGAGCCGAGCCCTCCGGCCCCGATCACCAAAACCGACGTGCCCAGCAGTCGGCGCTGGCCTTCTTCTCCCATGCCGTCGAGCAACATCGGGCGCGCATAGCGTTCGCGTTGTTCGTCGGTCAGTGCCGTGCCGGCTCGTCCAAGCGGTGTGATCATCACCCACCTACTGTACGCGAGTCGAATTGCTGATGAGCTGGCGCTGCAACGCTTACCATGTCAGACCAGTCGCCCTCGGACATGCGCGTAAGAAAACGCGGAGCGGCGGTGCCCGACGGACGGGTTGTTGGCCTCTTCGAGGCGCGTGAGTATGATTGCCTTCATGCCTCATGTTGCGGTGGTCACGATATCTGACAGGTCTGCGGCCGGAGTGCGAACCGACCGTTCCGGGCCGCTCGCACAGAAACTGCTGAGCGAATATGCGCAAGTCAGCGGTGTGGTGATCGTCCCTGACGACGCTGACGCAATTACCGCCGCGATCAGGGATGCTGTTGCCGGCGGAGCCAACATCGTGTTCACCACGGGCGGCACAGGCTTTTCCACGCGTGACGTCACTCCCGAGGCGACCATGCCACTGTTGTCGAAGCGGGCCGAGGGCATCGAGGCGGCTTTGCGTTCCAATCCGGAGGTTCCAGCTGCCGCGTTGTCACGCGGGGTGTCAGGCGTCATCGAGTGTGAGGGGCGGCGCGCTTTCGTTGTCAACGCTCCTGGGTCAACGGACGGAGTGCGCGATGCTGTGGCCGTAGTCGGTCCGCTGATCTCACACATCACCGAGCAACTTGCTGACGCTGACCACACGGCGCCCGCCGAGCAGATCGGCCAGTCGGCTCATCAGCGTGCCACCCATGCGATCCAGAGCCGCGGGGTCAGCGACGGTTCAGATGCGCGCGTTGTGATCGCAGAAGTCACGGATCAGCCTATCGATGTGACAGCGTTGCAGGAAGCGGTGCGCGATTCTCAAGCTGGTGCCGTGGTTCTTTTTGATGGCCGGGTGCGCAACCATGATGACGGCAAGGGCGTTGTGTCGATTGACTATGAAGCGCATCCCGATGCCGGCATGGTGATTGAACGGATTGCCCGAAGATGTGCGCACGGGTCAGGTGCGATCAAGCTGGCGATTCAGCATCGCTATGGTCACCTTGAGGTGGGTGACGTGGCGTTTGCGGCTGCGGCGTCGGCGGCGCACCGGCGCGAGGCGTTCGCCCTGCTGGAAAGTACGGTTGAACAGGTCAAAGCCGAGTTGCCGGTGTGGAAAAAGCAGGAGTTTGTCGACGGCTCACACGAGTGGACAGGCAGCGCATAGGGAACGTAGGGTGCGAAGGCTGCGCGCGTGACGCACAGGTCCCGTCCTCGCTCTATCCAACAGCTGCGCACGTGGCGCGAAGTCTTGAGCTACCGGAATCCTGACGGCGTGCGTGTGCCAACAGCTGCGCCCGTGGCGCGGAGTCAGAATTATCCGCCGGCAAATGGTGGCAGCACTTCGATCTGAATGTTGTCTCCGAGCTGACAACGCTCCGCCTCGCTGATGGTCTGGCCGTCGATAATCAGAGCACACACCCCGACGAGGTCTGCAAAATGCGCTGACTTTCCTACGGCTAAGCAGGCCCGCAATTCGGCCGCGTCTATTGACTGCGGCACGTCAACAGTTTCGGTGCGCGTGCCAGCTGCTTCTGCTGCACCAGCGAAGTACGTGACGTGAGCTCGAGTCATTTATCCTCCGATCGCGCTCATGGGGCGGCGCGGTTTCAAGAAGTCTGGGTCATTGATCCCGTGACTCGGTTGTTTACCCCACATGGCAAGTCGCCACGTCTGCGCGATGTCCTCGTCGGTGGCGCCTGTGCGCATCATCGTGCGCACATCAGTTTCTGAGCGGGCAAAAAGACAGGTTCGGATATTCCCATCTGCGGTCAGGCGTGTGCGGTCACATTCGCCACAGAAAGGTCGTGTCACTGACGCAATGATGCCGAATCTGCCGCCTGGGTGATCGGCACCTGACATCACATCCCACTCTTCTGCCGGGGAGGCTCCTCGTTCCCGATCGGACCGATGAGCCAAATCAAAGTGTGGGCGCAATGTGTCCAGAATGTCGTCGCGAGTGATCATATCTTCGCACTTCCACGATCCGCGCGGTCCAAGAGGCATGAATTCGATAAAACGCAGTTCGTATCCGTTACGCAGCGCATGCCGAAGCAGCTCTGGCGCCTGATCCTCGTTCACACCCGGCATCAGCAGCGCGTTCAACTTGACTGGACGAAGGCCGGCCTGGGCAGCCGCAGCAGCTCCCTGAACCGCATCATCGAATCGGTCCCGTCGGGTCATCATGCGATAGCCCTGGCGAGTCGCCGAATCCATTGAAATGTTGACTCGCTGAAGGCCGGCGCGCGCCAGCGCTTCAGCTCGGTGCGTCAGGCCCAGACCATTGGTCGTCATGGATAGATCTGGCCGCGTCCCTTTCCAGGTACACAAACTCGCCGCGTATGACACAAGTTCTTCCAGGCTGCGGCGCATCAACGGCTCGCCGCCGGTGAAGCGTATTTTTTCTATTCCGCACTGCTGAACGCCAATATGGATCATCCGTTTGATTTCATCATCTGTGAGGATTCGGTCAGGGGAAGAAAACTCCACACCTTCTGCAGGCATGCAGTACTGGCATCGCAAATTACACCTGTCAGTTACCGAGATGCGTAGATCTCTGGCGACTCGCCCAAACTGATCGAGTAACACGGGAACATCCGGGCGCTTTGCCGGATCAAGACGTGCCTGCATCAGTGGCATATTCAATGCGATGCTCAAGAAACCTCCTCCGCAATGCACCTAGTGTAAGGAGCCTAGTTTAGCAGCGCAGATCAGCGAACTCTTTGCGCACAACTAAGGCAGTCTGTTCGGCATCAAAGATCAGACCGCGCCTCCCGCCCGTCATCGGAAAGCAGGTATTCTTCGAGCGTTGCGACTTCTTCCCACGTGTCCACGTCAAACCCGCATTGCGACTGATCCGGTACGCCGACAAGATGCGCATCTGAAAACGCTCGCCGCAAGGACTTATTGCGCACGTGATCGCGCATGACATCTTGCAGGAATTCGGATCGATAGATTCCCTGGGTGAGTTGCAGAATGTCGCCTTCTGGCGTGTGCTGAACCGGTACTGCACCGTCGCATGATTCTGCTTCGAACGCTTCTAGCAGCGCCGGGATTAATCGCGCCGACAGTGGTGCATCACACGTCATGAATGCCACGAGGGCGCCCTCGTCAATCGTGAGCGCATGGAATCCCGCAGCATAACCGGCCAGCGGCCCGCCAAAAGGCGGATCCTCGAGTATGCGAATGACGCTGGGCGGCACTGACACTTCGGGGGGCGCCACGACGACGATGCGTGCGCGAGGGGCGGTGCGGCTGATTTCGGCAAGCGCATGATCGAGAAGCCTCTTTCCCGCGACCATCACGTCCGGTTTGGACACTCCACCCATGCGGGCTGCGGTTCCGCCTGCCAGCACGAGAACGCCTGCAAGATGATGCATGCTCATGTCGGGCTCCCCTTGTTGGCCATGCGCAGTGGACATGCGGGCAGGCTCAGTAGTGGCTTTGGGTTGCGAACTGTCACGTTCATGTTACCTTCCCGGCTGAGGGCCAATCCGGGAAAACTCCTTGGTCGCGTGTCATCTGACCAATCCGAAGATGGACACCGTCCAATCATGAAAATGTACTCAGCGCCGTGCCACCATCCAGGCATCCCCATAAGGAGCAGAGCGAAATCTAGGACACTCCAGTACAGGGCACTGATCGTCCCCCGATACGCCCACCACAACGCGTGGAACTCAAAAGCAACAGAAAATGTCCTATAACCTCAAAGGTTCCGGTGGCCTCACTCTTTTTCATATGCTGCCGTTCTTTCTTGAATGGCACGCAACTTTTCATGATCGAATTTGGGCGTGCGATCGAAATTGACGATTCCGTTTTTCTCTTGGAAAACATCTGTCAGCTGGGTGTAGCAGTACCCAAACATGTTGCTGTCGCAGCTGAGAACTTGTACTAATCCCTCGAATCGTTCGTAAAATTCCTCCAGACTGTTCACCCTATCTCCGTAGCCCCACGATTCAGCTTGATCGTTGTTTCCTCGTCGATTTCTTGCCTCTTCCTCATTCCACCAGATGCCGCCAAATTCCGACACGAAGAAGGGCTGGCCGTCGTAATCAATCGAAAAACGCCCATCTGCAAAGGGCATCGTATTGTCTTCCAAGACCACTCGATTGACATACGGTTTTCCGTCTTTCAAACCTGCTTGTTCACGTTTAAACGCTGCAGGATCTTGCTCATAAGAATGCGAATCATAGATATCTGCGCCGCGGACTCTATGCGAATACCCGGATGCATCAAGCACGGGGCGAGTCGGATCTGCCAGCTTTGTGGCCCAGTACATTCCCTGCGTGACATCATCCAGCACTGTGATGTGGTCATGCAGCACTTGGTGCGTCTCATTTAATGGGCACCATCCGATGATACTTGGGTGTGAAATATCCCGGTTAAGTGTTTCAATCCATTGCGTAACGAACGACGCAGTAGGCTCCTGATTGTATCCAAGAGGTCCTCGACCAGAAACTCCCCAGTCTCCGAATTCTCCCCAGAGAAGATAGCCGTACATATCGGCCCAAAACATCATGCGCTCTTCGAAAACCTTTTGATGAAGCCGCGCACCGTTAAACCCGGCAGAAAGAGCCAGTTGAATATCTTCGACAATTGCATCATCACTCGGTGCAGTCATCAAGGAATCTGGCCAATATCCCTGGTCCAGGACCAGTCTCTGGAAAATCTTCTTCCCATTTATCCGGAACTCGTTGCCCTTAATTGAGATAGAACGAAGACCGCAATACGACGAAATTTCATCCCTGATCGATCCGTCCTCGTTTGCCAGCAGTATCGTCAGTCGGTATAGTTCTGGATCTCCCGGTCCCCATATACGAACTTTTTCAGCAGGAATCTCCACTACGACTTTTGGAGATAGATCCTTCCCAACTGCTACGTGGGCCGACGCGACAAAGTCTCCCTCAGGTTCACTCACAACGACCTTCAGTTGACCATCACATACGCTCCTCGAAACTGAAGCTGTCACTTCAAAGCTCTGCGTTCCCATATTCGGAAACACCTTAACTGACTTAATATGCTCCCGCGGGACGCCTTCCAGCCAAACAGTCTGCCAAATTCCTGTCGTACGCGTGTATTGGCAGTGTGTCGAGTCATACCACGTAGCCTGCTTTCCGCGAGCCTGAGGCATGCCGCGTAAGTCGCGAGCTCGAACAACAACAGTCGCCTCTTCACCGGCACCAACCACACCATCCAAGTCTGCGTCGAATGGTGTAAAGCCGCCCCGATGCCGTGCCACCTCGACTCCGTTAACCCAAACCGTCGTATCGTGATCGACCGCTCCGAAATGCAAAACCGGTCGGATATCATCGTCTTTCCATTCGGATGGAACTGTCAGCGTTTTTCTATACCAGACCGCGTTCAAGAAATCAGTGTTTTCAATTCCCGACATTTTCGACTCAGGCGCAAATGGGACTTCGATAGAATCAGCTAACTGCCGATCCAGCAAACCCCGCTCACGGCCAGAGTCTCCAGGGTCAACCTCAAATTCCCATTGACCATTGAGATTGACCCAATTCTTCCGAGCAAACTGAGGTCTAGGGTGTTCAGGCTTACATGACCCACTCTCCTTATCTGCGGGCCCATCTAGAAGTGCGGCCAATTTTCTTGCTCTTTCACGCACGTCATCCAGAGATGTTTTTTTCTCAGCCTGCTTATTCACCATTTCAAATTCCTCTCATATTTCAATCGGCAAGTTGTGAAATTCTTTAGCTATCTCACGATGATTCTCTAATGATCATTTCATGTTGAACCACAAAAGAAATGCCAGGCCCCACAGTAGTAACCGTGCTATAACTTGCCCTCTCCAGAAATCGGTCATCACCAACTGCCAGAAACAATGCAAGACGTGCAAGGGAGTCCAAATCAGGAGAAATAGTAGTAAGTGAGGGCAACGAGCTTTCACTCTCTGGAATATTGTCCCACCCGGCTACACGCACTGTCTCACCGACCCGAATGCCTTGTTCACGAAATGCATCCATAGCACCCAGGGCAAGAAGATCATTTCCTCCAATAACGACATCTCCGACTTTCCCCAGGGATTTTTCGGACTGGATCAATTGTTTTGTCAACCGATATCCCTCTTCGCGACTCCATTCCGCACTGGAGACGAACAACCTCCTATCAGGAGAAATCTGCGCTTTGTCCAACTCGGCGGCGACGCCTATGAGGCGTTCAGATCCGGTGGACGACGCACCATGTTGAGCCCCTAAGAAAACAACTCTCTGCGTGTTCTTTCCGATTAGATGCCTTGTCAGTTCAGCAGCACTAGCCACGTTGTCAATCGATACGTGATGCATTGCCCCACGATCGGTAACTGCTTCGCCTAGAAGAACAACCGGCATATCATCTCGTTTTACTAGACGCTTCGTCGTATCGGGTAAAGTTGGAGAAATAATCAAGGCATCTATTGATCGTGATAATTGGCCTAATACATAGCGACGCTCTATTTCACCATGTTGTCCACTCAATTCAATTTCTATAGTATAATCTGCTTGATTTGCAATGATATGAAACTTTTCTGCCAACCTTGCGAAATATGGGTTAGTCAAATGTGGTATTACAAGCCCTATTCTTCTGGTGGCATGACCTCTAATATCGCGCGCGGAAAAATTCGGAATGTAGTTGAGATCTTTCACTGCGGCCATTACCCGATCTTTGGTGTCAGGGCTGACGCATGGTCTTCCGTGCATGACATTCGATACCGTTTTCCACGACACACCTGCGCGCGCTGCCACGTCTTTGATGGTTGCTCTTTTCACTTTAGGGCAGGTACTCCTGGTTCTCTAGGCGCTCATCAATGAGCGACATTCAGACTCTCCTCGCTGCTGTTTCATTTGACCTCACTGCAGTCAAGTGCCATACTCTCACGTGAGAATTCAATCTGCAATCCCATTGCAGCTTTTTCCGCCAATCAACGTTGATCAGGAAGGTGGCATGTTTGGTCGTGGATGATCAGGACAATATGCTTTCTAGCAGTGGAATCTCACGGCGCTCTTTTATAAAGGGTTCCGCTTTAGGCTTGTTCGGTTTGGGTCTTAGTGCACTCGGCTTAACATCCGGTCTTTCTGGTTGCTCGTCTTCAGCATCGCAGACAGTAACGGTGAGCGTGTGGGACTTGTTCAGCGGAGCGGATGGCGCGAATACGCGCGCGATGATCGAGTCAATCGTCCAAGAACATCCTGGCCTATTCGTTGCTCCCACTACCCTCAGCTGGGGAAACCCTTATTACACCAAGTTGGCGATGGCATCAGCTTCTGGCGCACCACCTAGCACTGCGATCATGCACGTTTCACGCATGCCTGGTTTCGCACCTGGAGGCCTTATTGAGCCGTGGGACATGAAGCTGTTTCAAGAATTTGACGTAAGTCCGGAGTACTTTACTGATGCGCTATTTGGCGCAGGAACATACGAAGACAAGCAGTTCGCTATTCCTCTCGACACCCATCCCTTTATTACTTTCTACGACCAGGATGTCGCAGACAAGGCCGGTGTGCTCGGCTCCGATGGACGACTCGAGGTCGATTCAGCCGAGGCCTTTTATGAAGTCGGCGTCAAACTGGGTGAGGTTATCGGTGGCCCGGGCGTGGCGTTCGGTTTCCAACTCGACACTGCGCAAGCATGGCGTCTTTTCTGGGGACTTTATAACCAAACCGGTGGTGGATATGATTTTTCTGCCGGACAGCGGGCACAGCTGGACATTGACAAAGCGGCCCAAGTAGTTGAGGCCGTTCACATGTGGATGGACGGCAAGTGCATGGCAAAAGACCAAGACTATGGCGGAGCTTTATCTGCTTTTAACGGAGGCAGGAATGCTCTGATTTTCTCCGGGGTTTGGGAGTTAAACGGATTCATTGAAAACCTACCTGCGCTTGCAGCCTCACCGACTCCCACTATGTTTGGTCAACCTGCCAACTACGCCGACTCGCATACCTACGTTTTGCCGACTAATCGCCGCATGACTGACGATCTTCGCCAAAAGACCTATGAATTCGTTGCAGCAATGCTGAAGTTGGGCGACCGCTGGGGCAAAGCCGGCCACATTCCTGGATATCTGCCTTCTCAGGAAAAGCCGGACTATCAGAAACTAGAGCTGCAAAATCAATATGCAGATGCAGCACAGACCGTGATCTTTGATCCACCTGTCTGGTATGCCGGGGCAGGAACTGACTTCCAAAATCGCATGTGCCAACACCTGATTGAAGGATTCCGAGGCACCACCGAGCCAAAACGAGTAATCGAGCAAATGCTTGAGACCGCATCGTCAATTGCCCAGCAACCTAATCCAACCGAGTAAAGATCGTCATGAAAACACAATCAAAACTAGCTTCCCGCGGAACAGTTTGGTTCGCACTTCCGTATATGGTCGTATTTACTCTTTTCCTGATTACTCCTATTATCTGGGGAATTTGGATGAGCTTCACGAACCAATCGCTAGCCTCACGAAACGTTAAGTTCGTAGGTCTTCAGAATTATATTGAGACCCTCACAAGCGCCGAAATGTGGTCCAGCCTTGGCAATACTATCTTTTTCACCCTCATTTCGACCATCCCTCTGGTGATGCTCTCCTTCATCCTCGCTTACCTCGTTGTCACAGGTTTACCTGGCCAATGGCTCTGGAGACTCACATTCTTCGCTCCGTACCTCCTGCCGGTATCTGTCGTTACCGCGATGTGGGGAGTGATGTATGCAAATGACTTTGGATTTATCAACGGGCTTTTACAGCATCTGGGAATTGATCAAATCGGCTGGCTCAGCGACAAACAAGTGGCAATGTGGTCAATTGCCCTTACGACCGTGTGGTGGACCATAGGATTCAATTTCCTCCTATACCTGTCAGCACTGCAAAACATACCCGATCAAATCTACGAAGCAGCGCAAGTTGACGGCGCTGGATCATGGAGACGTTTGATCTCAGTGACACTGCCACTTATGAAGTCGACAACAATCATGATCGTCCTATTGCAGATTCTTGCATCGCTTAAAGTCTTCGATCAGATTTTCCTGATGACCGCTGGTGGACCAGATGGTGCGACACGTTCGATTATTCAGTACATATATGATGTCGGCTTCAGCGGATACCGCGTCGGGTACGCTTCAGCTGTTTCTTATGTTTTCTTTGCTCTGATCGTGCTTGTGTCAATCATTCAAATCACCATCGTTAATCACAAACCAGAGGAGCAACGATGAGCACTACCCAAACTGCTAACAAAATTGGTATGAACGATTTATCTCAGACGTCATCGACGCGTCGTTCTCCCCGCTTGGTTAAGTCTTCTGAAAACTCTAAGGCGCGCTCCTTAACACTGGGAAACTCTGCGGCAGCGCAAATTTCTGCTTTTGCAGCACTAGCAATTGCCGCTTTGGCATGGGCCATACCAATTCTTTTTGCGCTTCAGATGTCTTTCAAAAAGGAAACCGATGCCTCTGCGGCGCCCCTTCAGTTCTGGCCTTCGCAAGGATGGACTTTTGAAAACTACATAGCGGTGTTTAAAGCAGGTGATATTCCATTATGGTTGTGGAATTCCTTCATCGTTTCTGCAGCCGTCACCCTCATTACGCTTCTTGTTTCTGTTCCAGCAGCGTACGTGTTTTCTCGTCATGACTTTCCGGGTAGAAAGATATTCTTCGCGTTGACAGTTGCTGCGATCATGGTTCCGCCACAGATCCTCATTGTTCCGCTATTCGAACAGATGAGGTTTATGCGACTGTCAGACACCTTGGCAGGTGTTGCGTTGCCACAAGTGGTGGCACCGTTAATGGTTATCGTGATGAAGAACTTCTTCGATCAGCTGCCCGTAGAGCTAGAGGAAGCTGCCCGTCTAGATGGTGCCTCGAACTTCAAGATTCTCACTTCTGTGGTTCTTCCGCTATCTCGCTCGATTGTTGTAGCCGTGGCCATCTTTGTTTTTATTGGATGCTGGAACAATTTCCTTTGGCCATTTATCATTACGAACTCGCCTGACCTCATGACGATCCCCGTTGGTCTGGGTACTGTCAAGAACGCCTATGGCGTGCAATACGCTCAGGGGATGGCTAGTGCTGTCATAGGCGCCTTGCCTCTTGTCATCGTATTTATGATTTTCCAACGTCAGATTGTCAAAGGATTCGCAACAACAGGAATGGGCGGGCAATAGGAACGAAGCAAGCAAGATTGTGAAGTGTCGTGGGTCTGGTTCCGCTTCTTGTTCTGAAGTCTCCAGCCGAGGGACTTAAGTTGTTCATTGCTGATCTTCCTGCCCAACTGACGATTTGGCGACTAAACGAATCAGTCCCAAACACGGCAAAGAACCACAGCAAGTGCGCGCCTAGGTAGTTGCCGGCTAACAGCCACAGTTCATTGTGCTGTGTCTGACTTAGACCGGCACTGCACCTAGGTCGAAAGCACGTGTCGGATGTCTGCGCGTGGCCACGTCGTCGCAGGAGAGCAGCCTCTAGGAGCGTCGCAGATTTTCAGTACATCTCATCAGCCTGACAGCTTGGTTTTGGGCAACGTTTCAGCCGGCACGCCAGGCAGCAGGCCCTATTTTTCGCACCCATCAGCCCCAGAATCCTTCGTATGAATACCCCGTAGTTCTTGACAAACAATTCATCACGAACGCATCTCGCACTAGTTGGTCGCAGCTAGGCATCCCCATCGCCGCAACGAATCGTAGATTGGCCACCAGCAGGCCCGCCAAGTCTCCGGTAGCTCGACCGAACTGGAACGATCCCTATTCACATCACTAAGAGCAATGGCGATGAGGGCGGGCGGTCGGGCTGGCGCAAGATTGCTGAAGCAGGTTTCACAATTTCATTAGGTCGTGTGGGCTCGTTGTCTTATGATTCCAAGCTCCTGGTGTTCTCATATATCCCTTGGTTCAGTCTTGGGCGTTGTCCTGTATCAACAGGTGTGCATTTCAACCAGCAACCGGTAAGAACTCAACCAGAACACTTCAGTTCGAAGCTATCGCTGCCGTTCCGCTTGACATCACCGCGGATGAGTTGGATAGGGCGTCACTTTCCCGTCACGGTCTGATCACCTCGCGGCAACAATCAGGTGCCATGGTGATTACTGAAGCCCGCCACGATGGTTGACGCTGCGCAGCTTCACATTCAGCGCCAGCGCTATTGCCCATCAGCACAGTACGCGACCTTATTCACGAATACGGTGCCGCTATCGAGCCGTGCGCATTTTTCCTGCAGGCTTCACGACTATGTAAGAGGAAGGATCAAGAAGATGCTCCGAAATGCATCACGCGTGGCAACCATGTTGCTTGCGTCGATGTTGGCGATTGCAGGGATTGGGATCGGCTCCCATCCGCTTTTCGCTGCGTATGCCGAATCTCCCGCAGATGTTGCGGCATCCGGATACCTGGACCTGACAATGAACGGTCAAGCCAGCGTGACTCGACAGGACGAGACACAGGTCGGACCGGGAATCACGTTGACAGAGTTCGAACGCCTTGAGCCACGTGGGTGGCAGCAGGGCGCAGTTCTCGACGTCGACCTGACCAATTCTGAGGTATCACTGGACTACCTCGATTCCGGAATCGTGGCTGATACAGCGACACTGGTGGAAATGACACAGGTCACTGATAGCATCAAAGCAGCGGTCAACGGTGATGGATTCGACATCAACAACTCAGGAGCTGCCAATGGTGTTGGTGTGGATCCATCTGAAGGAATTGTGAAGAGTTCAGTTCCCGGCAGACCGATCCTGTCTTTGGTGATGGATCATAACAAGATCGCGTCGATCACCGATGCAACTCTTAAGGGAAGTGTTTCCGCGCAGGACTGGACCACGCCCATTTCCTCCGTCAATACTCAGGGTCTTGCCTCCGATGCAGTAACCGTATATACCTCCCGATGGGGAGAATACCAACGCGGCTCGGGAACGCTGCAGAAATATCCTGACGCGTTGGAAGTATGGCTTGATTCTGATCACCGTGTGGTCAAGACTGCGCAGAAACTCGGACAGGAGGCTATTCCAGCTGGTCAGACGGTTGTTGCCGCAGGGCAGGGTGAAGTCAGAGACCATCTGGCTTCACTGGCACTGGGCGACGTCGTCAATGTCGAATATCAGATTGTCACGTCAGATAATGAGGAGCCTCTCTTTGCAATAGGTGCATTCCACCCGCTGGTGCGCGCGGGGCAAAACGTCGCAACAGATAAGTCGGTGCACCCTCGTACTGGTGCCGGTATCAATACTGATGGGACCCGTTTGATTCTTGCTGTCATTGATGGACGCTCGTCAAATTCCCGAGGTATGACGCTTCCAGAATTCGCTGATTTCTTCCTCCAGCTGGGTGCAAGCGACGCAATCAATCTTGATGGCGGTGGCTCATCCACAATGGTGGTCAATGATCCAGGCGACCAAGATGTCACGGTGGTCAACACGCCTTCTGACGGATCGATGCGCGCCGATGGCAATGGACTGGGAGTGGGCGTCAAGAAGGGATCCGGACAGCTGACCGGATACACTGTTTCGCCGCTTTTCCAGGCAAACGGAGCTAAACGCCTGTTCCCCGGCTTCCATCGTCAACTTGTCGCCAAGGGCTTCGATGAGAATTCCTGGTCGGTTGATCAGCCGGTTCAGGAGTGGACATCCAGTGACCCTGCGATCGCAACTGTAGATGCAGACGGCCTCGTCACTGCTGTAGCTGCCGGCTCGGTCACGATTACTGCCACGAACGGGAATGCTTCGGGCTCTGTTGAGCTGAAGGTACTTAACGAGATGGATCGTCTGCTGATCACACCAAACACGCTGTCGATTCCTGACCCGAACGTGACGCGTTATGCCAATGTCATGGGATATGACTCCTTTGGATTCGGAGCTCCCATTGAAGTGGCTGACATCACCGTTTCCGGGGCGACCGGCGTGGTCGACATTACTGCGGGGAAGAACGCGTCGCTTGCTCTTCATCCGGTTGTCGAGTCAGGCGCAGGAACGCTGACGATTCAGGCCGGCGATTTTTCACAGCAGCTCGCCGTCATGGTGGGCACGTCACGCATGAAGATCACGTCAATGGAAGGCGCTGATCTGTACACGAATTACGGTGCTCGCACGACGACCTCGTCGATTGCTGTGTCGACTGAAGGCCACACCGGCGAGGACGACATTACAGCGGGCGTTAAGGACACTGAAGCCATTGCACTGACCAATGGTTTCAATGAGCAAGGTGGTACACGCACCAACAACATCAAACCCAATGCCGCAGCCGAGCACTATGTCCTCCCCCAGGGCAACGTGATCGAAGTGGGCGCATGGTTCAAGGATGACGGTGCTCCGGGGAACCAACCGATGGTGTATTTCGCCGTTTCCGATGCTAACGACCAGTGGAAGTGGCTCTACGCTCAGCCACGTATTTCAGGGAACGACTGGCAGTACATCTCCGTTCCGGTCCCCCAGGACATGGCCATGCCTGTGCAGGTTCAACGCGTGGCAACGTATGAGACTGTCGGTAGCAAAAAGTACGTGTCTACGACGCTCATCGACGACATTGAAGCGGTTGTCGCACCTTTCGCCACCCCGCCTGAGGTCAGCGTGTATCAGGATCCGTCCGTCGATCAGGCCGGATCAACTGATTCATCCCCGCTTCGGGTCGCGATCATTTCAGATGCGCAGTTTGTTTCTGAAAACCCGAATTCATCTCTTGTGCAGGCTGCCCGTCGCGTGCTGCGCGATGTGGTCGCACAGCGCCCTGATCAGATCCTCATCGTCGGCGATTTCACGGACGAGGGCGAACAGGGCGACATGGAACTCGCCAAGCAGATACTTGACGAGGAACTTGCCGGCACCAACATTCCCTATACGTATGTTCCCGGCAACCATGAGGCAATGAAGGCCGATGATCTTGCCCCCTTCAAGGCTGTTTTCGGTGACACCTACACGGCGCAGACCGTCAAGAACACGCGGATCGTTACACTCGATTCGCATCCATACAACCTGTCGCATGATGCCGCACAGATCAAGTGGTTCGAGCAGCAGCTCAACGATGTGATCACCGATCAGGAAACCACCGGGTTGATTCTGGCTCTGCATCATCCCACGCGCGATAACCTGACGAACGCCTCTGCACTGAACGATCCGCAAGATGCAGCGCTGATTGAGCACTGGACTGCGAAGGTTCGTGATGCCGGCAAGTCGGTGCTCGTCGTCAACGCAGGCGTCGGAGCTTTCGATGTCTATCAGGTTGATGGCGTGGTCCACGTGACGAACGGCAACGCAGGCAAGGGACCGCACTCTACACCGGATCGTGGTGGATTCACAGGCTGGACCATGTTGGGAATCAATCCGGACCAGGGCCTGTGGCGAGATTCCGCTGGCGAATGGCTGAATCTTGAGATTCGCCCATTTGTCGACGAGCTGACAATTGAGGGACCAACCCAGCTCACTCAGGGCGATCCCATCAAACTGAGCGGTACCATCGTTCAGCATGAGGGCGATTCTCAGCGGGATGTACCGGCAACCTGGCCTGTGTCGTTCCTGTGGTCATCGCCTTCCCCGCTCGTGTACGAGGGCGACCCATCCACTGCTCCGGCGAATGCCGCAGCAGCTCTCGATTCGTCCACAGGAGAGCTGGTTGGGCTTGAACGCGTTCTTGTTGACGGGCAGATCGTTGTTCCCGATGAGAATACGCGTGTGGTGAACGAGGGTGACGGCGTCAAAACGGAGAGCCGTGACGTGCCGGTGACTTTGACTGTCAACGGCACGTCGAAGAGTTATCAGATCTCAGTTGTTCTTCCTGTTGCTGAGCGTGTTGAACCTGTGTTGACTCCGTCGGTGAGCGCTGAATCTGCTCAAATTGAACGCGGCGAGATGCAGGCGTTCAAGGCCAGCGGTTTCCAGCCGAATGAGCAGTTGAGCTTTATCGTCCACTCTGAGCCCATTGAGGTGGGAACTGTTACCTCTGATGCAGAGGGAAATGCGGCTGTGCAGTGGCGCGTACCTGCAGATTTCCAGGTCGGACCACACACCGTTGAGGTGACAGGCGTGACGTCGGGAAGCACTGCGTCGTCTCAGTTCGAAGTTGTTTCCGCATCTCTTCCAGATCCGGATTCACCTGGTGATCCTGAGAAGCCGTCACATCCAGATACACCTGGTACTCCAGGCGGCAACGGCAACTCGTCAGGGACACCGTCGGACGCAAATGACGGCCAGGACGGCACCCACGACGCTGACCTGACGTCGGCGTCTGGGCCGACTGGCCGCATCACATCGTCACACGCCTCTGCTTCAGGGCTGGCACAAACGGGAGCACACACGGGTTCCCCGCTGATGCTGAGCAGTTTCTTCGCTCTGCTAGCGATGGGAGTGTCGGCGAATCGCCGTCGCCATGCCGATCGGTAGAGCGTGATGTGAGTTTCTCACGCGTTGAGGGGGAAGGAACAGCTGTTCCTTCCCCCTCAGTGCGCAGTGCAACTATTCGCTGCAGCGGAGCGGTAAGCGCTACTTGCTCAATTCAATAATCGCCGGTCCGGCCCAGTCGGCCTCGCACGTAATGTGCAGCCGCGTGCCGTTTTGGTCCACGTGCACTCCCTGAACGGGGACAACCTTGACGACTGAGGCGTCAGCCAGCTCGACATCGAATTCGGCGCTGTCTACTGTCGGATCTTCCGGAGCAGCGAAGAGGAACTCAGTGGTTCCGTCAGAGCCAACCTCGGCCCATGCGCCATCAGTTGCTGACGCCGTCGCCGATCCACGATGGTCAATTCCAGCCAGTATCGGATGTGCAACCTGCATCCATCGGCCGATCGCCCGCAGTGAATCTGCCTGCCATTCGGGAATGGTTCCGTCAGCCTTGGGGCCAACGCCAAGCAGGATTCGTCCGTCACGCACTGCTGCGTCAACGATCGTGTGCAGCAAGGTACGCGGATGCGGTCCGTTTTCAGGGCCTTCAACCTGGTTGTAACCGAATGACAATCCGAGTCCGCGGCAGTTTTCCCAGATACCTAGGTCCTCATTGTCAAGGTTCATCTGATACTCGCTGGTGACGTAGTCGCAGTGCGGCACCTTCCACCTGTCATTGACGACGCCTTCAGGGCAGGCTTCGTAGTAGCGGGCAAACAGCTGACCAAGTCCGTATGGTTCGGTTGTGTTCTTTGCCGCATCGGGATAGTTGATGTCGTTCCACAGCACGTCCGGGTGGTAGCGCTCAACCAGCTCATCAATATGCGCGGCCGCGTACTTGGCGTATTCCTCATCACGAGGACGATCCCCTTCGTTGACTGATTCGTGTGTCGTATGAGGCGGGAATGGTCGCACATGCCAGTCAAGGCCACCGGAATAGTATGTGCCGAATCGCAGACCGGCTTCGCGTGCAGCGTCAGCGTAGGCCCCAACCAGATCCTGGTGCGGTCCGCGCTTGACCGTGTTGCGGTCTCCTGTCCCCACAGCGTCCCATAAGGTGATGCCGTCGTGATGTTTGGTCGTCAGTACGACGTAGTCAGCGCCTGATTCCTTGAACAGCTCCATTAGTTCGGAGGCGTCAAAAGAGTCCATGTGCCACTGATCCAGCAGGTCGTCATAGTCACAGCCGCCCCACTCCTTCCTGTGGTGTTCAGCTGCAGGCGAGCCGGGGATACGGATCGTGTTGTAGTACCACTCCGCGTAGGGATTGTGGGTGAACCACTCCAGTGGATCCTCGACGGTTCCCAGCTCTGCCGTGGGCTCCGCCCATGCGGGAAGTGAATACACTCCCCAATGAACGAAAATGCCAAGCTTGGCGTTCTTGAACCACTGCGGTGTGGGCCGCTCCAGATCTGACCAGTCCATGTTGTCCTTTCCTGACATTATGAGTATCTCTCCTATCGGCCGCCGAAGCCGCCCAAGTTAATTCCGCGTGCCAGCTGCTTTTGCATCACGATGACGATCACCAGCGATGCGAGCACCGACACACTGGCCGCCGCCATGAGCGCGCCCCAGTCCGTTCCGCGTTCGCCGCTGAACATCTGGAGGCCCAGTGGGATCGTGGCCTTGTCCGAACTGTTGATGACGATTAATGGCCACAGGAAATTGTTCCAGTAGTCAATGAATGCGAATGCCGCGACGATAGACAGCGGTCCTCTCAGCAGCGGCACAATCACCGACACGAGGATTCGCAGTTGTCCGGCTCCGTCGATCCTCGCAGCTTCCTCATAGTCGCGTGGGAGCGAAAGAAGGAATTGACGCAGCATGAAAGTGCCGAATGCGCCGAAGGCGAACGGCATAATCAGCGCCACGTAAGTATCGACTAATCCCAGCTGATTGGCACCAATATACAGAGGGATAACCAGAACCTCCATCGGCAGTACCAGCGTCGCTAGGTATGCAGCGAACAACTGAGAGCGACCTTTGAATTCGATGCGTGAAAACGCGTAGGCGGACAGCACCGATACTGTGCATGCGATCAGAGCACCAGTACCTGCAACAAAGAAGGTGTTCAGGATAATCCGCAGGAATGGCACTGCCGTGAAGACCAGCGAAAAGTTCTCCCATGCGATTCGTGAGCCGAACAGCGATCCTCCAGAGCTGAATATCTCAGCAGTAGGTTTGAGGGCGCTCGCGAACATCCAGATAAACGGGAAAACAAAAATTGCTCCAACGATAAACAGGCAGATGATCGAAACAATCCTGCTGATGCGTACCCTGCCGATAGTCATGCGCTTCTCACTGATCATAATTCACCCACTTCTTCTGTCCCGCAAACTGCACAGCGGTAATCAACATGACGATGACGAAGAGCACCCAAGCGATTGCCGAGGCGTATCCCAACTTGTCGTAGCTGAATCCCTGGTTGTACAGGTAAAGGACGATCGTTGTGGTTGAGTTTCCAGGTCCGCCCTTAGTCAGCATGTAGGGCTGAGCGAAAATCTTGAACGCGCCGATGAGCGTCATGACAGTACAGAAAAACAGTGCCGGCGACAGTAGTGGGAAGATGACCTTCGTGAAGCGTTGGACAGGCCCCGTACCGTCCACGCGAGCGGCCTCCAGCACCGAGGGGTTGATGTTGTTCAGCCCCGCACCGAGAACCACGATGTTGTATCCCACGACCTGCCACAACGACATCATGACAAGTGCAACCATTGCCCAAGTTTCGGACGCGAGCCATGCCGGTCCGGAGATTCCGAAAACCCCTAGGAAGGAGTTCACCACCCCGTGTTCATCCAGCATCAGGCGCCACACCAGTGCGTTGGCCACCATCGGTGTCACAACAGGAATAAAGAAGATGACGCGGAAGAAACCTGCCAGACGGCCTCCCACACTCTGGAGCCATACGGCCACTAGTGTGGAGACAATCAGGTTAAGGGTCGTGTAGAAAATGGCGAAGATCGCCGTATTCAGCAAGACCCTGAAGAAGGCAGGATCTGACCCATTGAGCAGGTTCACGTAGTTGCTGACACCAACGAAGGTGGGCGAACCGTAAAGCTGCCAGTCAAAGAGCGAAATGATCAGCGAGAAAATCAGCGGCAGGATGATGAAGAGGAAGAACCCCGTCATTCCAGGCGCCAGATACGGAAACGCCTTTGGATCCCACCGTGATGTTCTCTTCGGGACCGTGGCAGGGACCCGAGTCTTTGTGAGTTGAGTAGCCATGAATCTACCCGTTACTTAATGGAGTTCTCTAATGAAGTGAGAATTTCCTGTGCAGATTTCTCGCCGGTATAGCCATTTGATACGTTTTGTGTGAACTCGACTTCAAGTTGCTGCCAGTTCTCCGTTGTTTCGTACGTCTTGGCATTTTCGGTCATGTACTTGACGATCTCGACATCGTTCGGATCCTTGCCTTCTGCCCAACCGTCGAAGGCTGCGTCAATGGCGGGAACGTTTCCGTGCGACCGAGCAACATAGCGCATCACATCCGGGGTGGTCATCTTCATGATGTTCTGGAAGGCTGTCTCTTTATCAGCGCATTTTTCAGAAATTCCGAACCCTGATCCCTGCACCATGCCAATCGACTCTCCACTGCGCGATGGAACGACTGCCATTCCGACTGACAGTCCCTCGGTGCTGACGAGCGAGTCATAAACCCATGGCCCATCAATAATCATTGCAGCTTTGCCGGCACGGAAGGTCTGTAGTTGGATATCTTGAGCATCTGCAGCCAGCGGCGCTTTCATCACTTTGTGTTTAGCGGCAAGGTCAAAAACGTCCTGAATAGAATCGACTGTGGTCTGCTCAGTAAGCTTGAGCTCTCCGTTTTCCACGACGGCCCCACCATTGGCGTAGACAATCGAAGCTGGCGTCTGGAAGATGGGCGGAATGGACACTCCATAGACATCACCATTCGTCAATGCCTTTGCATCCGCAACGAACTGATCCCACGTGTAGTTCTTTCCTGGATGTTCAAGACCGGCCTGGTCAAACAGATCCTTGTTGTAGTACAGGATCAGCGGCGCTGCGTCATAAGGAATCGCGCGAAGCTTCCCATCAACGGTAAGTCCCTTGAGCATTGCTTCGTTGTAGGCGCTCATATCAACGTTATTGCTGGCGACCAGCTCATCGAGGGGCGCGAGCAGTTCCTTCAGCTCCTGTGCGCGTGCGGCTTGAGTGGTCATGATGCAGGGCGCATCTGATGCGCTCATGCGGGTCTTGACTTTTGTCCAGTAGTCTTGGAACGACGGGCCTTCCATCTTCAAGTTGAATTCGGGATCCGATTCTTTGACGCCGTCGACGAACGCCTGCCATTGTGCACGGTCAGAATCGTTGGAAATCCATGTGTACATTGCGTTCGCACTGTCTGCTGACGAACCGCCACCGCATCCTGCCAATGCGCAGGCGCTCAGAAGAGCCACTACACCGATTGCAGAGCTGATCCGCTTCATCATTACTCCTTTATTAACACTGTCATCTTCGACTGATCCGAAAAGCAAAAGAAACTTTCCGTTAACGGTAACGGTATCAGCAATGAGCTAACAAATACAAGCCGAAAATGATTTTCCGTGTTAAACCCAAATTCTAAAGAAAGATCACCATCTCTAGCACTCGCATTGATGCAGGTCACAGTCACTTCATAAGCCTCCGACCCTCAGATGCTTCCACACATCCAAACACACCACCTCTTACCATGCAGTACCTCTAGCAAGAGACAAATGGAAACCATTCTCGAAACACTGCGCGATTTGTCGCAACTTTTGGGAGGCTCAGGCGATATTTTCTCCTCCCAAATGAAGCGTCAGGATTGGTGCCGGCAGACACTTGTGACAACGTTTCGAAAAAAACGAATCTCAAAGTAAACAAAAAAACATAAAAATCATAACGAAAAGCCACGGCTCTCCTTTCATTTGAGAGAAGAAACGTGACATTAACGTTCTCGACGGGGCAGAACACAGCACAGCACTCCCCCGCTTCGCAGGTACGTGAACTACTTGCGTCTGATCAGGGAAATGTCGCGTGCCGCACCCGTCGATGCGGAGGTCGCAGTAGCGGCATACAGCTTCAGTGCGCCTGAGACCTGACGGTCACGATTGACCGGCGTCCACGGATTCTCGCGGCGTTCCTGCGCGGCGCGGCGACGCTCTATTTCCTCGTCGGGCACATCCAGTGACAGGACTCCCTCGTTGACGTCGATGATGATCCGGTCACCATCCTCAACCAAGCCGATCAAGCCGCCAGCAGCAGCCTCGGGGGAAATATGTCCCACCGAAATACCGGACGTGCCACCGGAGAAACGGCCATCGGTTATCAGCGCACATTCCTTGCCCAGACCGCGCCCCTTGATAAAGGAGGTGGGATAAAGCATCTCCTGCATTCCCGGCCCACCTGAGGGCCCCTCATAACGGATCACCACGACGTCACCGGCTCGCACCGTCTTGTCCAGGATCTTCTCGATCGCTTCTTCCTGCGACTCCATGACCCGCGCCGTTCCTTCAAAGTGGAAAAGGGACGGATCGATACCTGCGGCTTTGATGATGGCACCCTCAGGAGCAAGGTTGCCCGTCAGCACCGTCAAGCCACCCGAGGCCGTGTAGGCATGCTCGACATCGCGAATGCAGCCTTCCACAGTATCTAGATCTAGTTCAGTCCACTGATTGGACGTTGAGAACGGTTCGGTGGTGCGCACGTTGCCGGGAGCTGCGTGCCACAGGGCGATTGCTTCATCAGTGGCGTGCCCGCCTCGAACATCCCAATCTGCCAGCCATTGCTCCAGGGACGGGGAGTGAATGGCGTGCACCGTGTGGCGCAGGAAGCCCCCACGATCCAGCTCGCCCAGGATGGCCGGGATGCCGCCGGCGCGGTGGACATCTTCCATGTGGTAGTCGTTGTGGTTCGGCGCAACTTTTGACAGACATGGTACGGTGCGCCCCAGCTCAGCAATATCCGACAATGTGAAATTGACCTTTGCTTCAACGGCAGTCGCCAGCAAGTGCAGCACAGTATTGGAAGATCCGCCCATCGCCATGTCCAGGCTCATGGCGTTCCAGAATGCATCCCTCGTCGCAATGGATCGCGGGAGAACAGAGTCGTCCTCGTCGTTGTAGTAGCGCTGGCACAAGTCAACGACGAGACGACCGGCACGCTCGAACAATCCGCGTCGCGCGACCTGAGTAGCCAGCGTGGAGCCGTTGCCGGGAAGGGACAGTCCGAGTGCCTCAGTCAGCGAGTTCATCGAGTTAGCAGTGAACATACCCGAGCACGAACCGCACGTCGGGCACGCGAGACGTTCGATCTGGCCAAGCTCATCGTCAGAGACTGCATCGTTGGCAGTTGCGTTCATGACGGTGATGAGGTTGCCGTGACCGCTGTGCGACGGTCCGACAATGGCGTCTTCAGGAATGTTCTTGCCTGCTTCCATCGGACCGCCGGATACAAAGACCGTCGGAATGTTGAGGCGCATCGCTGCGATCAGCATGCCGGGCGTGATCTTGTCACAGTTGGAAATGCACACCATTGCATCGGCACAGTGTGCGTTCACCATATACTCGACCGAATCCGCGATCACTTCGCGTGACGGCAGGGAGTACAGCATGCCGCCGTGTCCCATAGCGATGCCATCATCAACGGCGATCGTGTTGAATTCCTTGGCGACGCCACCGGATTTTCCAATCTCAGAAGCGACCAGCTGGCCGATGTCCTTGAGGTGGACGTGGCCGGGAACGAACTGGGTGAAGGAGTTGACGACGGCAATGATCGGCTTGCCAAAGTCAGAATCTCCCATTCCGGTTGCGCGCCACAGCGCGCGAGCGCCCGCCATGTTGCGTCCCTGAGTCGACGTTGCTGAACGAAGCTGTCGCGCCATCAGTACCCCTCCTCTTGATGTTGTTCTTAGCCTAGAGAGTTCCTGGTGACAGTGCGTCAGGAGGGCCACAGCGTGGACAGTGAGGTGACCACCACGTTGCCGTCAGGTAAACAAGGTCGGTTTTTCCAGTGACGTGAGTCACAGAAAAGAGGAGGGTCTTGTCTCACATAGATTCACCCTTTACGTTCGTCAGGGGGTGAGACTTATGTCCCAGGAAATGGGAATGACTTTTGGCCAGCAAACGGCCGCTGCCGGGATCGTCAGCGAGTGTTTCGATACTACGCGCACAGCTTTCGCTGACTGCGCGAACACGATCCAGTGCAATTCGTCGCGCGTCACAGGCTCAGGAATGAAAGATTTTATGGCGGCAGTCAATTCCATCGGGGAATCGGCTGCCAGTCTTTCTGAAGCGCTCAGCAAGCACGCGCAGGCGCTGACCACCGTTGACCAGACGACTGCGGCGACTGAATCGCACACCACTGGAACCTTCAATCCGCGCATCTCCACACGTCTAGGATCGTAATGAGCACCACATCTTTAATTTTCCACGATGATGCCGCCCAGGCTATGCAGCAGGCGTGCAAAGCAGCTTCCCTCACTTTTGCGCAAGACTCCCGCGCAATGGCGGCAGATGTGCTCTCAACTGTCCACGATTGGGTTGAAGGCTCCGAATCCCGCGTCTCCCATGACCAACACCTCGACAAACTGACAGACCACGCCCGCACCATCAGTGACGTTCTGAAGGCCGCATCGTCATCGGTTGATCGCGTCCGCACCCTCGCCCATGAAACTGAAACGAAGAATGTCGCAATTTTGGATTAGGAGCATCCCCCATGCCCAGTCATGATTTTGAGGTCGATATCGAAGCCCTCATTACGGCCGCCCAGAAAACGAGCGAAGCAGTTCAGCTCAAAAAAGACAACGATATTTCCGACTACGTTCCTACCCAAGCTGATCTGGCCAATGACATCATGTGGTCGGCAGTTGATGAGTTTCAGTCACGGTGGGAACGAGGCATCAACAACATGACGGACGACATCACGGAAGTAGCAGGGCGTTTGGGCAAGGTCGCCTCGAACTACATTGATTACGACACGAAAGCGGCGCAGGAGATGTCACAACTCGCATCTGCAGCCGCCCAGCTGCCAGGGCTTGCAGGGAAGCGGTAAGCCATGGGAGTCGAGAATCAGGGTGCACCGGTTTTCACCATCGAAGGGAACGCGGGAGCCATCTCATCACGCGCCTCAACTGTACGTACGCGCAGCAGCGATTACTCAGAGATCGCCCGCGCGCTGGATTCGATTTCCACCGAGGGGTGGATAGGGCGTGCAGCTGATCGATTCCGGGAGCGTTTCAGCGTGGAGCCACAACGCTGGCAGGAAGCAAGTGGAGGATTCTCCTCAGCTGCTGGCGCGTTGGATTCGTACGCGGACAACCTGACTCATGCGCAGGACAGTGCTGCGGCATGCCGCGCGCTCTACGAAGAAGGCAACCGGGTCACCGAGCAGGCACGCGCAGCTTATGAAGCTGAGGTCGCCAGGGGAATGCAGGAGAAAGCTGCCTGGGAGGCAGTCAACGGGCTCGGCACCTTCGCAGTGACAATCGCGCCCTTTGTTGACCCTGGTGAACCCATGCGCCAAGATGCGATTAATACATTTAATCAGACTGTCGCCAGCCTGGACGAATGTGCGCAGGCATGCGCACAGACGATCCGTTCCGCCTGCGAGTTTGCACCCGCAAAACGCAACTGGCTGGAAAGTGGACTGGCGTTCGTCGGTGGCATCCTCGTCGGCGCCGGTGAAGCAGTCGGCGACCTCCTCAACCTCATCACAGGCCCTCAAGGTTTCATGCTGGACAGCCTCACCAAACTGGCGACCGGTGACCTCACACCCGACGAAGCGGTTGCCAAGCTCCAGCTTCCTCTGGATGACGTCTCCGCGATGCTAAGCGCGCTGAAGAAGGATCCCCTGGAGTTTGGCAAGCAAATCGGCAAGGGAGTCCTGGACTGGGACGCGTGGGCCGACGATCCTGCCCGTGCAGTTGGACACCTCGTGCCTGACGTCGCGATCGCGCTCCTCACCGCCGGCAGCGGTACGGCTCTGACCAAAGGCACGTCAACTGCGGGACATGCACTGAACAGCCTGGACGATATCGGGGACGGGGCACGAGCTCTGCGCGGCCTGGATAGTGCAGGTGACGGTGCGCGGGCGCTGGACAACCTGGACGATATTGGCGACGGTACTCGAGCGCTCAACGCGGCCGATGATATTTCCGACGCATCACGCACTGCTCGTCTGCTTGATCATGCAGATGACCTGTCGGATTCCTCAAGGGGAATCAGAGGTGCCGATGATCTGGCTGACGGCGCCCGGGCAGCTGATTCAACCCACGATGCCCTCAATGTGGCTGACGACGTCGTATCAACCGACCACATCGAGCCGGTATCCGTCGTCGAAGATCTCCCCTACCAGGATTCTCGCCCCTCCCTCCGTAAAGGCGTCCCAGAGCAAGTCTGGCAAAATGCGGTGGAGGATTCAGTGGACGGAAAGGTGCGTGACCCCCTGACGGACACGGTCATGGAGTGGGAGCCGGGACAACCCCGAAAGGGCGTCTGGGACATGGGACACCGGCCTGGACACAAGTACTCCGATATGCATGAGCTGTACTTGAAAGGTGAGATGACACCACAAGAATTCCGCGACTGGTATAACGATCCTGCAAACTATCGCCCTGAGTTACCATCATCAAACAGGAGCCATCGAGCTGAGTAGATTGCATGGGAGCGGGTATGAAAATCTCTCTAACAGCGCGCTTGAAAACCGCCGACGAGTTCTTCGGGCAATTCACTGACGGCGACGAACGCGAGGCGTTCGACGGTCAGGCACTGATCTTTTCGGCTCTGGCCAACACTAAAATTCCCGATCGCTACGACATAGCTGATTTCCTCCTGGAGCGTGACTGCGCATTGACCCCGGCAGGCTCGGAAGCAAACTCCCCCCTGCATGTCCTGCTCTCATCCAGAAAACATAATCTGCACCGTGACCTCAAATTGGCGCGCATTTTTCTTGATCGCGGCGTCGACATCAATCACCGCAACGCAAACAACGAGGTCGCTTTCGCATGGCTCGTCGATCTGCCTTTCACGGACGACGAACTTGCCGACCTTTATGACCTGTGGTTTTCTTCGCCGCACCTGCTCGACTTCACCGCCAGCTCATCGCATTATCGCGCGTGCCCCCTCGACGCTCTGGCCCGCATTGAGTACCGCGCCACCCTCGCCCGACGTGTCCAGTCCTACATCCGCGAACGCTACTGCCCTGCGGCCGACTCCCTCGGCACGTGCCGGGTGGGAGCTGATGGTCAGGGACGCCCTGTTTCCCGCTGTATTCGCGAACAACCGTCGGCCGACGACGATTCGGGCTGGCTGTTCATTCACGAGGACGACGACGCGCGACAACCGAAAAACGTCGCAACGGAGATCGTCCCACTGAGTACGGTTGTTGCCAGCACCCCCGTGGTGATGTCGGTGCTGGGAATGCCGAGCGGCACGGACGTTCGCATCGTGAAAGGATCAGTAGGCACCACCATTGCGGAGACGACAACTGACCGGCTCGTTCCGGGCACGTGGCCCTTTGATCACGAGACATCTGAAGGAGCATCAAGCTGATGGCTGATACGCAATCCCCCGAGATCCCCGAATTTATCCCCAAGTCCGGCGCCTGCCTAGTGACGAACACGATCCTGTCGGGTGAAGGTCGTCTGAAGTGGTGCGTGCGAGAGGAATCGGCCCGCCCCGAAGACAACGGGTGGCGTTTCTTCTCCCATATCGACACTGATGAGTACCTGGCTGATCCCTCGAACTTCACTGTTATCTCGTTCAATCACGCAATCAGCATTGAGCCTGCGGTGATGGGCCTGTACGACCTGCCTGTTGGCACGGACGTGCAGCTGGTGGTTGATGAGAAGGGGCGGCGTTTTATGGACAACGAAACAGGCGACGTCGTCATAGGGCCAAGCTCTGACGGTGATTCACCAGAAGATACCCACCAGGACTAAAGCCCCCACACATATTGACGCATCGAGTCACCCTCGTTACTGTGGCACGTACATAGGAGCACGGCTGCCGAATGGCCTGCAGAACCGCCGACTCGAGGAGACATCGTGGACTCGACACGACACATCGCACGACACCGACTATTTGCTTCCGGAATTTTGGCACTCTCGCTCATCGCAGCGGGCAGCTCATCATTTGCCGCTGAACAGGACGAGCAGCTTCCCCTCGGCCCCACTGTCACCCGTACCGATACGGGACCAACCGGGTACGAGGTAACGTTCCGCTACGAGGCGCCCGCCAATGTCGATTCCGTGCAGATCTATGGTGAATGGTTCTTTTCTCAACCTGATCGCATCACCACTCTGGGAGGCGGAGAACACCGCATTCCCGCATTGTGGCAGCCAGGGGACGTTCCCAACGCCCCCTGGAAACTTCTGGAGATGAATCAGGGCGATGATGGTATCTGGGAACTGAAGGTGCCCCTTCCCTCAGGTACTTTCAGCTATTCATTCACCCATGAGTGCCCGCCGATCGCCGTCGATTCGTGCCAACGTCACGCAGATCCGGCGAACCCGGGGATGGCGGCAGAGCTGCCGGCGTATTCATCTCAGAGCCTGTCGCAGGTCTTTGTACCGGAGAATCCCAATTATCCGACCTACGACAACGCCTATCAGGCGCCTCGCCCAGCCGATGAGATGGGGACGTTCGTCCATGAAACATACGACACGCATTATTCGCTGGCGCCTAAAGGCGCGCACCCGCTGTCCATCTATCTACCCCGCGGATATGATCCGGATCGTGCAGAACCTTACCCCGTGATGTACCTCAGCCACGGTTTCGGCGGAAATGACACCGACTGGTTCACTCAGGGGGCAGCACCCTACATCCTTGAAAACGCCATTGACGAGGGGGCAGCGGAGCCTTCCGTCATCGTGGCAACAAACTTTAACGGCCTGGGCGTTGACAGCCTGGTGCTGTCAACTTCCTATGGGCACGACATGGTGGAAAACGTCATCCCATTTGTGGAGGATCACTTCAATGTGTCGACTGAAGCCAAGGACCGGGCCTTTGCCGGCCTGTCACTGGGCGGTGCACGCGCCATTGAGCTGCTGACGAAGTATCCGGGCACATTCGAGTATTACGGTCTGTGGAGCGCAGGCAAACTCAGCTCGACATTTACCTGCGCTGAACGTGAGAACATTGCAGCGTTGCGTGGCACCATCCACGTGGGAACGGGTCTGCAGGACCACCTGTTCTTCATCTCCGAATCATCCCCTGCACGGGCCGAATCCTTGCGAAATATCGGTGTTGACGTCGCTGAGTTCAACCTGCCTGGCATCCATTCGTGGGATATCTGGCGCGCAGAGCTCAACGACTTCGTCCGCAACGTCGCATTCAAGAAAGACCTGTAGGAAACGATCTCACGCTCACAGCACATGAAGTGACTGCACAAAGGGCGGGGAGCCTGTTTTTTCAGACTCCCCGCCCTCAGTGATAAGGCCACCCTCGTCCATTACCGTCGGTGGCAGCGCCGGTATTCAGCGCGGCACCACCTCGCCTATCGCGGTGAATAGCGGTGGAGGTGACC
Organism: Pauljensenia sp. UMB10120; assembly: GCF_030212035.1. Taxonomy (NCBI): domain Bacteria; kingdom Bacillati; phylum Actinomycetota; class Actinomycetes; order Actinomycetales; family Actinomycetaceae; genus Pauljensenia; species Pauljensenia sp. UMB10120. Next base: position 35,690 of record NZ_JASODH010000002.1, on the reverse strand, counting down.
AGTCAGCGTTACTTCACCAGGCGGGCCCCTTCGACCAGTGCGGCAAGCTTGGCCCATGCGATCGACGGGTAGATGCGTCCACCCAGACCACAGTCCGTCGAGGCAATCACGCGATCAGAGCCCACGATGTCCACAAAACGCTGGATGCGTTGGGCCACCAGCTCGGGATGCTCGACCACGTTTGTGGAGTGGCCGACCACACCAGGCACAAGTACCTTGTCATCTGCCAGCTTCACGTCCTGCCACACGGTCCACTCATGTTCGTGGCGCGCGTTGGCAGCCTCGAATGAGAAGTAGCGTGCCTTCGCCGTCAGCACGTTATCAACGATCTCGCGCAGTGGGATGTCCGTAGTGTGAGGTCCGTGCCATGAGCCCCAGCACAGGTGCAGGCGCACCTGCTCTTCCGGGATACCTTCAAGCGCAAGGTTGAGCGCATCGACTCGAGTCTGAACGAACTCACGGTAATCCTCGTAGGTGGGAGCAGGGTTGACCTGGTCCCAGCCTTCGGCCAGTGAGGGGTCGTCGATCTGCACGATAAAGCCGGCATCAGTGATCGCCTTGTATTCCTCGTGCAGGGCGTGCGCGCAGGCTTCCAGTACTTCTTCTTCAGTGCTGTAGTACTCGTTGCCGATGCGGGCAGCCGACCCGGGTGCGACCGATGCAATGAAGCCGTTGCCGCGGTCGATCCCGTTCTTGTCCAGTGCGTGCGTCAGGCCTTCGACGTCATGACGGACGGCATCTGCACCGATGTAGGTCAGAGGACCGGTGATGACGGGGAACGCCTCGGGGCCCTGATCGGTGGCGATGTGAATGCCGGAAGCCGGATCTGAGTAGGCGTCGGAAAATGCCTGCCAGTCGCGACGTTCACCGAATGATGCCAGCTTGACTTTGCCACTGGAGGGCGCAGGCTCAACGCTGAATTGGGGATCTGTCCGCAGGTCAAGTCCACCCAGGCGGGTAAAGGAGTAAAACCACCATGCACCGTAATCGACTGTCTGGGTCATCATGTGGCCGTACTCGCCGTCGTTGACCACATCCAATCCAGTCTGGTATTGGCGGGTCACGACTTCGTCCACGCTTTCCTGCAGAAGCGCTATGAACGCTTCCTCGCCCATTCGCTCACGCTCTGCATTCGCCCGGAGCAGTTCCGGGGTCCGCGGAAGCGAGCCAACGTGCGTTGTACGAATAGTCATGTTTATCTCCTCGTTAACGAGTTCAGTGCGCCTCCCGATTGACGCGCACCCCCTTACAGTACAGAACGTCAGATGTTTAATCGATGCGCATCCCACCAGATGGGCGCCACTTCCTCATTTTCGTCTAGACCACTTATCCTGTGGTGTTGCCGTTAAAGTCGCGCTAACGTGTCATCCGTGCCTGTGATCACGATTATTGAACATGAAGAAGACGTCGATGCGCGCCGTCTCGTCTCCGCGCTCGATGACCTTGGAGCCTCGATACAACTGGTGCGCCCGTGGAACGGTGAGGACGTTTCCAGCGCCCTGCCGCCCGACGGTTCCGACCTCCCCGCGCCTGATGCCATCGTCGTCCTCGGCGGGCGAATGAGTGCCTACGATGATGAGCGCGCCCCGTGGCTGCCCGATGTCCGCACTCTGCTGGTGCGTTGCATGAACGAGGGAGTGCGCACGCTCGGTATCTGTTTGGGACACCAACTGATCGCGCGAGCGGCCGGCGGCTCGGTCGCCTGCTCAGATCCACAGTTCCACGAGATGGGAATCGTGCCTGTCGAGTGGGAGGCGCCCTTCGAGTCTGACGCCGCCGTTCCGATGACCCCGGTCGCTTCGGCTACAGGTGCAGCCATCATGGTGCCAGCGGTAGCTGACCAACTCAGTAACGCGATGGACGAGGGTGGCCCGTGGATCCGTCTGGTCGATGATCTTTCACGTATACCCGTTGTCTTTGCTGACCATAATGATGCGATTGACGAGCTGCCTGCGCAGGCTCGCGTCCTTGCACGCTCTGAGCGGTGTATCCATGCGATCGCGGTAGGGTCGCACGCCCTCGGCGTGCAATTCCACCCGGAAGTGGATCGCGCGTGGGTGGAGCAGTCCCTGTCAACCAGTGGCCTCAGTCAAGACGATGCGAACCAGATATTGGATGATTTTGACAGACATGAGCGCGATATCGTCGCGGGCTGTCGGCGCCTCGCACAGTGGTTGGTCAGCGGCCTGTAAGCGCGTGTCTTTCAGCGGCCGACAGCTCTCAATTCCGGGCAGCTCTCATTCCCGAATGGCGAGGTGCCCGCTGGCGGCCCGTCACCCCTGCGCCCCCGCAGAATGCCGCGGCGGGTTGGTTCTTGCCTGGCTGGTTGTGTTGTGGTTCTGTCGCGGGGTGGAGCAGTGATCGGATCATGGACTGTGTGCTGCACGATGCCCTGGATTCTAGGCTCCATCGTGCACAAGCCCCTAGATCAACAGCGGGCGGGGCCACCTCGAAAATGAGAATGCCCGGTGACCTGCATGTTCACAAACGCGGTGAAATGGGCGGGCGTTAGATCTAGGGGATTGTGCAAAAAGGAGCGAGAATCTAGGGGAATGTGCACCCGTGGAGGTTAGATCTAGGGGAATGTGCACTCGCGAGAGGTAAACCCAGGGCATCGTGCGCGCAGGCACGCAGATATCAGGACGCGCCGCCTGCCCGGCTCACTCAACACAGATACCAGGACGCAATGCCTACCCTGCTCACTCAGTTTCGGCGTGACCTGCAGGTTCTGCGCTTCCCATGTTGTTGGCGGAGTCTGCGTGCTGGGCGAGGGAATTCGTATCCTCACTGCCACGGAAGACCACGAACTTCCACCACACAAATTCTCCTACCCCGTTGAGGACCATCGTCGCCGCTTTGATCAGGACTTCGCTCACCCCAGCATTGGCGACCACTTGGCCTAGCCACGCAGTGATCGGGATGAAAAAGACGTAGAACAGGGCCACCTTCGCCATCGCGATCGGAACATTGTTGGCTGATCGGAAGGTGTAGCGCCTGTTGAGCGTGAAGTTCCAGATCACTGACAAGATAATTGAGATGACGTGTTTCCAGTCATAAGGCAGCGGAGTCAACCAATCCAACAGCAGATAAGACACTGCCTCGATCACGCCTGCGCTCAACGAGAGCAGCACGAACATAACGGCCTGGACTTTCGTCGATCGTTGTGCCATCATCATCACCCACGATTCAGAAGCGAAAAGATTTTTTTATTGGCTGGGTAGATCTTGCGGTACGCGTCGTACTGGCGTGCATAGGTCTGAGCCAGTTCGCGGCGCGGCTCGAAGCGAGCATGCACTGTCACCAAGCGCCGCGCACTTTCCACAGTCGGAGTGATTCCCGCACCGACCGCGACAAGCAGCGCAGCCCCGACAGCGCCGGCATCCTGCGGATTCTCCGTCACTTCAACCGGACGGCCCACAATGTCAGCAAGAATCTGCGCAGTCGCATCAGACAACGCTCCGCCACCGACAAAGCGCACAACCGATGAAGTCATGACCTTTTTTTCCTGAGTTTCGATGAACCAGCGCATGTGGTAACACACGCCTTCGACGACGGCACGCATCAGCTCCGTCTTGCCGGTATTCAATGAAATATTCATGAACATTGCGCGGGCGTTCGGATCCTCAAACGGACACCGGTTGCCATGCAGCCACGGAGTGAACAGCACTCCCCCCGCACCGGGTTCACTGCGGGAAATGACTTCCGACATGTAGTCATACAGGCTGCGGAAACGAGCCTCCATCCCCTCGCATACACTGTGCTTATCCAGGTAGACGTTAATTTCGTCGAGGGCCAGATGGTCCTTCACCCACTCCAGGCACTTACCTGCCGTCTCCAGCTCAGCAAAGTAGTGGTAGCGCGAGGGGTCCGCACCGACAACGGTTGCAATCATGGCACTCAAATCCACCGCGCGTTTATCCGTGACGGTACCGACCCACCCTGACGTGCCCATATACACGTGAGTATCGTGCAGCTCGGTCGCACCGGCTCCTACACCGATGAGCGAAGCATCGCCGCCACCGGCATACACCGGTGTCTCTTCAGGCAAACCGAGTTCGTCGGCAGCCTCGGCAAGGAGCGGACCGACCACATCGGTGCTGGCCACAATTTCGGGCATATGGGCGGGATTGACGTGAAGAGCCCGCATCACTTCGGGACTGAACCGTCCCTTCCGAGCGCGCACGTCATATAGAAGCGTGGCGAAAGCCGAATCGTGACTCATGACGAACTTGCCGGTCATCCGCGCAATGATCGCTTCCTTAGCATCCAGCCACTTATAGGCACGCGCGAACGCTTCAGGCTTGTTGCGGCGCACCCAGTGGTATTTCCACACAGGATCTTTCACGGAAGCCGGTGCCGCACCCGTGTGGTACAAGGCTTTGGCCAATATCCCCGCGTTCACACCTGAAATGCGCGGCGCCTTCCCACCGATCAGTCGCATCTCGACGCTGGCACGCTGATCCATGTAACTCATCGCCGGGCAGACCGGGCGCCCTCGTCGGTCAACCATGACGAGGCACTGCATCTGCGCGCAAAAACTGATGCCGGTCAGTGTTGCGCACTGCTCAGGATGGTCGCGGGCAATCTGTCGGGTGGTCTGAACGATTGCCTGCCACCATTCGTCAGGATCCTGCTCAGCTCCCCCATCAGGCAGAACATGCAGTGAGTACGATGCCGAAACTGAGTCGATGATACGAATTCGGTCATCAATCTCGAACAGGCATGTCTTGACTCCCGACGTCCCAACATCGTATGCCAGCACGGTTATCACTTGTGGTTTCCTCCTTCAGGCACTCGCAAGGCGGAAATGAGGAATTCACGTGCGCCCGAGGCAAGCTCGGCATCACTCATCCCGGGGACATACAGCAACGCGCGCTGAATGTGATAGTCACTGGCTCGGGCATACTGCAACGACATCATGATGTTGTCAATGAAGAACGCCAGCGTGCTCGAATCGATATCGGTGCGAATCTCACCTGTTTCCTGCCCTTCGGCAATGAGTTCGCGGTACATCCTGAACGTTTCGCCTTCAAGCTGATCCACGCTTTCTGCCACGATCTCAGCGCTTCCGGTGGCTGTCAGTTCGCAGTACAGGCGTACCAGGTCACGATGCGTCGACGCCGAGGTTACCGCCAGTTCTGCGAGGGCACCGATGCGAGTCAGTGCGGAGTCTCCCTCGTCTGTGATTGCGAGCAGGGCGGTGCGCAATTCGTCCTGGGCGCGTCCGACGACATACATGAAAATGTCGCGTTTGGTGTCAAAGTAGCGAAACAGTGCTCCCACGGAGATGCCTGCACGCTCGGCAATAATGTTCGTGTTGGCCGTGGCGTAGCCGTGCGCGGCGAATTCGGCAATGGCTGCTCGCTCAATCCGTTCGCGTTTTTCCGGTGCAAGCGCCTGGAACCGCTTCATTGCGGCGTTAACCATGACTCCTCCATGAGTGCTGTAACAGCTCACCTTTGCCAAAAGATTACCACGCGGAAAGCTGCATGATATGATTTTGGACGAAAACATGAGTGCGTACTCACTGCACGTAGAAACCGGCGAGGAGGCCGCTGTGGATATGAATCGACCTGGAATTGACCAGGTGATACATGAGCTCGACTCATTGATCGCACAACCTATCTATTCCATTAAACCGTCGGCACTGGCCGCTTACGAGCGCGATTACTTTGATGCGAAGTGCCAGAAATCCAAGGAGATGATCGGGGAAGCCCAGCAGTACATCCCCGGCGGCGTTCAGCACAATCTGGCGTTCAACTATCCGTTCCCGCTGGTGTTCACGAGCGCAAAGGACGCAACACTGACTGACCTGGACGGCAACACGTATTACGACTTCCTGCAGGCAGGCGGACCAACGGTGCTGGGGTCGAATCCAGAGTCCGTGCGTGAAAAAGTCATTGACCTGCTCAACACGTGCGGCCCATCCACCGGCCTGTTCCATGAATACGAATACCGGCTGGCTAAACTGATTTCCGAGTTGTTCGATAGCGTCGATATGTTCCGCATGTTCAACTCCGGATCCGAGGCATGTGCGGCTGCGTCACGTATCGCACGCCTGGCTACGAAGAACAAATTCATCATGAAGATGGGTGGCGGCTACCACGGTTGGAGCGATCAACTGGCATACGGTATTCGCGTGCCTGGCTCGAAGTGGACACAGGCCAAAGGTATCCCGCTGGCCTCGATGAAGTACACGCAGGAATATTTCCCCGGTGATCTCAAGGATGTCGAGCGCACCCTGATGGCCAACAAGCTGCGCGGCGGAACCGCTGCCATTTTCGTTGAGCCGGTCGGCCCTGAAAGCGGTACGCGCCCCGTGTCGATGGACTTCCTGCACGGCCTGCGCCGCCTGGCAACCAAGTTCGGCGCACTGTTGATTTTTGACGAGGTTGTCACCGCCTTCCGTCTGTCCGAACACGGCGCGCAAGGTCTGATGGGGATCCGCCCGGATCTGACTGTGTTTGGCAAGGTCGTTGCAGGCGGCTACCCCGGAGCCGGCGGTGTCGGTGGTCCCACCAAGTACATGCGCTACCTGTCGGCTGGTATCCAAAGTGGCGACAAGGTCAAGAAGGCGCTCGTTGGCGGTACTCTCGCGGCCACACCGCTGAGCGCCCTGGCCGGCTACTACACCGTCAAGGAGATCGCTGAAACTGGTGCCTGCGAGAAGGCGACGCGGGCTGGCAACCGCTTGACCGATGGTCTGCGTGCCCTCATCAAAAAACATCGTCTGCCGTTCGTCGCCTTCAACCAGGGGTCGATCTGTCACCTGGAGACAGTGGGGACGATGCACTTCTCGATCAACTGGACGAAACCGTGGACGATCCCTCACGTCCTGAAGGAGACATCGGCTCGGAAGAAGGAGATGGAGCATATGGGCGCCGCCTACATGGCTGAAGGCATCGTCACGTTGGCCGGCTCGCGCCTGTACACCTCGGCTGCGTACTCCGATGAGATGATCGACGACGCGCTCACCCGTTTCGACCGTGTCTTTGACCAGGTCACGAAGCTATGAGCGCGCCGGATTTCGGACCGGGCCACGTGGTGCCCGAGCAGGTTCCCCTGACCGCGAATCCACGCGAGGACGTCATTGCTTTGTCTCACGACCTGCTCGATCATGGCCTGGTAGTGCGCACCTGGGGCAATGTCAGTGCTCGCGTTCGCGGTAATGCGTTCGTCATCACGCCCTCGGGCCGTTCATATTCCACCATGCAGCCCGAGGACCTGAGCGAAGTGGATGACGACGGTCAGGCTAGCGGCCCGTTCAAGCCGTCCTCGGAATACCCGATGCACGCCTTGTGCTACCGACTGCGAGCGGATGCTGCGATGGTGATTCACACGCATCAGCCCTACGCGTCGGCCTTGTCCGTCAGCCCCGAGAGCTTCGAGTTGTCCGATGAGCATGCTCGTCTGCTGGGTCAGGATATCCTGCCGATCGCCAGCTACGGCCTGCCGGGTACGCACACACTCCACCACGGTGTTGAACAGGTTCTGTTTGATCACCCCGATGTGAATGTCGTGCTGATGCGTGCTCACGGCGCGCTGGTGTGCGGCACCAGTAAGTCCGACGCTCTGGCCCGCGCGACCCGCCTGGAGCAGGTGTGCCGTGAGATTTACGAGCGCCTCGTACCGCAATCTTTGACCGAAGCGGAGCTGGCGCCCGATGCTGACGGCGTCGTCATGTCACGCCGTACCTGCACCCCACCGGATTCGGCAGGGCAGATCGAGTATTTCACGCGCGATCTTGAGGGCCAGTTCGTGCCCTGCTCCCCGTCAACTCTGACTGTCAGGCTGCATGAACAGTGCTATGCGAAACGTGAGGATGTGACCGCGATCCACGTGTGCACGGATTCGCAGGTCAGCACGTTCTTCGGACGTACGTTGACACCGCAGCTGGACGATTTTGCCCAAATCGTCGGCCTGCGCGCTGACAACAGGCTCGGCTCGAATGTCGTCCTCTTGTCGCGTGCCGCATTGTGTCTGGGAATTGACGAGGGCGACGCTGCCGCCATCGAATATGTTCTGGAGAAGAACGCGAGAGCTGCTCGAATCGCTGAGATCACTGGCGAGGCTGGGTTGTCAACGTTTGATTCCCTTTTGATGAACGTGGTGTACCGGCTGAAGTACTCCAAGCGGGCCGGCGCTGCACCTTCCGGGCACTAGAGTTCAACCACAGATACTTGCCCAGTGCGGTGGCTGTGGTGTGAGCCTGTAGCCATATGACGCTGTGGTTCTACGGTGTGGCAGCGCGCGGGCGTATGACGTGCTGTGAGACTACGGCGTGGCGCACTGGATGAGTTTGCCGCGCCCACTGGCACGGATGTCATGTTCGCACGCGCCGACGAACACGCTCTGCCCGCATGTGAGAGTCAGGTGATCGGCTGAGTGCGCACGAGGGGCGGACGTTGTTACGTCGATGCTGCCTTCCAGACACATCAGGATACGCGGCCCCTCACCAGGAATGGTCACTGCGCGCGTATCATCTGACAGCTCATGCATATCGGATTCGTGACTGACCGCGTCATGCGCGCTGGCCTCCGATTTGAACGCGCCACGCGCGTCAGATTCATGACTGTACGCGCTGCGCGCCTCGGCAGCGGGAAGAGTGGTGACAGACAGGGAGAATTCCTGGGCCGGTGCCAGGAATGTGTCGGTCGTGTCACTGGGGTGCTCGGCGGCAACGCGAATGGGCGGCAACGCAGAAAACTCGGCAATTTCCACCAGTTGAGCGCTATCGACATACTTGCGGGTCAGGCCCGCGCGCACCACATTGTCAGAGGACGCCATGACCTCTATCCCCAATCCCGACTGGTAGGAGTGGATCTGGCGAGGTGGAATATAGACGGCCTCACCGGGACGCAACGACACTGGATTCATCAGGAATGCGACGATGATACCGGGGTCACCCACGTACTTGGCGGCCAACCGCGTCACCATCTCATCGGTGCGTCGGGACGGAGACGTGCCGCGCTCCAGACGCTGCGCGCATGATGCGGCAAATTCTGACACTCCCTCGGCCGTCGCCGGAGAGTCCTCATCAAAAAGCCAGCCGATCAGCATCTTGAGCCCAGATCGCACGGTAGCGAGTCTGAGACGCTTGCGCAGAGAATCGGCAACCATGCCTTCCAGACCATCCAGCAACCGGCGCGCCTTACGTGGGACTCGAAAGCCCACAAGCGCCTCAAAGTCGGTGAGAGCATAAATCATTTCCGGCTTGTGGTTCATGTCGCGGTAGGTGCGATCTGCGGCTGTGCGCTCAATGCCTAGCACATCTTCGCGAATATACCCTTCGCGTGCGAGTTCCTTCGTTGGGTGCACCTGCAGTGACAGGGCTTCTGCCGGCGCGATGAGTTTCATCAGGAAAGGCAGACGCGGTCCGAATGAGTACAGCAACCCGTCGCCCAGCATGGCAGTGGGATCCTGATCGATGAGGTCGCGAAGGATTATGCCGCTCTCATTCAGCGACGTCGGACCGTCGATATGATCACCGAACCACACTTCTGACACAGGCGACTCAGAGCGTTCCGAGCCTAGGAAATTCGGGATCGCGTCGGTTGACCCCCACGCGTCGTTTTTCTTCCAGCCTGTAAGACGCTCCATAAAACGTGGCTCCTCGCATGTGCGCATCGCTGTGCGCACCACAATCCTGGTCGCGCATGCCGCACGACCCGCTCTCGACGATTCAGTCGTGTACTTCTAACCGATCTTAATCACTTTCCCGCACTGTGACCGATTCGCCCTCGCGTTCGCGTTGCAGAAGGCGGGCAAATGGCCCGTCCTGAACTGCAAGCTCATCGTATGTGCCGATCTGCGCCACATGCCCATCGTCGACCACGATGATTCGGTCGGCGCCGCGGATTGTGGAGATCCGGTGAGCAATGATGATCAGTGTGCGCCCAGCTGTTGCTTCGCGAATGCCATCGAGCACCACGGCTTCGGTAGCGCTGTCGAGTTGTGAGGTCGCCTCGTCAAGGATAGTAATCGGTGCGCCAGCCAGAAGTGCGCGGGCGAGGGCGACGCGTTGACGCTGACCACCAGAAATGCGCTGGCCCATCTCTCCGATCCGGGTGTTCATACCATCCGGTTCGCTGGCCAGCCACTGATCCAGGCCCACCTGGCGGCACACACGCTGCAGATCCTCATCACTGGCATCGGGACAGGCGAGCAGCAGGTTCTCACGCACACTCATATTGAACACATACGGGGTCTGCGGGGCGAACACGACAATGGAACGTAGATGGTGGCGCGTCACGGTGCGCACATCCGCCCCACCAATGCTGACTACGCCCTGATCGGGGTCCCACATGCGGTCAATGAGCCGTGCGATCGTTGACTTCCCAGATCCGCTCGACCCGACGATTGCGGTGACTCTTCCGGCCGGAATCGACACCGTGACATTGTGGAGAACCTGCGGGGATGGTCCTGCTGCGCTCGGGCGCGGCGGGTAGGCAAATGAGACACCATCCAGTGCGATCATGTCTTTTCCGCTCACGTCACCGTCTCGCACCTGGCTGCTGTCAGGTTCTCGCACCAGCGGGGCACGCTCGGTGATAGCGAAGATGCGGCGCGCCGATGCGAAGGCCTGGTCCAGATCAGCCATGAAGTCTTCGACTGCCAGTGCCGGAGCAAAGGATGCCAAGGTGACGCCCAGCGCCATGCACATCTGAGCCATACTCACTGCGCCCGCCCTCGCCAATGACGCGAGGACAGCCAGTTGGACGATCAAGGCGAGCGCGACGAGAGTCTGATTCAACCCGCGTCGCAGCGCCACCACCGACGTTGTGCGCCGCTGAGCCTCATCGATCGTATCTTCGAGCTGTCGCATCGTGCGGTGCCGCTCGGCCTCGTTCGCGAAGGTCAGGATCTCGCGCACGCCCTGGACGGTGTCCGTGACGTGCTGGGACAGGTCGCCTCGGGTCGCTCGAATGGTGCGTGCAGCGTCACTGGTGGTACGCACCCCCAGCTGCGGGACGACTATGCTGACGGCCACCAGGAACGGAGCGAGCGCCAAGACTGCCCACCATGAAACCGCACATCCCAGATAGGCCAGGACGATCACGGGGCAGATAATGGCGCTCAAGCCGGGAGCGAGGGTGTGCGCAAAGAACACTTCGATCCGGTCAATGTCCTTGGTGACTCGTGAAAGAAGGTCGCCTGAGTCTTCGCTTTCGGTGCGCGCAGGAGCTTGCGGTTCGAGGCGATCGTAAAAGTAGCCTCGAAGCAATGCGAGGGAGCGGAATGCGACCCAGTGCCCGCTGAATTGCTCGAGGTAGCGCATCAGCGCTTTGATCAGCGACAGGACAACGAGCACCACTGCCACGGTCAGCAGCGGCATCGTGGAGATATCGGAGGCAATCTTGCCAATCACCCACCCTGCTGTTGCGTACTGCGCCACGTGCAGCACCATTCCGATCACGCGCGCCGTGATCGAGATGCCCAACGGTGCCATGACAGGGCGTGCCACGTTGATCAGTCTGGCAGAGGTCTTCCAGCGTGATTCGTTCATCGGGATGCCGCCTTCCCGTCGGTCAGCTGTCCGTCGCACATCGTGATGCGTCGTCCTGACTGGTCGATCGTGTTGCGTCTGTGCGAAATGGTCAGCGTTGTGCGCCCCTGGGTGAGGTGGGCGAGCGCCTGCAGGATCTCGTGCTCACTGTTCAGGTCCACGTGAGCGGTCGGCTCATCCAAGATCAGGATCGGAGCATCCTTGAGCAGTGCGCGCGCAATCGCGACGCGTTGCGCTTCCCCACCCGATAGGGCCAGGCCACGCTCTCCCACTTCCGTGTCCAGGCCGTAGGGCAGGCGCTCCAGTGTCTGCGTGAGGCGGGCCGCGTCGAGTGCGCGGCGGAGGTCCTGGTCGGTGGCGTGTGGGTTTGCGATCAGCAGGTTGTCGCGCAGCGTGCCGGTAAACAGGTAGGTTTCCTGTTCGACGGTGGTGATGTGGCGTCGAATCCACTGCAGTGTCACGTCGGTCAGGTCGTGTCCGTTGATGCGAATCGATCCGCTGTCGGGCCGACGGTTGGCACATATGAGGGTGGCGAGTGTGGTTTTTCCTGCTCCTGATGGCCCGGTCAGTACGACATGCTGACCGGCTCCGATGTGCAGTGAAGCATCCGTGAGGACGTTGACACCTTCCTGGTAGGCGAAGTTTACGCGGTCGATGTCGATGGTGGCGCCGCTCGTGCCGCCCGTGCTTCCGGAAATTTCTTCGCTATCCGAACCGCGAGTCACGTCACCCGCACCTCGCCGCACCGCATCACCCGCACCTCGCTGCGCCACGCCGTGCGCATCCGGGTCGATCGCATCTGCCGCGTCGCTGACCGCCACAGGCTCACTGGTCAGGCGCTTGATCTCGCGTTGTGAGGCCATTCCGCCCATGCCGACATAGAAGAACTGACCGACCCGATCCAACGGATCTAACATGATGGTGGACAGCAGGACCAGCGCTATAGCCTGGCCCACGCTGATTGCTCCACTGCCAGCCCGCCACGTTCCCAGCAAGGCTGCTCCCGTGATGATCCCCAACGAAAAGACGGCGTCCATTACGAACAGGACCAGCTGATTTGCTGCCAGGTATCGCATGACCCTGCGGCGCACTTTCTCTGATTGGTCAGCCAGGTGGCGGCCCATTGCCGCGCCGGCATTCATCAGTGTCAGCGCTGACAGGCCTTGAATAGCATCGAGTTCAGCTGCTGCGAGCGAACGCGCTGCCGAACGGTAACGAGACGAGACGGGTTTGAATGCGGCTCGAAATGCGCCGATGGCAAGCGGCACGATCGGGATGGCCAGTGCCAAAATCAGCGCCGCCACCCAGTCGATGGCAATCGCGATGACGACGACGATCAGAATCGGCGTCGCAAGAGAAGCAATCATCGGACCGATAAACGTGCCGCGATAGTTAGCCACGCGTTCCACGCCGTCGGTTGCTGAATTGACGATTCGGCCTGTGCGCTCGCGTGAGCGTTCAGCCGGACCGCGCGCGAAGACATGATCCACGATGCGGTGACGGTATTCCTTTTCAATAGCGCCGACGCTGTGCCCCGCAAGACGCGATGCTGCCCACGCGCTCACGCCCGTGATGAGAGCGCAGATAGTGGCAGTGGCCCATAGTCCCCAGCCCAGCGGCCCCGACTCGATGACAGCATCGATGGCGTACCCGCTGCAGATATACACGCCTGCGAGCGCAAGCGCCGACATCCACGACACCGCAATAACTACGTGTTTTCTATTCATCTCTTCTTCCGCCTCTCCTCACAACTGAGGTATGCCTTATTCAGCATAGTGTCGTCGTGGCGTGATCACCGGAGTGTGCGTGTGAGGGTGGTCAAACACGTCGATAGGGTACTGGTACGCGCATGTCAGACGTTCAGATGTCAGCACTTCTGCAGGCGGCCCTGCGCAGTCAACTGTGCCGTCGTGCAGCAGGATCACTCGGTCCGCATATGCGGCCGCAACATCCAGAGCATGCAGCACGATGACGACACCGCAGCCCGTCTGCGCGTAGTCGCGTGCCAGCCTGAGGACGAGTTCCTGGTGTCGGATGTCCATCGCAGCTGTTGGCTCGTCGAGCAGCATAAGCGGGCTGGCCTGCGCCATGATGCGGGCAAATGCTGCTCTGGCACGTTCGCCACCTGACAGTGAGGTGTAGGTGCGCTCACGCAGCGCCTCGATATCAGCTTTCCTCAGAACTGCGCTGACTGTTGCGTCGTCCTCGTTTTCCTTGGAGGTGCCGGCCCACGGTGCCCGCCCCATGCGCACAACGTCCACGACAGTAAAGGGGAACGCGATGTCGATACGTTGCAGGAGCACTGAGCGTCGCTGTGCCAGTTCCACCGCGTTCCATTCCCCGATGGGGCGTTGCACAACGCGAATTGTCCCTGACCGTGGGGCGCGATCTCCGCTCAGCACAGACAGCAGGGTGGATTTTCCTGCTCCGTTGGGACCGACGAGGGCGACCACCTCGCCGGGGTATACGCGCGCACTGATGTGATCGAGGATGGTGTGCTCATCGATTGTCACAGTGATGTCCTGCGCGTCGATGAGCGGCGTGTGCGGATCTGGCTGATCGGGCAGGTCAGATTCACGTGAAAGCAGGGATCGCCGGGTTCTCATGCCCACCCTCCTGATCGTGAACGTGAGCGCCTGAGCAGGTAGAAGAAGAATGGGCCACCCACCAGTGACGTGAGCATGCCGATCGGCAGGTCGGCGTAGGCGATGAGTGTACGGGCACAAAAGTCCGCGCTGACCATCAGGAGTGCGCCGCCCAGCGCGCTTGCGGGCAGCAGGAGCCTATGAGAGGGGCCGATAAGCATGCGGATGAAGTGCGGCACGACCAGCCCGACGAAGGCGATGATGCCGTTGAATGCGACGGCGCACGAAACCAGCAGTGCTACCAGTGTCATCGCGATCATGCGCAGACGCTCGACGTTGACACCGACATGCCGGGCCGCCCGCTCCCCCAGTGAAAGAATGTCGAGCTGACGAGACAAAGCGAATGCGATGAGCGTGCCGATCACGCACAGGGGTGCGACGAGGGTGACTTGCTGCCAGCACGCACCGGCGATGGACCCCATCTGCCAGAACACGATCTGTTCACGGGCGGATGTGGGCGCGCGAAAAACGATGAATGAGATGATCGCTCCGGCGACCGCGTTGACGGCGACGCCCATCAAAATCAACGTCACGACTTCGGTGCGTCCTTCGTGTCGAGACATGACATAGACGATGAATGTGGTGATCAGCCCGCCGACGAATGCCAGCGTCGGTGTGGTGAGAGGCCCCAGGAATGTCCATCCGGCGATGACCGACAGTGCGGCACCAACCGCTGCTCCAGAGGAGACACCCACTGTTCCAGGCTCGGCCAACGGGTTGCCAAATATGCCCTGCATCAACGCGCCCGCGACCGCCAGCGAGATTCCCACCAGGATGCTCATCGCGATGCGAGGAAAGCGCACGTTCCACAGGGCTTCATCACCGAATGGGTGGGTGGGTGCAGGAAACCACGGCAAGCCGATTTTATGAGTAACGGATCCGAGGACTTGGTCGAAGGGAATGACGAGTTGGCCGAGCGCCGCAGACACGAGCACCGTGATGACCAGTAGAGCGGTCATCACGGTGAAGACGATGAGGGTGCGGGGCCGGGCAGTTGTCACTGACGCGCGCCGCTTTGTCCGCCGTGACCGCGCCCTGTTCCAGCGCCGCCGTGTTGCCCTGTGCGCGCCGCCATCTCATCGAGGCGTTTTTGAACAATGGCTGGCTTATGGTCAGGAAGGTACGCGCGCTCCGGATCATACAGTGCCTGCCCTAACGCCACGATCACATCAGCCGTTCGCGGCCCCCACGTCATGACCTCGTAGTCAGACATGTCGATGATGCGGCGATTCTGCCCGGCAGGTGTCTGTGCAATGCCGGGCAATTTCAACATCGCATCTAGCCCGCCAACCGACGCAATGGACAGTGTCATCGTCACGATCACGTCTGGAGCCGCCTGCACCAGCGCTTCAGCATTGGTAGGTTGGGATCCTTCGAACCCCACTTCCGTTGCCACGTCGGTCGCTCCCAATGCTTCAATCAGCGCGTCGGCTCCTGAATTCTGGCCGAACCAGTCGTAGATTTTGGGACCGCGCATATACAGGAATGCGGCGCGTGGCCGTGCCGACGAATCAGTAGGAGCAATGGAAGCAACTGCCTGGCGTGCGTTCGCAATTTCCTGGTCGGTGCGCGTAGCCAGCTGAGCGCCCAGCTCGTGGACACCCAGAGCATCGGCCACCGCTTTGATTTGAGTACCGACAGCGTCAAGGCCGCCCTCGTGCACGTCAGGTATGAACACGACGGGGATGCCCGTGTCGCGTAGCTGCTCGTGGACCTGTCGCGGTCCGATATTGTCGTCGGTAATGATGACCGAGGGGTGCAGCGCCAGGATGGATTCGGCGTTGAGTTCGTGCCCGTTTCGCGTGACTTGTGGCAGATTGTCGAGGCCGGGGATCGCCGTGGCCGTGTCCCTGCCGACCAGCTGGCATCCAAATCCGAGCGCGTACACGATGGACGCGAGTCCGCCGTTATTGTTCAGGGCAAGAATGCGCGTGGTGTCCGTAACCGTCTGGCGCGCACCGTCATCACTGGTCACGGTGGCAGGCAATGTCTGTGAGCTGGTTGGATCGTCGGAAATTGGGATGATCTGGTCGCTTCGCGTGTACGCGGTTGTTGGCCCCTTGAGCTGTAGCGGGTCGGGCAGATTGGCCTGAACTGATTCCGACAAGTCAAAGTCGCGGGCTTGGGTGGAGGCTGGCGGCATGTCGCATGCGCTGGCATCGGATTCGGGTACTGTCGCAATGTTGGCGCACCCGGTGACCGTCATGACGAGGGCACACGTGAGTGTGCTCAGGCATGCAGCTGGTGTCCACGAAGCCGCTTTCACTGTTGAAACTCCATCTGTCGCAGTCGGTTTGGCCAGTTGGTAAACCTCGTGCTTATATGACGCTGTTTCACATAAAAACGGCTTACCCACGTAAGAGTACGATGTCCCTACGTGGTCGGCAAATTAACACCGCCGATGGACTATCACACCTGTTTCAGCAGATCCTGTACGTCCAGTTGAACGGGTCGTCTGCGCGTCCCATCTGAATGTCGGTGAGCTGGTGGTAGATCTTTTCAGTGAGCGGCCCCACCGGGATCGTCGCATCGAAATCATCATTGGCCAGGCGGCCGATAGGTGTGACGACAGCGGCAGTTCCACATGCGAAGACCTCGCTGACGGCACCCGACTGAATGCCGCTGACCAGGTCATCCAGGGCGATCGGCTTTTCTTCAACGTCCACGCCCTGTGAGCGCAGGAGCTGGCAGATCGCGGAGCGCGTGCCGCCTTCCAGAATGACGCCAGTCAGTTCAGGTGTGCACACGGTACCGTCGCTCATCACCACGAACATGTTCATGCCGCCGAGTTCTTCCAGGTAGCGTTCCTCGTAACTGTCGAGGAAGCAGACTTGCGAAAAGCCCTTTTCCCCTGCCAGTTGCTGCGGGAGCAGTGAAGCAGCGTAGTTGCCGCCTGCTTTGGCGCTTCCTGTTCCGCCCGGGCCTGCGCGGTGGAAACCTCGGGAGACCCAGATCGACACTGGTTGGAATCCACCCACGAAATACGGGCCCGAGGGAGATCCAATCACGTAGTAGTCAATGCGCGAAGCCGAGTGGACGCCTAAGAACGCCTCAGATGCGAACATGAAGGGCCGCAGATACAGGCTCGATCCTTCTACGTCAGGCACCCATTTTTCGTCGGCACGAACATAGTCTACGAGCGAGCCCACGAAGTCTTCGCGGTCCATCTGTGGAAGTGCAAGACGGTGAGCGGAATGATTAATGCGGGCAGCGTTGTATCCGGGGCGGAATGTCCATACGGAGCCGTCCTCATGGCGGTACGCCTTGAGTCCTTCGAAGACGGACTGACTGTAGTGAAACACGGCTGCAGCCGGCGACAAGTTCAGGTCCTGGAATGGAATGATTTCACGGTCGTGCCATCCCTGCTGCGGTGTCCACGCCATGTGTGCCATGTGGTCAGTGAAGCGGTGACCGAAGGTGAGGTCCTTCATGATGCCGTCGTAGGTCGCCTGATCAGCGGGCGAGGTGTTCTTTTCGAGCGGGAAGCGCCCAGCAATTCGGTCGGCGTCCGGAAGAGGCTGGCTACCTGCTTGTTCCAATTGCGTGGGCTGATGCTCAACAGTCATCGTTACTCCTCATCGTCACTGACTTTCGCATTCGCTAGCTGCAGCCTATCGCTCTGCACCGCAGAACAATATGACAGTCCATATGTCGACCTGTTTCGCGCGAGCGGACGCCTCGGGCGCACACTGCTCAGCCGCGCGGGGTCGAGCCACTGCACGTGGTCGGCGTGAACGCGCGCACTCTGGCTGCGCGAGGGCTACGCTCACCTCAGTCCCACGGCAACTGGCACACTTCCTAGTCGCGTGCCAGTTGCGCTGCGATATCGCTGCCAATCTGTTCTGTTGAACGCACCAGCTGCTCACCGCTTGCCTGCGCGTCAGCGCGACGCTGCATGTCGCGTTCGATGGCATCGTGGACTGCGCCTGCTTCCTCGCGATATCCCAAGTGTTCCAACAACATTCCGACCGATGCGATCGCAGCTGTCGGGTCTGCCTTTCCTGTCCCGGCGATGTCGGGGCCAGATCCGTGGACCGGTTCGAACATCGAGGGGTGAGTACCCTCGGGATTGATATTGCCCGATGCTGCCAAGCCGATTCCACCGGTTACCGCGCCGGCAAGGTCGGTCAGGATATCTCCGAAGAGATTGTCGGTGACGATGACATCGAATCGGCCCGGGTCGTTCACCATGTAGATCGTGGCGGCATCGATGTGGACATAGTCGACAGTGACGTTCGGGTAGTGTGCGCCGATTTCTTCCACCGTGCGCTGCCACAGTCCCCCGGCATTGACGAGGACGTTGTGCTTGTGCACCAGCGTCAGGTGGTGCGCTGGACGGACGGCCGCCTGTTCGAAAGCGTATTTCACTACGCGTTGCACGCCAAAGGCGGTGTTCACGGACACCTCGGTGGCAATTTCCTGGTCGGTGCCGGTACGTATGGCGCCACCATTTCCGCAGTACAGGCCTTCTGTCCCCTCGCGCACGACAGTGAAATCAACGGTGCCGGGATCGGCCAGGGGGGTTGCAACTCCCGGGTAGTACAGCGAGGGACGCAAGTTGACGTAGTGATCCAGGCTGAAGCGCAGCTTCAACAGTAAACCGCGTTCCAGCACGCCTGAGGGCACTGACGGGTCGCCCACTGCGCCCAAAACGATCGCATCGGAATCATCGATCCGGGCAAGGTCCTCGTCGGTGAGAATCTCACCAGTGGAGTGGTAGCGATGGGCGCCCAGGTCAAAGTCGGTGGTGTCAATGTGTGTACCTGAGCCAGCAAGTGCGGCCTCCAGTGCGCGCAGTCCTTCCGGCACAACTTCGCGCCCGATGCCATCTCCGGGAATTACAGCTAATTTCAACCGTGTCATGGCTTCATTGTGTCGCTTCAATCTGCGCTCACGGCTCCTCGTCCACCATGCGAATGAGCGGCCCACATGACGGACACTGTGCTCCGCACATGGTGGTCATGAAGGCCTACGCATAGACCGGGGGTGGCACCTGTTCGGTGCCACCCCCGGCTCACGGTCATCAACTGAAAGATCAGCGAGCTGCTGAGCCATCCGTGTAGTCCTCGTCAACGGAGGCCCATCCGAACTTGCGGCGCAGTTCCTGACCGGTCTTTTCAATGGGGTGGCTTTCTTCCTCGGCACGCAGTGCCTTGAACTCCTGGCCGCCCGCTTCCTGGTCAGCAATGAATCGGTGCGCGAAGGAGTCGTTTTGAATGTCCGCCAGCACCTCTTTCATCGCTTCCTTGACCTGCGGGCCGATCACACGCGGACCGGACACGTAGTCACCGTACTCAGCTGTGTCGGAGCACGACCAGCGCTGCTTTGTGATGCCGCCCTCGTTAATGAGGTCGACGATCAGCTTCATCTCGTGGCACACCTCGAAGTAGGCGATCTCGGGCTGGTAGCCAGCCTCAACGAGGGTTTCGAAGCCGGCCTGGATCAGGTGCGAGACGCCACCGCACAGCACGGTCTGCTCACCGAACAGGTCGGTTTCGGTTTCTTCGGTGAAGGTCGTCTTGATGACGCCGGCGCGGGTGGCACCCAGGCCCTTGGCGTATGCCAGAGTCAGATCCCATGCGTTGCCTGACGCGTCGTTTTCCACTGCGACAACAGCTGGAACGCCCTTGCCGTCAACGAACTGGCGGCGAACAGTGTGGCCAGGGCCCTTGGGCGCAACCATACACACGTCATGGTTCTTGCCCGGGTCGATGTAGCCGAAGCGGATGTTGAAGCCGTGTGCGAAGAACAGTGCCGCATCTTCCTTCAGGTTCGGCTCGATCTGCTCTGCGTAAACGGTGCGCTGGACCT
Organism: Pauljensenia sp. UMB10120; assembly: GCF_030212035.1. Classification (NCBI taxonomy): domain Bacteria; kingdom Bacillati; phylum Actinomycetota; class Actinomycetes; order Actinomycetales; family Actinomycetaceae; genus Pauljensenia; species Pauljensenia sp. UMB10120. The sequence continues at coordinate 15,728 of NZ_JASODH010000002.1, read as the reverse complement.
GGTCGGGGACCAGAATCATGACGACGTCCGCTTCCTTGACAGCTTCGGGAACGTCCTCTACTTTCAGGCCTGCCTTTTCGGCCTTGTCCCACGAGGATGAGCCAGGGCGAAGTCCCACCACCACGTCAACGCCGGAATCTTTCAGGTTCAGGGCGTGAGCATGTCCTTGAGAGCCGTATCCGATGATGGCGACCTTCCTGGACTGGATCAGCGACAAATCTGCTCCGTCGTCATAGATGATTTCAGCCATTGTTCTAAATCTCCTTGAGTTGATCTGTGATTGAGCGTTGACCGCGGCCAATGGCGACAGCGCCTGATTGAACGATTTCTGTGATGCCAAATGGCTCAAGTGCGCGCACGAGGGCGTCGAGCTTTTGACCAGATCCAATGGATTCGATCACCACCGATTCCGGTTGGACGTCAACAACGTGAGCACGGAACAAATCGACCACTTCGAGCACGGGGGTGCGGTGTGCACCATGCGTGCGCACCTTAATCAGCATGAGTCGGCGTTCCACGCTGGAATCTGGCTCAAGTTCAACGACTTTGATGACGTTGATCAGCTTGTTGAGCTGCTTGGTGATCTGTTCAAACGGCAGACCATCGGCTTCAACGATGATCGTCATGCGGGAAATCTTCGGGTGTTCGGTTTCCCCCACTGCCAGGGATTGAATGTTGAATGCGCGGCGGGCAAAAAGTGCCGCCACTCGGGTGAGGACGCCCGGCTTGTTTTCCACCAGCACTGACAAGGTTCGCAAGTGTCCCATCAGTCAGTCCTCCGTTTCCCAGTTCGGAGCCATGTCCTTGGCGTACATGATGTCGTCGTTTGAAACTCCGGCTGCGACCATCGGCCACACCATCGAATCTCGCGACACCCTGAAGTCCAGTAAGACAGGTCGATCATTGAATGACATTGCCCAGTCGATCGCTTCGTCCACCTCGTCCTCAGTTCGCACGGTCCGTGCTTCGAGGCCGTAGGCTTTCGCCAGTGCCACGAAGTTCGGAACCTGGTCACCTTCGTCGGGGTTGAGGTCGGTATTCGAATAGCGTTTCGAATAGAACAGTGACTGCCACTGCCGCACCATGCCCAGCACCGAGTTGTTGATCAAGGCAATCTTGATCGGGATCCGGTTCACCACGCAGGTGGCGAGCTCCTGGTTGGTCATCTGGAATGATCCGTCGCCGTCAATTGCCCACACCACCGTGTCGGGTTGTCCGACCTGCGCTCCCATCGCGGCTGGAATGCAGTAGCCCATTGTTCCCAGTCCGCTGGAGGAAATGAAGTGGTGAGGCTTGTCGAGGGTGAGGAACTGGGCCGCCCACATCTGATGTTGCCCCACGCCGGTGGTGAAGATAGCACCAGGTGCGTGAGCTGACAGGCGCGAGATCACGCCCTGCGGGGCAAGGCGCCCGTCTTCCGGTTCAGTCCACCCCATCGGGTAAGTGTCGCGCAGCCTGTTGAGGTAGCGCCACCACCCGCCCAGATCGGCAGGTTTACTGGCGTCTTGTACAGCCTTGACGGCAGCCGTCAGGCGAGGCAGGGTCGCTGCCAGATCGCCCACGATGGGAATGTCTGCCACTCGGTTCTTCGAGATCTCCGCTGCATCGATGTCCACGTGGATCACACGTGCGCGACGCGCGAAGGAGTCGAGGTTTCCTGTCACGCGGTCATCGAACCGTGCACCCAGAGAAACAACGAGGTCGGCACGCTGCAAGGCTCCCACCGCTGCGACCGTTCCGTGCATTCCCGGCATTCCCAGGCAGTGCTGATCTGAGTCGGGGAATGCGCCGCGCGCGGTCAGTGTGGTCACCACTGGCGCGTTGGTCGCTTCCACCAGTTCTGCCAGCGCCTCGGAACTGCGCGAGCGGATCACGCCACCGCCGACGTACAGAACTGGAGCTTGAGCTGTCGCAATGGCAGCCGCTGCTGCGCGCACCTGCTTCTTGTGCGGCTTAGCGGCAGGCCTGTAGCCCGGCAGGTCGAATGCCGGTGGCCACGAAAATTCCATCTGTGCGTTTTGGGCAGATTTTGTCACGTCGACGAGGACGGGGCCTGGCCGCCCGGTCGATGCGATGTGAAATGCTTCAGCGATCAGCGAGGGGATTTCCTGCGCGTCCGTCACCAGGAATGAGTGCTTGGTGAGCGGCATGGACGCGCCCACGATGTCTGCTTCCTGGAATGCGTCAGTGCCGATCATGGAGGCACCGACCTGGCCTGTAATGACAACGATCGGAACAGAGTCCATATTGGCATCAGCCAGTGCAGTCAATGTGTTGGTTGCTGCCGGCCCGGACGTCACGATCGCAACGCCCACTTTTCCAGTCGCCAGGGCGTACCCCTCGGCGGCGTGTCCTGCTCCTTGTTCGTGTCGAACCAGAATGTGACGCATGGATGAATCCATGAGCGGGTCGTAGGTCGGCAAGATCGCGCCACCTGGCATACCGAAAATGTCGGTCACGCCCAGTGCTTCCAGGCTCGCGACGATGGCCTGCGCCCCGGTCATTGTCTGTGTTGGAGTATCGCCCATGTTCATGGTGTCCTCTCAATGGTTTGTGTGGTGGTACAAAAAAATCCCCTTCGCTCCAAGCGTGGGGATTAGGCGTGCGTTCCACCTGACATTTACGCAGCAGGATACGCACGCCAACCTACGAGGAGGATGACGTCCGTCACTGCGATAATGTTCTGCACGTCTCATACGTTACGGCTCCGTCGGGCCGCGAGTCCCGGAATCTCATATTGTGAGAACCGGGCGTCATTAGCCAGATTGCCTGCGCTTCACAGGCAGCCCTCCGCACCCTTTCTTCGCGCCTTTTCGGCACGCATCCGGCATCGGTGCAGTATCAAACCTGCAGCACGCCCTCGTCATCCCCACACCACGCCAGCAGGCCCCATGCGAGCCGGGCCAGAAAGCCAGTCGCGTCACATTCGCCAAATGTGACGACAATTGGGACGATAGACTGTCGCCCCCTGAGAAATACCTGAGATAATGCCAGAGCATGTAGACCTTTGGAACTTAATGGGAGTGTGCCTGTGGCCTCTGTATTCTCATTTTTGGCTGAACAGCCCGTGCTGTTCCTGTTCATCCTGATCGGCATCGGGATGGCGTTTGGCCGCGTCAAAGTTCGTGGAATCGGACTGGGTGCCGCCGCGGTGTTGTTCTTCGCGATCATCCTGGCTGCGTGGGCGGAAACATACGGTGTTGAGCTGCGCGTCACCCGTGAACTCGGCACGCTTGGCCTGGCCCTGTTCGCCTTTGCTATCGGTATTACCTCCGGCGCATCCTTCTTCCACAATCTGCGCAAGGCCATCGGACCAATCCTTATCATGGTCGTGCTGTACATCGTGGCCGCTTCGGTCGGCCTGCTGGTCGGACGCGGATTCGGCATGAGCACCGCGATGATCACGGGCACATTTGCCGGTGCTACGACGAACACGCCCGCTCTGGCTGCCGCCGGAGAAGCGTCCGGCGACCCAGGTGCTGCTACTGTTGGCTACTCCATTTCCTACATTTTTGGTGTCATCGGCATGCTCGGTGCTGCGGCTGCTGCCCTGTCATACGGCAAGCACGACAAAGATGCGCCCAGCCCGCTGGCTAACCGCACCATCCGCGTCGAGCGCGAAGACCATCCCTTCATTGGTGACATCTACGAAAAGCTCGGCAGCCGCGTGACGTTCTCGCGTCTGCGCCGCGGTGAGGCTGGCCCGATCACGCGCCCATCCATGTCGGACACACTCGATCCTGGTGACCTGCTGACAGTTGTTGGCCCGCGTGAACTTGTGGCGCGTGTTGCCACCGAGCTTGGGCACTCCTCCTCGCACTCACTGTTGCAGGACCGCTCCTACCTGGACTTCCGCCGCATGACAGTGTCTGACCCGAAGGTCGCTGGGCGAACAGTGGGAGACCTTGATTTCGCCACTCGTTTTTCCGCCACGATTTCTCGTGTACGTCGCGGTGACGTGGATATGGTCGCAGAGCCCGGACTGGTGCTCCAGCAAGGTGACCGCGTGCGTGTGGTTGCTCCGACCTCCAAGATGAAGAAGATTACCGAGTTCTTCGGTGACTCGGCACGCGGCCTGTCTGACGTGAACCCGGTCGCTCTGGGCATCGGCATGGCGCTGGGCATTTTGCTGGGCGAGCTGAAGTTCTTCACCCCCACCGGTGAGTATTTCTCGATCGGTTCCGCTGCCGGCACGCTGATCATAGGCCTGATCTTTGGCAAGATCGGTCGCGTCGGCCCGATCGTCACCGCGATCCCCTACACCGCATGCCAGGTGCTCTCGGAGTTCGGTTTGCTGGTCTTCCTCGCTCAGGCCGGAGCCGTCGCAGGCGGTCAGATCATCGAAGCGTTCACATCAGGCGCATGGTGGAAGATCTTCCTGCTCGGCGTCATTATCACGTTGATCATGGCGATCGGCATGTACTGTTCGATGCGCTGGATCTTCAAGATGGGCGGCACGCGTCTGGCCGGTGTACTTGCGGGTTCGCAGACCCAGCCTGCGGTATTGGCGTTTGCGAATGGCCGCACGAACATGGATCCTCGTGTGGCGCTCGGCTACGCACTGGTCTACCCGGTGGCCATGATCGGCAAGATCATGGTGGCGCAGGTCTTCGGCGCCATGTAGCTGCTGAGTTTCGCCGCCGTTTCAGCTGGCGGACAAGTGATTGGCGGGTCGCCCTCGTTCCTCCTTTATGGACGAGGGCGACCCGCTTTTTGTGCGAGCTGGCTACTGATCTTTGTCGTTGCCCTTGCGGACCTTGTCCGAACGGAGCGACTGACGTTTGCGCCGCTCATCAATCAGGTTCAATGCGGCAGCAATAAACAGGACCAGCATCCCGCCACCCAAAGCAGGCCCAGGAACTGCGCCGCGTACCACAAGCGCATAAATCAACCCGCCACCCAACAGCACAGTGGCAATAACATACAAAGCATCACTGGTCATCTTCACAGTCATTGTGAATCACCGACCCATTCTTGCAATAGTCATGTTTCATGCATTCCTGCGTAAAGCCGTTCTTCCACCCTTCATAGGCCACCACGCCAACCGGGCCGAGCGCAACTGCACCTGCGTAAATCCCCCAGCCAATAGAGCCTTTCCATTGGCTCCAAATAATCTGCCCCGAAGCTGCTCGAGATACACCGTCATCGCGAGCAACCGTATAGCCGAGGGTAAGTGCCGCGACAACAGCCCACAACCGCAGGCGCATTATTCCACACCTGCTAATAATGAGGGTATCAGAGTGCCGCCGGCTCAACAAGGTTCGGCGACAAGCTGCCGCGCACAGCAGCTGTCTGACGGAAAGGGCATGCGACGCGAACTATGGGGTTGAGTGAATGGTGCGCCAAGGCCAGCATGTCAGATGCAATCACGTCAGATGCAATCAACCGGTCAAGGTCATTGCACTGCCCATAAGTCAACCGGTCAAGGTCATTGCACTGCCCATGAATCAACCGGTCAAGGTAAGAGAGCTGAAAAACTGGCCGGCACGCGTCGGCGACAGCGCCTTTTCCGCACTATTCCGCGGTTCTCACATGGTGAGATCGCGCGGTGACGGCGTTCTACCTTAACCGGTTGATCTTCGCAACGTCGGCTACCTTGACCGGTTGATTAATACCTTGAACAGTTGACCGTCACTGTGGCGAGGTGCCCAGCAGCGCACTGACAGACCTTGACCCGTTGACAGTACCCGCATGACGTTGATGCGCAGCAATCCCTGCGCGCCCTCTCACGGGGTGCCGCACGCCGTGCCGGCGCTGCAGCGGTATACCACCGGCTACCGCCCGTCGGCTCCTTCAGGGAAAGGATCGACCTCATCGCCCAGGCTGTCACCCAGCTCATCAACGTCACCCTCGTCGATTGCCCCAGCCAGGCCGAGCGAAGGCACAGACACTGGACGCTCCATCAGCCAGTTGCGGTCAGTGAGCATGCGCGCAACCGCCAGACCCACGCCGATTGAAATAACCGTGAAGAACACGGAGAAAAGTGCGGCAGACGCGTCATTGATGTTCCCGTTGTTCAGGTAAGCCAGCGAACGGTACAACGGCACACCCGGGATCATGATGACAACGGCGGGCACCGACAGACTCACGCGTGAGTAACGATGGCTCGAACGCGCCACCAGCGACGCCAGCAGACCCGCGCACAGTGCCGCAATCCCCACAGCAGCCTGAACGGGCACATGCAACTCGTCCACCATCGCCAGACGACCCGTGTTGATCGTCGCACCGATCAGCGCAGCGTAGGCACTGACCTTGGGCGGCGTATTAAACAACATAGCGAACCCGTAAGACGCGATATACGAGGTCAGGAACCGCAGCAGGTACAGCACCCACGGCATCAGGTGATAGTCATACTGAGGGGTGACCGACCAGTGGAAAATCAACGACACGCTCCACACGGCCACACCCGCCGACACCATCAGCATCGTGACATAGACCAGACGCGGAATCCCCGCCTGAAAATCGTGACGCACCAGGTCAATGATGCCGGTGACCAACGGGAATCCTGGCACCAGGAAGAGCACTGCTGAAATGAAACCGGCCTGGTGGGTTGGTTCGACGTTCATGAAGTGCTGCGCGGCTGCCACCAGTGAAATGTAGATCGTGGAGGCCAATGCACCGCACGCCATCCACACGCCGAAGTGATTCATGCGACGGTGAAGCATCTGGCGGCGCAGATACTGACCGAAGAAGGCCGCGATGGCAACAACGGAGCACTCCACCCAGCCGCCGTGATTAAGAAACGAGAACGCCGCGCATGCGATACCCGATGCCAACGCGTTCGGCAGCGTCGAATACAACGGCGGCACGTGCTCGATCTCATCAAGTGTGGAGTCGACTTCCTCGATGCTGATCGATCCGGGCCCGCCCAGGCCATTGACGAAACTCGCAAGCCGGTCGATGCGGTCAGCGTTGACACCCATCGCGCGCTGCTCGGCAAGCTCGGTGCGGAAGGTGCCCGACGCGTACGCCGTGGAGATAATCTCGGTGTATGTCACCTGCGCGTGGTGCTGCTCAATGCCGACTGCCTGCGCCAGACGAGCCATGCCGTGTTTGACGCGGAATGCACTCGCACCGCTGGACAACAGCATCTGTCCCAGACGCAACACGATACGCGACGCGTGAGCAAGGCGATCGTGAGCCACCATACGGTGCAGCGTCAGTGAGGTGCGTTCACGCTCGGTGTGAGCGTACCGGTTGTGGTCTGTGCCCGTGACTGCATCCTCACGCGCCGCAGCAGTGCGTTCAGGAGCACCTCGCCCGGCATCGCCCCGCCTGGTATCGCCGCCACCAGGCTCATTGCGGCCTGGCCTGCCGTGACGGGAACCGTCGCGACCGGGTTCGTCGTGCCTGGGATCGTCGTGCGCGGCTGTGCCCGACGAGGGCAACTCGTTGGACGCAGGTGCCGAAAAGTTCGACGTCGAGCTGGCAGTCGAATCATCTGAGGCAGAGTTTTTCACAGTAATAAATGGTGCCACCATCGACACCTCCTTGCCTAGGACAGGTGACCCGCTTCCCATCTCACACGGTGAATATCACAACGCACAGGTCTTCATCTCGCATTAACGTGTGACTAGTGTGGGCTGCGTATATAGTGACCGCCCGCCCACACACCGATTAAACAGTCGCGATGCGTCCGCAGTGACACACAGCGCACTGACCGCATCTGGGATAGGAGCTTTTGTGAAACGTTCACGAGTCATCGCCGCGTTGGCCACCCTCGTCATGGGAATGACTGCGTGTGCGGGCCCGGATGCTTTCAACTCGAGCCAGTCCGGTCAAAGCGCCGGCGGCCAGGCGAACGCAGCGGCCACCATCGATATTGGCTCCCTGTACGAGCCGACGAACCTATCAAACTCAGGTAGCGGTGGGCAGGGCGCGACCGAAGCGCTGACAGGCAACGTGTATGAAACACTGTTCCGCCTGACTGATTCGGGTGACGTGGAACCATGGCTGGCCACTGAAGACGTCGTCTCCGAAGATGGACTGACCCATACGCTCACCATTCGTGAGGGCGTGACGTTCTCCTCGGGAAAAGAGATGACCGTCAACGACGTTGTCGCCTCCATCAAGCACCTACTGTCTGACGAATCGCAGTCCGCGCGCAAGAAGGAAGTATCCGTTATCTCTGACGTGCAGGCACCTGACAGCACGACCGTCGTCCTGACGCTGTCAGAGCCTTCCGTTTCACTGGACTATGACCTGTCCGGCATGTGGGTTGTTCCCGAAGGGCTCGACACCACGACGCAAACTGACGGCACCGGACCCTACACGGTGGAGGGGTGGACGAAAGGTTCGACCCTCACGCTGAAGGTTCGCGAGGACTACTGGGGTGACAAGCCTGCCAATGCCGGTGCCATCTTCCACTACTTCACCGATGTGACGTCCATGACGAACGCTCTGCAGGCCGGTGACATCGACATTGTGACGAATGTGCAGTCACCGGATGCGATCCCCACTTTCGATTCGAACGCGAACTTCACCGTTTCTGACGGCATGTCCACGACGAAGGAACTGCTCGCTTTCAATGACCGACTCAAGCCGTTCGATGATGCGCGCGTGCGCAAAGCTGTCTACTCAGCCATTGACCGCGACAAACTCCTGGAGTCCGTGTGGGCGGACAAGGGACAGGTCATCGGCTCGATGGTGCCGCCCTCGGACCCGTGGTATGAGGACCTGACTGACCTGAACCCTTACGATCCGGAGTTGTCGCGCTCACTGCTGGCCGAAGCCGGACTGGCTGACGGCTTCTCCTTCACGCTGGACACTCCGACCTACGATCCGCATCCACTGGTCGCTGAGTTCGTCAAGAGCGAGCTGGCCAAGATCGGTGTAACCGTGACGATCAATCCGATCACCGCTGACGAATGGTATTCCAAGGTCTTCACAAACAAGGATTTCGAAGCCACGTTGCAGGAGCACGTCAACACTCGCGACGTCGTGTGGTACGCCAACCCGGATTTCTACTGGGGCTACGACAATCCTGAAGTGTCCGACCTTGTCGAGCGTTCTCAGCACGCGCATTCCACCGATGAACAAGCCGACCTGCTGCGCCAGGCCAACAGGATTATTGCCGAGGAAGCCGCAAGCGCCTGGCTCTACCTGTACCCTCAAGTTGTGATCGCACGGTCTCATCTGAGCGGATACGGGGTCAACGGGTTGAACTCACAGTTCTTCGTGGCGGGGATTAGCGAGTCCGAGTGATCCGGTACCTGGTTCGTCGCAGCGCATTGCTGGTTGCCACTGGGGTGGCGGGCCTCATTGCAATATTTGTGCTGCTCAGGCTCCTGCCCGGCGACCCAGCCAATGCGCTTTTGACATCGACCGCAACGCCGGAACAGATTGAGGCGGCGCGCCGTCAGGTCGGATCTGACCAGCCGGTTGTGACCCAGTTCGTCCGCTGGATTTCTGACCTGGCGCATGGCGACCTGGGCACGTCGTTTACATCAGGAACGTCGGTGGGTGCTGAGATTGCCTCACGCCTGTCGGTGACCATTCCTCTGACTCTGATCGCCTTCACATTCGCCCTGATCATTGCCATTCCTCTGGGATACGTGGCGGCTCGATGGCGCAACGGGCCTGCCGGCCTGATCGTGTCGATCTTTTCGCAGATCGGCATCGCTGTTCCAGTTTTCTGGATCGCCATGATGGCGGTGATCGTTTTTGCCGTCAGGTTGCGTCTGGTGCCCGCGAGCGGTTTCCCACCCCAGGGATGGGGTACCCCGTTCCTCGCGTGGACGGCACTCGTCCTGCCGGTCAGCACCATCGCTTTCGTCTCCAGCGCGTCGATGACGCGCTACACCCGCTCAGCCGCCCTCGATGTCATTGACTCAGGCTACATGGCGTGCGCGCGGGCGCTGGGCCAGTCGCGCACGCGCGCAATGATCCGTCACGGTTTGCGCAACGCATCGATCCCGGTGATCTCGGTAGCCAGCATCGAGCTTGCAACAACCTTCATCGGTGCAGTCGTTGTTGAGCAGGTTTTCGCTCTGCCCGGCCTGGGCTCCATGCTGACCCGAGCGATCGCTCAGCATGATTTCCCCTCTATTCAAGGGGTCCTGCTTGCCTCCACCGCCCTCGTGCTGGTCATCGGGTTCCTTGCTGACGTGCTTCAACGTATCGTTGATCCGCGTCTGCGCACTTCCCTGACAGGAGGTCGCGCGTAAATGACTCCCGCACCCTCCCCTTCGCCATCCGCTCCGCGCCGCCGGACCAGTCGAACCGGCAGAGCCGGCCTGATCATCGGCGTCGTTCTTCTCTCCGCGGTCGCCCTGGCCGCCCTCATCTCACTGTTCTGGCTGCCCTACCCTGTCGATGACACGTCGGGCGGCCGACTGGAAGGCGCATCGTGGCAGCACTGGCTCGGCACCGACCGCCTAGGCCATGACATCGCTACACGCGTACTGATCGGTGCGCGTATCGCGCTGACGGTCGGCGCCGGCGCAGCGCTCATCGCATCCATCATCGGCATCAGCTTCGGACTCCTTGCAGCACTTTCGCGCGGCTGGTTCGACGATGTGGCCTCCTCGATCCTGGACGTCCTCATCGCCTTTCCGACACTACTGCTCGCCATGCTGATGGTCGCAGTTGGAGGCGCATCACTGCTGACCGTCACGGTGGCGATTGGCCTGTCGGCATCTGCCGTGATAGCGCGGCTGACGCGCATCCTCACATCACGTGTGCTGCGCGAGCAGTACGTGGTTGCCGCACGCACGTCCGGAGTGGGGACCCTTGGCATTGTCTGGCGCCATGTTCTACCCAATATCTGGCCCTTCCTGATCGTCAACGTGGCCGTCCTGTTCGGTTCGGCGGTTCTGGCTGAAGCAGGATTGTCCTACCTGGGGCTGGGCACTCCCCCGCCGAACGCGTCATGGGGACGTCTGCTGCTGGATGCTCAGGCCACGTTCACCACACAGCCTCTGGGCGCAATCGCACCAGGCGTCGCCATCGTCGTCCTCGTGATCGGCGCAAATCTACTGTCGGATGGCCTGCGCGCCGTGGTCGATCCTACCCAGCAGGAGGCCTCATGACCGCGCCACTGCTCCAGGCCAACGATCTGACCGTGCGCATCGGCGGCAGCACGATTCTGGACTCGCTCAATCTGACCATGAATCGCGGCGAGCACGTGGGCATGATCGGTGCGTCCGGGTCGGGTAAATCAATGTTCGCCAAGACTGTGATGGGGCTTCTGCCTTCGCCAGTTCAGGTGAGCGGATCTTTACGGGTGAGCGACCTCGATGTGGCCAGCGCCTCTGAAAAAGACTTGCGCAGTTTCCGCGGAGCCACTGCCGCAATGGTTTTCCAGGATCCCCTGTCTGCCCTCGATCCGCTCATGCGTATCGGTAAGCAGTTGGAATGGCCGCTGGCCCACCATCAGCATGTACGAGGGCGACGCGCCATGCGCGCTGCAATCAATGAAGCGCTGAGCGGAGTGCAGCTACCTGATCCTGAACGCGTTGCCCACGCATTTGCGCATGAACTGTCCGGAGGCCAGCGCCAACGCGTGGCGATTGCGCTGGCGCTGGCCTGTCAGCCAGACCTCCTGATCGCAGATGAGCCCACCACGGCGCTGGACGTGACAGTGCAGGCACATATTCTGGATGTCCTCACCCAGGCCACGCGCCAGCACGACACTGCGTTACTGTTCATCTCTCATGACCTTCCGGTGGTCGCACAGATGGCTGATCGCATCGTCGTCATCGAGGAGGGACGGATCAGCGACGACGTGTCAACCTCGAACCTCGTGGCCGCAGACGCAACGGATCTGAGCGATGGCACACGCCGCATTGTGGAGGCGGCGCGCCACCTCGACACGATGATGGACACTATCCAGTCCCGCGACGATCGGAGGGACAACGATGAGTGATTCTGCTCTGATTTTTGACGACGTCACCTTCCACTACCCGTCAACAGATGCCGGCATTGACCACTTCAGCGTGCACCTCGAGCCGGGTGCACGCGTCGCCCTCGTCGGTGAATCCGGAAGCGGGAAAACCACAGCTGCGCGGCTGGGCCTGGGACTGCTGCCCGCGCAGTCGGGGTCTGTCGCCTTTGCCGGGATGCCGGTGCGCTCGCGTTCGCGCAGTATCATGCGCAATTTCCGTTCACACGTTCAGGCGGTGTTCCAGGATCCGTATTCTTCCCTCAACCCGCGTATGCGTGTCGGGGCGATCGTTGCCGAGCCGCTGCACGCGCTGAAGGTGGCGTCGGGCGCACGGGCGCGGGAGATGGTGCACGAGGCATTGCGCCTGGTCGGTGTCGATCCGCAGCGCGCTGACGAGTATCCTCGAACTTTTTCAGGTGGGCAGCGTCAACGCATCGCCATTGCCCGGGCGCTGGTGTCTGAGCCGAGCGTCATCATCGCTGATGAACCTGTTTCGGCACTGGATATGGCGACGCGCGCCTCCGTCATGGAGATGATCGATTCGATCACCCGTGAGCGCGGCATGTCGCTTCTGCTGGTTTCTCACGATCTGGCGACCGTGGCCTCAGCGTGCGACACTATCGTCGTGCTCAAGGATGGGCACGTCGAAGATCGCGGCCCGACTCGTCGTGTATTGTCAGCTCCCGAGGGCGACTATGCGCGCGCACTGATTGCTGCAATTCCTCGACTGCCAAGCGGCACCGACTGACTCACCGGAAATACCGTCCGGCTCGAAGGACGCGCCGGCTGAATAGTAGGTAGCACCGCCAAGGGCCGACACTCCTCTCATTGAGGTGGAGGCATCGCCTAGGTGGATGTGATAGCCACCAGCAAGGAGGTGCGGCACATGCTAGTAGCGTGTTGTATTGCCTGCTCAGTCCTGCTGGGAGCGTCTTTGCAACGCATTTCCGGCATGGGGCTGGGCCTGGTTGCTGGCCCGGTGTTGTCGCTGCTGATGGGCGGTGTGGACGGCATCGTCATGATGAATATTCTGGCTGTCATCAATGCGAGCATCATCGCGCTGACCGTGTGGCGCGACATCGACTGGAAACGGTGGGTGCTGCTCGGGCCAATCATGGTGGTCGGCTCAATTCCTGGGGCTTTGCTGGTGCGTAGTGTTTCACCTGCCTGGGTGCAGGTTATTGTTGGCGCACTCATCACCGTGTCACTGATCGCATCTGTGGTTCGAGGGGCGAAGCTACGGCGGGTTGATTTCGCTGACAACCAAGTGGTTGAGTGGTTCTGTGCAGCTTCATACCTCGTGGTGGCTCATCGCAGTAGCTATTGGCGCGATGCTCGTGGGGATCGCTGCGGGAGTGCTTATTGCTCCTCGAGTCAGCAAGTCTCATTCCCGTGCGCTGGCACTGGTCCTGGCAGTTGTGGGCGCTGCAACTGTCCTGATCAAAGGTATTATCTCGGTGTCAACCGGCGCATAATCAGCTCTTTCACGAACATGACAACTGGGCGCTCACTACCGTCCGTCACAGGGTTGTAGTGCAACCCCGTAAGTAGATGTCAGTGCGGCACCACGGTCGGTCTTGTGACGCTCGACAGCAAGGCCATCGACCTTCCGGCAGATGTTCACGCGCCTGTAACGTGCGCGTTAGCTTTCATGGCCCTTCCTGCCATTTTGACCACTTAGCGTGAGGGCTGTATGTGTTTCGCTTTCATAGTGCTTAGGAGTCTGAACACGACTACACAGCGCGCCCGGATTGTCGGGCTGACTGCGCTTTGTTCAATTGCGGCATTGTCCGTGGTGTCAACTCAGCAACTGGCTTTTGCTGACGCCACCGAGGAAGGTCCTTTCTATTCCTCGAAGCAGCCGTACATCGCACCCAGCGAAAGTGACATCGCAGGATATTCACAGCCTCCAGCAGGTTTCGACATTGAACATACTCAGCTCGTCGCTCGCCATGGTTCGCGAGGATTGTCCTCCTATAAGTACGATGCTCTGTTAATGCTGATGGCTCAGACGGCTCAGAAAGAAAATGGTTTCGTGTCACCGGAGGTGGGCGAGGCCTTCATGAAGAACCTCGAGTCGATCACAGCGGCCAACGTGGCCAACGGCTACGGAATGCTCACCGGTCAGGGCGCTACGCAGCACCGCGGAATTGGTGAACGCACCTACAAACGCAACTCTGCTCTCTTCGAGCGCGCCATTGCCGAGGGTGACGCGATCCGCTTTGAGTCCTCAGGTGAGGCTCGCGCCACCGAATCCGGCGAAAGCTTCCTCACAGGGTTTGAAGCCGCCTCGCACAACAGTGTGACGCCGATCGTGGAATCCCTCGAAGCGCATCCTGAAACACTTTACTTCCACAAGCTGGAGAACCCTGATGGCTCAGTGAAGCAGGAGGGGACGCCGGCTTACGAAGTAGCCTCTCGTTACGAAGCATTCATTGGGGAGCAGACCAGTGACGGTGGAGTGATCGCCGGAGCGATGGATTACATCGAGTTGCTGCCTCAGTCGCAGGAATCGGCACGCCGGGTTCTCTCGCAGATCTTCACGCCCGAGTTTATTGACTCGATCGGAGATGATGCGCATACATGGTTCAACACTGCCGATGGCTCGAAGGACGGCGACAAGAACTGCGCACCGAACGCTGATGAAAGCACTGACGCTGATGCGTGCGGCTCCGCCAAAAAGAAGATCACCAGCGCTGTTGATGCGGCGATGGATCTGTACAACCTGTACATCATCGGTGCTGATATGCAGGAGGAAAACACCGGGGAGCACGCATTCGATTTCGAGCAGTATTTCGCAAACTACCAGGACGACGCCAAGTGGTTCTCCTATCTGCTCGACGCTGAGGACTTTTACGAAAAAGGTCCGGGCGTGACGGGAACTGACGGGTCATACGCGCCTGCGCAACCGTTGCTCGATGATTTCTTCGCCCAGATCGATGAGCGCACCGCAGGTGGATCCCACGTTGCAACGTTCCGCTTTGCTCACGCAGAAACGATTGCTCCTTTCTCCGCCCTGCTTCGTTTGCCTGGTTCAACCCAGCAGGCACCTGCTGTCTCACAGCCTGTCAGCATCGACGACGTCTTTAACTACGCCACCAACGAATGGCGCGGATCCACCGTCATGCCGATGGCGGCAAACGTCCAGTGGGACACGGCCTGTCAGGCCGGCACCGATCCTGCAACGGGTAGGTCGTGGACCCCGATTGTCCGCATGCTTGTCAACGAGGTGGAAACACCGTTTAATTCCTCGTGTACTGCGGTTGCCGAAGGATCATCCTGGTACAAGGTCTCCGAGCTGCGCCATTGTCTTCTTGGACAAGCTCAAACGGAATCTCCACTGCTGACGAAGTCCTCGCCTGTTGGACCATCTGGCAAGCCAGAGGTTGATCCAGCTCAGACTACTGGTGATGAGGAGGGTCGGGGTCAAGGTGTGGTCTTGGAGCGTCCCTCGCGCCTGGCTGCGACTGGTTCGGACTCTGGTCTTGTGATTGCGGGCCTGGCGGCAATCTTAATGGGAACAGTTTTGGTGACGCACCGCAGGTAGGCCCTCACCTGGCAATTGAAGACGCCTCCCGTCTATGGGAGCCTCCCCCCGTGCGTGGGGGGAGGCTTCTTCGGTGCTGAAAGCCAATCCGACAGATGCATCTCGCTCGTGAGGCTCGGGCAGTGCCTGCTATGCGCGCAGGCGCGCGTGCGGGCTTGCGTGTGCGCGTAAAAAGGGGGGGTGGGGTACGTGCCTGTCTCCAGGCCTGTACCCCACCCCCAACTCACGGTTGATTGCGGCAGTGTCTTACTCTCCCACGACCCCCCGGTCGCAGTACCATCAGCGCAAAGGCGGCTT